>JAKACY010000245.1 GCA_021821025.1 Bacillota bacterium | reverse complement strand
TCCGATCTTCGTCTTTGCCTAACCCTACGTTCAATCCTGGATAGATCCTCGTACCGCGTTGGCGAACCAAAATGCTTCCACCCGAAACCACCTGGCCATCACTGCGTTTTACGCCGAGCCTTTGCGCGTGGCTGTCACGACCATTTCGCGTCGAAGATACACCTTTTTTATGCGCGAATAACTGTAGATCAAAACGCAACATCTCAAATTCCTCCCATTAATACGATTCAGGCATGGAAATAAAGTCCCCATGCTCTTTAGAAAGCTCCATCAGACCGAATAATAAACTACGAGCCAAAAGCTGAATATCATGATCTGACGGCACGACAACTTCCATAAAACCGGAACGAACGCTTGGTTTTAAATCTAAACCGCAGATACCTTCTACACTATTAACAAAATTAATCACCAGAGCGGATACAGCAGCGCAGACCAAATCATGTCCATAGTCACCAGAACCTGCATGTCCTTTGACCATAAGACGATCGATCGGCGCCTGATCCACATGCCTACTAACCGCTTGATAACGCACCTTCACCCGTATCATGATGATTCAATGCAACCGGGTTTAGCCAAGGATAGTATTGATCTTCAACTTGGTGTAAGGTTGACGATGACCTTGCTTACGGCGATAATTTTTCTTAGATTTATACTTAAACACGATGATCTTCTTGTTTTTTCCGTGTTCGACTACAGAAGCTTGGACGCTGGCGCCTTGCACAAGCGGGGTACCCACACGAACTTGTCCATCTTTTTCGACGAGATGGACCTTGTCTAAGGTAACGGAGTCGCCCACTACTACGTCTAACTTCTCGACATAAATATTCATGCCTTCAGAAACTTTAAACTGTTTTCCACCAGTTTCAACAATCGCGTACATCAACGCGCACCTCCAAATGGCTCTAAGAGCCTAGGTCATGTAGGACTCGCTGTCTTGGCACGGCATAAAGCCGTTTTAACGGCCATATACAAGCGGTTGACACACCACGGTGCGTCACGCCCTATAGAATACCACAATTTCTTCTACAAAAGCAATTGGGAAACAGGTTCAGTCCATAGCCCGCCTTCAAAAATCGCATCCAGAATGTCCTTTTCTTCCAATACGTCTTGCGCTAGCACACCACCAGGTTCATGCGCCCTTTCCGTTAATTCGTGTACATAAATCAAATGATACGCACCTGGCGCAAATCGCGTCGCAACCTCGCCGATTGAAACGGTCGGCAGCACAGCCAATGACCGAAGAGGCTGCGCACTAGCTCCATCCTGCCTGCGCTTCGAATCCAAAAATCGCATTAGATCGTACCGGGTCTGTTTATTAACGGTATAAGCGGAAAAAAGGAGAAAGAAACCGAGTGCCAGTAATCCAACATCTGCATAACCCAGCCAGAGTGCTAAGACTCCTAAAATCATCAATACTGTAGCGATGATAAATGACATTTTCGTCACCACCCTGGTAGCGTGCTCATAGCCCTCGGTTATGGCTAAACCTGCCCTTGCGATCCGCCCCCCATCCAGTGGCAACCCCGGCAAGAGATTGAAAAACATAATAGTCAGGTTAATCGTGATAAAGCTAATCAACCACTTTTCAGGAAAAATTCTAGTAAAGTGCAGCATGACCGCCGCCAAAGCCAGCACCATGTTCATCAGCGGGCCAAAGATGGCGATCACAGTCTCGTGTTTCGCATTCCAACCAAGGGTTCCGACGGCCAGCCTTGCGACCCCACCAAATGGCAGAAGCTCCACATATTCCGTATGATAACCGTAATGTCTCGCCGCGAACACATGACCAAATTCGTGGATGACGACGATCAGAAACAGAATCACAACATCCCAAAAGACATGAGCGTATAGCGCCAAAACCATCAGAGCTAAAAAGAGTGGGTGAACCCGTACGCGAATACCTGCGATTCTCACGGTTTTGCCATTCCTAACAAGAATTTTGGGTCTTTATAAGATCCTGCCCTAATAAACCCAAACGTCAAACTCCCACTTTTTGTAGGCAAATACCCAATCGTTTGACCTGCGATCACATACTCATGGGCATGTACATCAAGACGACCAAGATGTGCATAAAAAGTCTGCCCAAACGCGCCATGGTCAATTGTGACATAAAACCCGTTCGCTTGGCTCTCTCCCGCGCTATCCACCAACCCATCCATGGCGGCCACAATCGGAGAGCCCGGACGACCTGAAATGACCACGTCAGGTGTTACAAGCGAAAATCCCCGAACCACTGAACCAGCCAGCGGGCGCACGACGTCCAGGTTTGGTACCGTAGTTGCTACAGCAGCCGATCCAGATGACGCAAGGCTGCCAAGCGTCCGAGCCAAGCTTGCAGGCAATTCAATACTCGTGTAATCCGTGACCATCCACTGCCGAATTGTATTTTGAATACCAAGCGCAACGGGCTGCTTACTATGAAAGACTAAAAGGGCGGCGAGAATGACAAATGCTCCGCCGATGACCTGCAGTGTAAAAAGCGACACCCGCGAATCCGTGGACCCCGCGCGCGAATTTCTTGGCGCCGGTGCATCATAGGATACTCGCCGATATGCACCCGATCGCGTTCTGCGCGTTGTTGTCTCACGGTTGGTAGAATTCGTGTAAGGTCGATTCCCCATGTACTGTGGATAATTCTCCACGTGGAGTCTCCCACTATGATCGTCGGGCAGGTTCGGTTGGTCGCCTTCAACTCCCTTATCTGCGTTCATCGGCTGCGCCATCCACGAGGAAGGAGAGCCGTACAAGTCGTCTTGCGGAACAACCGTGTATGGTGATGAAATGTCAGCGACGGACTCTTTGGTAGCTTTTCTTTTGCTATCGAACAAAAAAATCACCCCTCCACACATAGGAGAAAGACGCCTCGTACTCGTCCATCTATCACTATGTCTAAAGGGGAGGCAATATTCTCAAAGCGATCAGCTTAGCGAAGTCCGATCAACTTGCGCATCTTCTTAAAAAATCCCTCGTCCTCTTGCAGGTTCATCAGTGGTACCGGATCACCCAGGATGCGCCTCGCGATATTACGATAAGCAATGGAGGCACGCGAATCAGGCTTTACCACCGTGGGCTCCCCTTGATTAGCCGCCTTGATGACATGCTCATCGTCTGGCACTACGCCAAGCAAGTCCAGTGACAAAATATTGATAATCTCATCAATATCCAACATATCTCCATTTTTAACCATATGGGGCCGGATTCTATTGATCACCAGTTTTGGAGAAGGCATCTTCTCCGCCTCAAGCAGTCCGATGACTCGATCTGCATCACGTACGGCCGCCTGTTCCGGTGTGGTAACCACGATCGCCTGATCCGCGCC
>JAKACY010000038.1 GCA_021821025.1 Bacillota bacterium | reverse complement strand
GCCGCATCCTGAAAGCGCAGTGCGGCAGCGACGCGTTCGGAGTCTACCCCTTTATACAGATCGGGGTCCGACACAGGCATGGCCAGATATGCGGCCCCTTCCCTACCGAGGCGCTTGACCCACTCCGCCTGCCAGCGATACCTCGCTTCGAGCGTTTCCAGAGAGCCACGTTTCACCGTCTCGCGCATCCACCACTCATCGCCCCAATCCACCTGGACGAACCGAGCTCCTGCATCATACCCGGCCTCGACTAACAATCGTGCAAAATCAATATGCTCTGGCAGCACTTGCCGCAGCCCATAGCCGATCACGAGGTGCTGGCCTGGCTGGAGGTTGACACCCACTTTAATCGCCAGATCAGCGTAATTCTTCAATAATCGTGCATCCATCTGATTTCATCGCCTTTGCCAAAAGTTTCTAAGCATATCCGTATCATAGCAAAATTTGAAACGATCATGAAACCGGTTAGCGCTCGTATTCCTACATACGGTCATGTACAATAGTATAAAAATCTAACCATCTCGTGTTGATAACAAGGAGTGGGTGAACTTGAGTATCGTTGAGAGCATCACAACGAGGCGTAACATCAAGCAATTTAAGCCAGACCCAATCTCAAAAGATGATATCCTATCATGGCTGCAAGCAGCCACCATGGCGCCAAATCACCGCATGACAGAACCGTGGCAAGTACTTTTTATTGGTCCGGAGACCCGTGCAAAACTCAACCATAAAACCGACTTTGGCGGCGCACCCGTAGTTTTGGTGATTGTAGCGGAACCAGGAAAAACGCCTGTAGATAGCGAAGAAAACATAGTGGCCGCATCGTGCTTTTTACAAAACTTTATGCTGGCGGCGCACGAACACGGGGTAGGAACAGGCATCACCTCACTCGGAGCTACACCCACGGGTCGCGCCATCCTTGAAGTCCCGGATGGATATGCCGTAGTGGCAACCGTACCGGTAGGTTATCCGGCTGATGTTCCGTCGCCCAAGGCGCGAACACCCATCATGGATAAGCTAAAGCAGCTACCTTGATTTCGCTAACGAGAAATGGAGTTGGAATCACGCATGATTGTACAACCGAAGATTCGTGGATTTATCTGTACGACAGCCCATCCGGTCGGGTGTGCCAAGCACGTCGAAGAGCAGATTGAATATGTCCATAAAAGCGGCGCCTTTAACGGTCCGAAAAATGTCCTGGTGATCGGCAGTTCAACCGGATACGGCCTTGCCTCCAGGATCGCAGCGGCGTTCGGGGGTGGAGCCAATACCATCGGCGTCTGCTTTGAAAAGTCTGCATCAGATAATCGCACAGGCACGGCGGGGTGGTACAACACGGCCGCTTTTGAAAAGGCTGCTGCCGTATCAGGATACTTCGCGAAAACGGTGAACGGGGACGCATTTTCAGATGAAATCAAAGCACAGGTGATCGACCTCATCAAAGCGCACATGGGAAAAATCGATCTTGTGGTTTATAGCCTGGCATCTCCAAGGCGCACCCATCCTAAAACGGGAGAAACCAACTCGTCTGTGATCAAACCGATCGGGGAAGAGTTTACCAGCAAGACGGTCGATGTTCACTCGGGCAAGGTCACACAGATAACCGTGCCTCCGGCCAATGACGAAGAGATCCGGCAAACCGTGGCAGTCATGGGCGGCGAAGACTGGCAGATGTGGATCGAAGCCCTTGACACAGCTGGTGTGCTCGCGGATCACGCCACGACGATCGCCTACTCTTACATAGGCCCAGAGCTTACGTATCCTATCTATCGCGAAGGCACGATCGGGCGCGCAAAAAGCGACCTCGAGGATACCGCACTAAGGCTCAACAAGAAGCTCCAGGCGCGCGGTGGCAGGGCGTTTATCTCTGTCAATAAAGCTTTGGTGACGCAGTCCAGTTCGGCGATCCCTGTCGTGCCGCTCTATATCTCGATCTTATACCGGGTGATGAAGGAAAAAGGGCTTCATGAGGGCTGCATCGAACAGATGTACCGACTATTCTCAGAACAGCTTTATTCGGTAAACGGCCCATCGATCGATGAAAAAGGCCGCATTCGCATCGATGATCTGGAGATGAGACCTGATGTGCAAGACGAAGCGCTGTCACTGTGGGAAAAAGTCGACACGGAAAACCTGGCGAAGCTAACCGATATCGAAGGCTATCGCACAGAGTTTCTCCGGCTCTTCGGCTTTGCCTTCAAAGGTGTGGACTATGATCAAGATGTGGACACGCAGGTCGGCTGGGTATAGGGGTCACCACTCGGGGCTTAAGGCAGCTTAACCCCGTCCAGCGTGGGGAGACGTCAGCGACTTATGTGAAGTAAGTTCCATGGGCGTACTCGTTCTAAAAGGGTGCTCGAAGGTTGCTAGGAGCACCCTTTTAGAAAGGTGGGCGAATCGAAAGGTTATCAGGGACTCCAAAGAGGCGCATGCCGATTGAAGCATGTGTGCTCGCCCCCAACATCCACCACATATTCACTGCTCAGGATCAAACATCTCGACCGTGGATCGACCGGACGATGCGCAGCGATTTGGATGCCTCCAGCGCATCGATTGGAAATGGGCGATTGTCGATCAGATGCTGATAAAAGTCCGCGATCAACCGTTCATGCCCTACTCCCCAGTATGACTTGCCAAAATTCTGATGCACAGGCGGCTCACATTCGATTGTTTCTGCACCGTCTTTTACGAGATACAGCGCCTCGTTGCGCTGAGTGAAAGTTGCATGTTCACAGATGACCTCGATATCGATCGGCGAATTTGCCACGTATGCATTTGTGCCGAAAAATACGGCCCTGGCGCCACTATTAAAATCGATGATGGCATGAGCCGTATCTTCCACCTCGATCACATCCTGCAGCACATGTGTGGCCCACTGCCCTTTGATCGACGCCATGTCGCCACCTAGCCACTGCAGCAGATCGAGCGTGTGGATTGCCTGGTTGATGAGAAGGCCGCCACCTTCTGTCGCCCATTTGCCACGCCACGCGCCAGAGTTATAATAGTCTGCGCCGCGACTCCAAGTGACGAACGCGCGCATACCGAGGACGCGACCATAGCGCCCAGACTCGGCCCACTCTTTCATCTTGACAGAGCTTTCGTTGTACCGATTCTGATAAACTACGCCTACCTGCTTGCCCACGCGCTGCGACAGGTCTTGCAGTTCACGCGCATCATCCATCGTGAGTGCGACCGGCTTTTCGATGAGCACGTGTTTGCCAGACGTAAGTGCGTCCTTGGCAATCGGGACGTGCAAATGGTGCGGCGTACAGACATGAATCACATCGATGTTGCCATCCTCCAGCAGATCATGGTAGTCTACCATGTATTCGCATTCATTTGCGGCAGCAAATGCCATTGCGCGAGACTCCTCCACATCCGCCACAGCCACCAATCGCCCATGCGCCGATTGCGCCAAAGCCGCAGAATGCATGGGAGCGATCGATCCACAGCCGACGATCGCGACTCTCAATTGCTCTGCCTTCGTGTTTCCAGTCATTGTATTCACCTCTCTAATCTGATTATAGCAAATTTTGGACGTAGTCTACTGTATTTATTATTCCAGGTGCTTCATGCACGACAGGCAACACCACCGCGAACTCGGTGCCTTGGCCAAGGACACTACGAACCGATATTTTCCCACGATGCGCTTGCACGATCCATTTTGCAATCGCAAGCCCCAGCCCACTGCCACCACTGCCGCGCGCACGAGCATCATCTGTACGAAAAAAGCGATCGAACACCTGCCTAACCTGGTTTGCATCAATACCGATGCCCGTATCGCGCACGATCACTCGCGCGTGTTTGCGCTGCATCTCGATCAAAACCTCGACTTCACCTTGAAGCGTATACTTGATTGCATTATCGATCAATATCGCCAGCAATTGATGGAGGCGTTCCGCATCGCCGCGCACTACGACTCCATAGCTTCCATCATTCATCGCCTGGTAAGGGGCAAACTTAAGTTTCAAACCCTTACTGTGCGCCTTTGCGATAAATGACTCAACCGCCAATGACGCCACGTAGATCAGATCAACATTTTGCATCGTCACGGTGTGGCCAAAAGAGTCCGCCTTCGCCAGCGTCAGTAAATCCTGTGTCAACCGTGAAAGCCTCGCCACCTCCCGCTCGATGACATCAAGCGAGGCTGCGTTTTCTGCAATCGTCTGCTCAACATGGCCTTGAACCAACTCTAAGTTGAGCTGTACGATCGAAAGTGGTGTGCGCAATTCGTGCGATGCGTCCGCCACAAATTGCTGTTGTCGCCTCCAGGACCGCACCACAGGCCGCAGTGAGATGCGTGACATGTAAAAGCCGGCAATCGTGGCGAGCACCGCACCCGCTAACGCCACCGCCCACAGGACATTTCGAAGCCGGTGCAGCCCCGTCAGATCATGCTGGATGTTGAGGGCAACCTGAAGGTAACCCTCAGTTTGGCCATAAGGATTGCGAAGATCGATCGTATAGATGCGAAAAAAAGCGTGCGTCGCCGGATTGAACACGGATTGAATGTCAGTTGGCATACTATATTTGTAGGCAATCGTACCGGGTAGTTGCGGATTCGTATTGGCGATGACATTACCCATCGCGTCGCGCAAGATGACCGCAGACACTTTAGGGTAGAGTGAAGCCAGCTTTGCCAAGGTGATAAACTCAGTAGGAAATTGGCCGCGGTCGAAAGACTTCAGAACTTCTGCAGTCAGTGGCCGGGCCGTATCCGTTAAAACCGTATCCACATCATCCATGGTAAGTTGCATCGTCAAGCTGTATATCAAAATGGAAGTCAGCGCGTATAGGAGTAGAAAGAGTATAACGAGTACCGCAGTGAGCCAAAGGCGCACCCGACGAAACACCGTAATTGCCCCCCTGATTATTGGCATGCCACAGATGGTTGGTGCCGTGTCAGCGCGATGACACTCTACCTGACAACCTGTAGGATGACGATTGCAGATTCGGCGCCTTGCGAATACACGACCTCATAGTCGCCACGCGTGGCCCCAGGGTCGATCGTGATAGCGCCAGTTACGCTGTCAATCGTTACCCCCGCTGCTCCCGCAGGTCTTACGAGCGAATAGGCGCCGGCAGCAGGCAACACCTGACCCTTATCGTCTTTGACGATAGGCTGCGCCGCTACCGCATCGACGATCGCAGCCGACCCAAGACTAGGAACTGCAACCTTTAACTCGTCATAAGCAGGCCCATTGATGGTTGCAGGTGAGTTGCCTTGCCAGGATGGCGATTGCAGCGTAATCCACACATTGGTCTCCCGGATCACAGTGCTTTGCAATCTGTAAATGGCACCCTGCAGCAACCCCAGACCTCCTCCAAAGGGATGTTGCTGGTGTTGCGCCATCTTGGTCAAGTGCGACATTTGCCACTGCAATGCGTGAAGCGCGACCTGCTCAGCCTTGAATCGCAGCGCCAATGCCTGCACATTCTTGTGTTGCCGACGCATCCTGCTCATAGCCTGTTGATCAGTATGGATACGGTTTAGAAGCTTGCGGTGCGCCGTGAGCAACCTGTCTCTTTGGGCACTCGTCCAGCTACCATTTAACACTTCCGATCGAGATCCCGACAGGGTCTCTTCGACCGCATAAAGTGAGGAAATCTGTTGATTCAACATGCTAACTACTTTGCTGATAGCTACGACATTAGGATTATTGACATTAACTCCGGTTGTGGTTTGCGTTTGCTGCAAAAGTTCAGCCTCAATCTGCGCATTGTGCTCGTAACGCGCCATAAAAGTGGCGTCGTTGGCGTTGCTACTGCCCGATGCCTTTGCGACTCCCACGGAGATGCAAAGAAACGACAAGGTCGCCAGCATAGCTGCTGACCACTTCTTATGGAGGAACATACACAGATCCTTCTTTCTACTCTACATTTCTCTTAGTATAACGGACGACTCTACCGTTTTGGTAAAGTCGTCCGTACCAGTTTATAGCAAGAGCATGACTCACCTATTGCGCAGCAGCGACGGTCAGGGTGACCGTTTCAGACACGCCAGATTGCGCATACGTCACGACATAAGCCCCCGGAGTTGCACCGGCATTCACGGTGACGGTGCCCGTCGCGCTGTCGATCGTTACGCCCTGCGCCCCTGCAGGCCCTGACAGGCCATAACTTCCAGCATCCGCAACCACATTGCCTGCAGAATCCTTCACCACAGGACGGACTGCAACCACATCAGTCACCGCAGCGCTACCCGCAGCTGGAATCGTCAGGGAGGCATTCGCGTACGCTAATCCTGCGATCGAGGCCGCCGTGACTTGCACCGGTGCCGGTGTGACCTTCAGCAAGCTGATGAGTTCTTGCGTGTAGTGTAGCGACGATTTTTGCAGATCGACGATCGAAGTCTGAAGGGCGGTCAGGCCGCCATCATAGGGATTCTTCTTCCACGCAAGCACTCCCTGATCAGGATGGCTGAGCTGCAGATTGACCTCTTTCAACTGGTCGAGCGTGACTTGAAGTTGGAGTTTGTCTTGCTTATAGTTCACGTTCTGACGATGATGCCAATCCTTTTTAAGCTTGGCTTCGTCTGTACGAATCTCTTTTAGCAAATGTTGTCGCTGTGTATTCAAGCTCATAAACTTCTTAAATGCACCCTCAAGCCTCGGAATCTTTGCCTCCCCTTGTACCAATGCTTGCTCGGATGCGAACAGCGCCGTGATCTGTGAGTTGATATTTTCAATGGTTGAAAGTAGGCCAGTGACGGTCGCATTGGTATTCCCAGAAACCTGCGCCTGTTGCATCAGTTTCGCTTCAGTGGCCGCACTTTGATTATAATGCGCCACGAATGACGTGTTACTCTGTTGCGCAAATGCGGACCCCGCGGTCATGGCGACCATGCTCGCTGTGACGATTGCTGTGGTGAACCATTTGGTTGCTACGAAACTCATTTTCATCTACCCCCTCGTGTTGGTTGCTACAAGTGCATTTTCGAGGGGGTACATTAAAAATACATTAAAGGGTCTTTGCTTTGCGCACTTTGATAAATATGTCGATGGCCATCACGACAGCACCGGCTGTAAAGACGATATCGCCTGGCATGCGCATCCATTGCCAGAACGTTGTTTGATTATAGAATGTGACGCTTCGGGCATAGACGTAGTTATGCGTAAAGACTGCCAGCAACTGTTCAAATCCAATCGGCCAAAAGTTTAGCAGGCACCACAGCAACAGTCCGACATTGTACAACCAAAATGCCCAGAGGGCCGCCTTTTCGTTCCAGGGTCGATCCCCTGTAAAATAACGCAGCGCGAAGTAGATCAAACCGATACCCAGAAGCCCAAAGGCACCGAACATCGCGGTATGCGCATGTGCTAATGTCAAAAATGTACCATGTTCGTAGTAATTAATGAGTGGAGCGTTGATCAGGCCACCCATGACACCGGCGCCAAAGAAGTTCCATGCACCCGCACCCATGATGTATGTGAGCGCCACACGATGAGGGAAATTCTGTCGCCCTTTCATCTTCCGGCGATTTTCAACCGCTTCAACCACCATCAGCAATAGCGGCATCACTTCGATGAAAGAAAACATGCTGCCGATGCTAAGCCAAATCCACGGCTCACCGACCCAGTACATGTGGTGCCCTGTCCCGACGATACCACCCATGAACACGAGGATCAGTTCAAACCAAGTCGAGCGTTCTGCCGTTTTACGCGAGATAAAGCCAAGCACGACGAGTAGATAGGCGCCTGCAATCACGGCGAAAAACTCAAACGTTCCCTCTACCCACAGGTGAACGACCCACCAACGCCAAAAGTCCGTCAACGTAAATGAATTCATGATCCAGGTCACCGGGAACATGCCGAAAACATACATGCCCGCGATGGACACACCAGAATATAGAAGCAAGTGCTCTAAACTTCCCAGGCCTTGTTGTCGTTTCAGGGCTGGCCATAGCGCACGGCCAAGAATAATCACCCACAGAACCAGCCCGATAAAGAGCGCGAGTTGGTCGAAGCGCCCAAGCTGAAGATAAGTTAAGCCCTGATTGCCAAACCAAAACCAGCTGTTACCTGGCAGCCATCCCTTGATGCCGGCATACAACCCGATGAGTGTAGAGATGCCCACGACCCAGATCGCGACAAAGAGAATGTCGACCAAAAGCGCTTGGTGTTTCGGCTCCTTGCCGCTGATAAATGGGGCGAGAAAAATACCTGCGCCAATCCACGAGACCGCAATCCAGAAGATAGCGGTTTGAATATGCACTGCCTTGAGTACGTTAAAAGGTAGCAGTGACAGGATGTTCAGTCCAAAAAATCCTGACCGCTCAGCATAATAGTGCGCCATCATGGCGCCCGCGCCGATTTGAATCAAAAATAGCAGCGCGACGCTGATGAAATACTTGCCTGTCTTTTTCTGGCTTGGTGTGAGCGTTGGGAAGCGTTCAATCGCCACTTTGCCAGGCTCTTCAACAGGATCGGTGATATGCGCAAAATAAAAGTAGATCGTGGCGCCTATTCCCGCCAACAAAAAACCGATAGAAACCCACGTCCAGATGAAGGTTTGTGGTGTAGCCTGATTGCCAACCAAAGGATCATAGGGCCAGTTATTCGTGTAAGAGTAAGATTGCCCCGGACGATGGGCGACGGATGTCCAAGCGGTATACATCAGGAAATCCGCCACCGATGTAGCGCTTTGCGGCGTCAAAGAGGTCGGATTACTATAGCCCGTTTGTCGATTTGTGACGATGAGTCCAGCCGCCATCGACTTTAATACAGTTTTCATGGCCTGTGCCTCAGTATTTGAAACCGTGAGGACGTTGTTTTGTAGATTGGGGTGTTGCAACTCTTGTTGCACACGAGCCTGGACTTCATCTCGCTGCCCGATATTTAACTGGCCCAAGGTCATGTGATAGATCGATTCTGCATATAGACTATTCATGCGCACCGCAACTTGATGCAGCAATAATGCCGTATAATCTTCTCCAAAATACGACCCGTTGCCATAGACGCTGCCATAATCCATCAGGTCTGCTTCTTGAAAACCAGCTTTACCAGCTATGATATCACTGCTAGTAAATAGAACCCTTCCACCCGCAGAAACCACTCGGCTGGGAATGGGTGGCGAACCTTGATAAGTTTGAACTGTCCCCCATATGAAAATCGCGATACAAAATACTAAAACGACGACAAAAATCCTCTTCAACCATCTTGTGATCGGATCCACGTCGTTCCCTCCCCTCTGAAATTCAGAACCCTCTCATTATCTCTAGGCGCAAAGGGGCCACGTGTGCGTGTCATCACATATCGCCAATAAATAGTTCAAAAGGATCACGACTATATCCTGTATTCAAAACTCACCGTGCATGGTAGTCGACACACCTTTGGGAGGGGATAAAACGTGAACAACCGGGGACATTTCAGATGGGGACGCTTGCGACTTGTCCGTACTAGCCAGCATAGCGATCAGCCTTGGTTACATCGCACTTGCGAGCGCCGATGCGGCGCAACCGCCCGTCGTGGCTTATTTCCCCTCCTGCAGCCGATACAACATGCCTATCATTTCACAACGTCCCTCATCCCTTCACAACATACCCCGTATAGCTTGACAGTTTTACCTGCAAGATGCAGTATACGTGAAGCGCCTTCCATGTATAACGACATGATCGGATTGCGGTACGCAACGACATAGATTGCAGAAAGGAGGCCGCCTGTTTCACTAATGCATCCAAATGCTATGCACACAATCTCTAATGCACACTGACGGATGTTTTATCTTGCGTAAACGTGACGAACGCAAACACAAACGCAAGCATCTTGAAGTGTTCGCACGCAAACGCAAGGTATTGCGATGCAAGGTATTCAGGCACAAGCACATGACCAACTCTAAAGACACTGAACGTTCCACAGGATCCCGGCTTCTTGGCATGAGCTGGACTCACTTTTTAAATGACGGCTCTGCCAATTACTTACCCGGCATCTTGCCCGCGATCCTTATCGCGCTACACGAGCCCGTGTCTATGGCTGGCGCGATTATGGCGGCACTTTTGATCGGGCAAGCGCTTCAACCCTTTATGGGGCAGATCGCCGACAGGCTGGGCGGCAACAGCCTGATTGCGATTGGGCTCTCGGGCAGCGCCATCGGTGGTGGACTGCTCGGCTTCGCGCATGAATTACCCGTGTTGATCGGCCTGCTCCTATTAATAGGTATCGGCAACTCGACCTTCCATCCGCAGGCACTTGCCGCCGTCCGCAGCCTCGTGCAAAAGCGGCAGGGGCTGAGCTTGTCATTATTTTTAATCGGCGGTGAATTAGGTCGTGGCGTGTGGCCCGTTGTGGTCAGCTTTATCGTCGTTCACTTTGGACTTCCCGCCTTGTGGATTACAGCGTTACCTGCGATCATCACGATCCCATTCATCGCGAAAATAGCGCCCAAGTTGCCTCGGCGGGTATCCGCAGGAGCCCACATCGAGTGGCGCAAACACCTGCAGCCGTTCATCGGGCTGGTCGGGTTTGCAGGTACGCGCGCATTTATCACATATGGACTCGTCACGTTTATTCCACTTTTATGGCACCTACATGGCGGCGCGCTGATCTCAGGCGCATCGATCATCACTACGCTGATCGGAGTCGGCGTCATCGGCAATTTAACCGGGGGGCACTTGGCGGATCGCCTGGGGAGAAGGCCCGTCATCGTCATCTCGAGCATTTTGGTGATCCTGTTCGTACCGTTGATGCTATACGCCGCTGGCGTGTGGATCTGGGTCATAGCCGCGATCATCGGCATGTCCATCTTTTCGAGTTCACCCGTATCGGTATTGATTGGGCAAGATATATTTCCAGAGAATCGATCGATGGGATCCGGCATCGCATTGGGACTAGGGAACGGTATCGGCGCTATGCTCGTATTTCTCGTCGGATTCTGGATTACAGATCAAACGATTGCGCAAGTGTTCTGGGTTATGGCAGTGGCCGGGGTCATTTCTGCACTATTGTCCTTAATCATTCCACAGCGCTACATGGTGCAAACAGCCGAATAAAAATGGGGAGCATACGCTCCCCGCATTTACCCATTCAGCAGGCCCCGACAGGCCGTCCACTACTTCACAGCCGCCCACGCCTTCTTAGAATTAATCTATGCACCTCACCGATTTGATCCAAGGCCTTTAGCCCACCCAGGCTTTAGTACACTGGAACCGTTTTACATTCTGTTGTGTACACTGGGATCAAAAGGAAGAACAAGACGAAAATAATTAAAAACACAACTGCCCACCGCCCGTAGCCGTCGACCACTGATCACGCCTCCTTCTATTCGTATACTGCATCAAATGCAGGACACATGCAGAAGTAACCGTGGCAAATCCCCATTTCTGCGGTGACAGCTCATCCTTTATTGAAAATATATCGTTAACTCTCTCGGCCCGTCACTTACATCTGCGCCTTCAAATAGTCCATCACCTTCGTCGCGGCCCTCGTACCATCCACGATGCAGTCTGGTATCCCCATGCCTCGATAAGCCGCGCCCGCCAACGCCAGCCCCGACTGCTGCGCCTCAAGCGCTTCGATGGCGGCTACTCGTTCAAGGTGCCCCACATCAAACTGTGGCATCGCTTGGTACCACTTGGTCACAAGTGAGTAAACTGGTCTAGCCATCACATCAACGCGCCGCAAGTCGCGTATGACCGCGTCCACGATCGTTTCGTCATCCCATCCAACCGCCTCTTCATCCCCATCCCTACCCACATAGCATCGCAACAAGGTGTGGCCTTGCCAGTTGCTATGCGACCATTTCGTCGACACGACCGTACACGCCGTGATGGCGGTGCCTTCGCGTGATGGGATCAAGAAACCACTGGCACTAAATCCCTTTGGCAAAGGATTGCCTTCGTATCCCAGAACGACCGTTGCGGTAGATGCGTAACGAATCTCTCGCAATCGGTTTAGGTCCATGGACAGGTGTGACAATACCTGTCCCGCCAAATTCGCCGGCGCCGCAACCACCACGGCATCCGCCTGAAGCGTCCGTTTTTCTCCCGCCCCTTCTACTAAGACATTAAATAAACTTGCCTCCCAACGCACATCGAGCACCTTGGTATTCGTCAAGATGGTGGTCCCATTCTCAATCTCCTGAGCCAGTCGCTCGATCAGCGCAATCAGACCGCCTTTCAAGTTGATAAACATCGACCTCTGCGGTTTTGCCTTAACCGCAGTAGACGACGCGGCCTTTTGTCGAGCTTTGTTCTTGCTTGCCATGGCCCCTAGGATCAAGCTGCGGTAATCTTCTTGCAGGCGCTTTAAAGCGGGCATCGTGGCGCGCAGGCTAAGGCGATCGATGTTGCCCGCGTGGATGCCCGCTAAAAGCGGCGCTGCGATCACCTCAACGATCTCGTCGCCGAAGCGGCGGCGCATCATTTGCCCCAAAGACATGTCATCTTTAGTGCGTGACGATGGCATGATGAGATCTCCGAGCGCGCGCAATTTGCCAAGAGGACTGATCAGGCCCGACCTCGCAAATGCCCCAAGATCGCTAGGAATCCCAGAATAGATCCCGTCTGGCAGTGGATGCAGGCGATTCTTGTTTAAGATGAGCGTCTTTCCACCTGGATTAGACGGCACAATCTCAGACTCCATACCGAGTTCCTTGATCAGTTCCACGCCTGCCGGCTTTAATGTAAAGATCGAATCGGGGCCGAGTTCAACCATAAAATCCTGATTTTTCAGCGTCCGGATCTTGCCACCGAGCACAGAATCCTGTTCGCATACGGTACAATAAACGGTATAACCGTTCTGCTTTCCCATCTGCTGTAGCCTATAAGCCGCAGTCAGGCCTGTGATCCCACCGCCCATGATCACGACATGTGCTTGTTTCAATTCGATCACCGTTCTTTTCATCAATTTGAGCGAATCTATCTCTTGCGATTAATATAATGTATCGCATCTTGTCGAAACGCATTTGGCATCCGATCGGGCTCATCCCAATACTTTACGCATCGTTGACCATCGTCGCCCTCTTAGTCATCTGGGCAATCAGTATTGTAACCACCGCGCTTGTCATCATGTCGTACTCGATATTCACGTTCTCATCGAGCCACACTCACTACCTGATGGTCACGATTCTACTCGTGATCTTCGGTCGATTGACGAGATAGATGCTGACTACAATCAAGATTAAACCGCTGATCAAAAATGCGGTGATCGGTTCATGCAGAATAAACGTACCCACAAATACAGAAATGAGTGGCACGAAAAACGTATAGGAAGATACGCGGCTTACTTCGCCAGTGCGGACCATCCTGATCCATAACACCCAAGATAGAGACACGCCGAAAAGGGCTCCATATAGAAGCGTTGCGATAAACGATCCGCTCCAGACGATGGCTGACCAGCGCTCTACGCCCGACCCGACTGCGGTCAACACGGCGCCCCCGATGACGAACTGCACTGCGACAAGCCACATCAGATTCACGCGGCTTTGCACAACCTTTACGTAAATGGTCCCTATCGCCCAAACTACGGCCGTAACGATGCCAAGCACGATACCGGCGACCGTCGTATGTCCCGTCAACCCAGCCTCACTCACTGCAGCCACGCCCAAGAACCCGAGTATCAGCCCCACGCCCTTTAAGGGTGTGAGACGCTCGCCCAGCCAAAGCCATGCCATCAATCCGACTAGCACCGGTTCCAAATAGACGAGCACAGAAAACAGCCCTGACGGCAAAAATGATAGGCCAACTGTCTGCAGGCCAAAAAATAAAATAACATTAAACAAAGACGAGATGAGATAAATAGGCCATTTGTTTGCAAACTGCAATTCGCGTAGATTGCGAAGCCCAACAATAACGAGTACGATTCCACCAAGCATTGTCCGAAGCCCGGCAAATAAAATCGGTGGGGCGTCATGCAGTCCGATTTTGTAAATCGGCCACGACAGCCCCCACAAGAGTACTAATACGATCGTAGAGGTCAGATTCGATTTTTTCACTTGCGCCAGTTCCTTCCTCTCAAAGCCCAAACTTCCACACACTGTGACTCAAATTTCCAAAGCGATAACTACGATGCAAAAGCGATGCCTTACGATCCTGGTCCGCCACGCCCATAGCGTAAAAGATCGGAATAAAGTGTTCACTCCCATACGGCGGCACGGCCAGATGAGCCGATTCAGCCAAAGTATCATAGTTAAACAATGACTGCAGGTCCCAGTCCGCCAAGTGCCGTTCTAACCATTCATCAAAATCCTGCGCCCAGTGATCAATGTGGTCATCGTCATCAAAATTCACGGCGCGAAGATTGTGCACCGTCCCCCCACTGCCGACGACCATCACACCCTTTGCTCGTAAAGAAGCTAAAGACTGCCCGATTTTATACTGCTCTTCTGGCGTTGCGCGCGGGTTGACGGACATCGCGATCACTGGGATATCCGCGCCAGGAAAAAGCAGGCGCAACACGACCCATGATCCATGGTCTAGTCCCCTTGTCGTCTCGCTTTGAAACGCAACGCCATTCTGGCGAAATGCCTGTTGGATCTCATCATACACACCATGGTTGCCAACCGCAGGATAGTCGATGCGGTAAAGCTCTTCGGGAAAACCCATAAAGTCATAAATCATGCCATACCGCTCGATGTCACTGACTTTTTGCATCGCACTGACCCAGTGTGCGGAAAAGAGGATGACGGCACGAGGGCGCATACTCTTGCCCAACTCGTTCAAAAACCGTGTATACTCATTATCCTCCATAGCAAGCATCGGTGAACCATGCGCAATAAAAAAAGACGGCATCATCATGTGAGTTACCCCCTTAGCTTGACAGAATAACTTTACGATAGTCGCTTACTTTATGTCAATACCTCCGCGCTGACTGAAAATTTATGTTCCCTCATCTTTGTATTTACGCGAACTTTACAATGATGCATTATATTGGCTTATATCATCGTCATTTTTCGCGCGTCAGAGGGGACCTTATAATGGCCATCACAAACTTATCTAAATCCCTTCCCTGTTTGATGCAAAGTGGTATCCATGAATACATACAGCATTCCCCACAAGGTCGCCTTGATGATTTCAGCGTTCTTTACATCGACATCATCGCATTTAGCCAAATGGAACAAAATCTTGGATCAGTCGCCTGTGATTTTGTTCTCTCATGTATCTATGACTTGCTAAGCGCCAATCCAGAGCGCACCATGCTACCATTTCCAAATGCGGATGCCCTGCATATATGGGATGATGGATTTGTCGTGATTATCCCCGAACGCGTAAATCCACAGATTCATGGATCTATCGTTCACCGCTTTGTTTCTGCGCTGGAAGAACTTTTAAACAAAAAGATTACCGCTCAAGGCCTGCCCAGTGCGCGTTTGCGATACGGCATCGCTGTTTCGGAGATTATGGTGGGCTTAAATTTAGCACAACAGGAGCGAAATATTTACAACCTGATCACGAGTGCAGGAAGGATCGCGCGCCGCCATTTGTCACCGCCTCCGCTTCATCTGCTTGAAGAACTTGAAAACATCATCCTGAATCAGGACATCCGTGCGCTGTACCAGCCAATCATCCACCTTAAGACCAGCACTGTGATGGGATGGGAGTGTCTATCGCGCGGGCCGACGGGGTCCGACCTTGAATCTCCGCTCAAATTGCTTGACTGTGCCGAACGAGCCGGATCTCTCGTTCAAGTCGAGCAGATCTGTCGCACGAAAGCGATCGAGCATGCCAGATATGATGAAAACCGCATGCTGTTTGTTAACGTGTCGCCTAATATCTTTTCTGATCCGTCCTTTAAAGAAGGTCAGACCCGTATGATTCTTGACGGTTACGGGTGGCGACCGGAGCAGATCGTGTTTGAGATCACGGAACACCATGCCATCAAAGAATATTCTTCATTTCTGCAAATCATCGCCCATTATCGCAAACAGGGCTACAAGATCGCCATCGACGACGTGGGAGCAGGCTATTCAGGGCTCGTGACGCTCATGCAGGTGAAGCCTGATTTTGTGAAGATCGACATGGAACTTGTGAGGGGTATCGAAAAAGATCAGACTCGCCAAGACATCGTGCTGGCCATCTGCCAGATCAGCAAGGGATTCGGCGCAAAGACGATTGCAGAAGGAATAGAAACTATCGAAGAGCTAAGCTGCATGCAGAACTGCCAAGTGGATTATGGCCAAGGGTTCTTCCTTGGCCGTCCGCAAGAGTTCCCAATTCATCCGGAAATATCATAGTGCGGCGGGAGCTACAGCTTATGCTGACGCGCTCCCGGACTGAAGTTGATACATTTGAAAATAGCGGCCGCCCCGGTCCATGAGTTCATCATGCGTCCCCCGCTCCGCGATTCTGCCACGATCGAGCACTAAAATCTGATCGGCATTTCGGATGGTGGACAACCGATGCGCAATGATAAACGTCGTTCGTCCTCTCTTCAAAACCACTAGCGCCTCTTGAATCACCGCCTCTGTCTCGGTATCGATGCTAGAGGTCGCCTCGTCGAGCACGAGGATAGCCGGATTGAAAGCGAGCGCCCGCGCAAAAGAGATCAGTTGGCGCTGCCCAGCTGACAATGTGCTACCTTTTTCAAGCACGGGTTCATCCCACCCATTTTTCAG
>JAKACY010000037.1 GCA_021821025.1 Bacillota bacterium | reverse complement strand
TGCCCCTCTCGTCTTCGCGCGGGCATAAATCCTCAGCAGTCGGTAACAGCCTGGTACGATGAGTTCAGGCTTTGCCAACTCAGGCGCCAACGATTCATCCGCATCAGGCGAGAATTTCAGGTACAAGATGGTGTCTGGCGGCTGTTCGTTCATCGCTTCTACCCACATCCAGTAAAACGGTCGGTCGGTTAGCTCTTTATCCACGTCGCGCGGAATTTGAACGCAAATCATGTCTTTTTTTGATGCGATGATGTTCGAACCAACTGCTTCGAAGTAGCTTTGACAATATTCTTGTAGAGCTTGCTGTTCGCTCAACGCTGTCGCTCGCTTTCTCGGCGTAGATTATGTTGCGGTCGCTTCTCTGTTACGCGTCGTGCATGCTATTTTCGCCCATCAAAACAGGTTTTGGTTGCACTCGTTTGGCCAGCGCCGACAATCTGGCTTTGATCTCAACGTCCGACTGGCTTTCCATGAATGTGGTCATGACGTCATTTTCGAATGTCTTCGGTCCTAAAATCACGTCTAGTTCTCCGATGATCAGCTCGAACATCCGAATTTTGTCTTGTAGCAACATCACGATGTGTTCCTCAATCGTTCCCATCGTAGCAAAATTGTAGATGTATACAGGTCGTGTTTGTCCTAAACGATGCACGCGTCCGATTCGCTGTTCAATCCTCATGGGGTTCCACGGCAGATCGAAGTTGATGACTTGGTTACAAAATTGCAGGTTGATCCCTTCGCCCCCTGCCTCTGTCGCGATTAATACCTGCGCTTTATGCTCGAATAGATCTTTCATCCAATCCTTTTTGCCGCGCTTGTACCCGCCGCGATATAAGACCGCTTTGATGCCTGATTGCTGCAACATGTAGAGAAGAAAATCTTGCGTCGCCCGGTACTCGGTAAAGATGATGACCTTATCGTTGATGTTCTTTACCATGTCGATGACACGACCGACTTTCGTATACGTAGGCACGGCCTCTGCCTGATGGTAGATTTCCTGAAGTGTCATCTTTTCTTCCACCGAGATCCGTTTGTCTTTCATCATGGTTTCGAGTGTACACATAGCGGCATAAGAACTGCTGCAAATCTCACGCTGCAAAGTCACCAGAGATAAGACGCTTCGATGCGCCTCTTTTCGGCGTGTGTATTCGTCTCTGATAAAATGTGTGACGGCATCATACAGGCCTGCTTCTTCTTTTGACAAGCTCAGCGGGATGGCTTCTACGATGCGCTCCGTAAACTCAAGTTGTGCGGCTTGACGCTGGTTTCTGATCATGATCTCATGCACTGCAGTCCGCAATGCCTGCGGGTTTTTGGGTGATCTTTTCTTCTCTATGTAGTTGCTCGCAAATGTCTCTTGCGTCCCAAGTTGCCCCGGACGTAACAGGTGAATGAGATTATACAGTTCACGCATATCGTTTTGAACAGGCGTGGCGGTTACAAGTAAAAGGTATTTTTTTCGGACTTGATTGATGAATTGCCAGTTACGTGTCTTTTGGTTCTTTAGTTTGTGTGCCTCATCTACGATAACCAAGTCATATTCTTGCTCTAGAACGGTGCTGCGGTGCGGTTCGCGTTTTGTTGTATCGATGGATGCGACGACTACATCGTAGTTCGTCCAAGACCACTCGTTGCGCTGCGCAAAAGCAGGTATAGAGAATTTTTCGTTAAGCTCCCTCGTCCACTGCAAAACCAGCGACGCCGGCACCAAGATGAGTGCGCGCTTCACAAGCCCTCGCACCAGATATTCTTTCAGGATCAGCCCCGCTTCGATCGTCTTACCAAGGCCTACTTCATCGGCCAATAAGGCTCTTCCATGCAGTTCATTGATCACTCTTCTGGCTGTCTGCACCTGATGTTCAAATGGCACAAACCCTGGAAGTACGGATAGGCATGTTAATTCGTCAAATGTTTGGGATAGGGATTGTCTCTCAGCCTGATACGCCAATTGAAACAGAGACCACTTGCCGACGGGCATGTTGCCCCGCTCTGCAAGAAGTCTTCGCAAGTCATCGTGATGTTGGTAGGTGTACATGCGGAAAGTTTCAACTCCCTGTTGTGAGACCAATGTCGTTTTTATGATACCTAGTATGTCCTCTCATGGTCGCAGTTAACAGGAGCAGTGGAAAAATAGAGTCTTTCAGGGTATACTGACGCTGATAGCAGTGCGGATGATGGTCGTAGGAGAGAGCGGTGCTAGGTCATCGCCGCCGAAGGAGCAAGCAGGGACGCAGTCTGGTGTGGCCTTGTGAATCTCTCAGGTATGTGGTACTGCGGCTTGACGCGTCTCTGGAGAGCGCCGATCATGGCCACCCACGGGGAAGTCTGCACAGCACGCGAGTCGTGATGGCGCAGCAGAACTCTCAGGTAAGCGGACAGAGGAGATACCGGGATGTTTATTTCGGTGTCTTTTTTTCTGTCCATTTTTTATTTTAGAGGTGTGATGATATGGGAGGTGACGACAAAGTGCTAAAACGAACGCCGCTTTATCCTTTGTATGCGCCTTATGGCGCGCGAACGATCGATTTTGGCGGTTGGGAGATGCCGGTGCAGTTTCGCGAAGGCATCATCGCAGAACACCAGGCGGTGCGCAACAGCGCAGGTTTGTTTGATGTTTCGCATATGGGTGAGATCGAGATCTCAGGTCCAAATGCTTTAAAGACCTTGCAAAAGATTGTGACCAACGATGTTTCTCGCATGTCAGAATCGCAGGCAATGTACTCACCGGTTTGTAACGACGATGGTGGCACAGTCGATGATATCCTTATCTATCGCTTGGCGGAGGATCGCTTTTTATGCGTCGTCAATGCCGGAAATATCGATAAAGATTACAAGTGGTTTACGGAGCATAACAGTGGCGCGAAGATCGTCAATCAGTCGGATGAGTGGGCGCTGTTGGCTCTACAGGGGCCAAAGTCACAGCAGATCATGGATCGCGTGGCCACGCCGACGGTATCGCATGTGGCTTATTATACATTCGCGCAAGATATCGTGATCGCGGGTGCAAACTGCATGGTGTCGCGTACTGGATATACAGGTGAAGATGGATTTGAGATCTACATTTCACGGGATCAGGCGAAGGCGGTCTTTGAAGCGTTGCTTGTCGCAGGGAGCAGCTTAGGGTTGATTCCTGTGGGGTTAGGCGCGCGTGATACGCTGCGCCTTGAAGCTCGGCTCCCGCTTTATGGGCATGAGCTCAGAGACGACATCTCGCCGCTTGAGGCGGGGCTTGGCCCCTTTGTGAAACTGGATAAGGGCCCCTTTATCGGCCGTAATGCGCTTGTCGTGCAAAAGGCAAATGGACTAAAGCGCAAAATCGTGGGTTTTATTCTCGAAGATCGTGGCGTCGCACGCGCAGATTGTCAAGTGTTGGCACATGGTCAACCAATCGGATATGTGACGAGCGGCACGCTCGGGCCAGCTCTAGGTAAAAGTATTGGGTTGGCCCTGATCGAAGCGGATTATGCACGCATCGGAAACACCATACAGATTGATGTGCGTGGCAAATTGTTGACCGCAACGATTGTGAAGACCCCATTTTATAAGAGAAATCCGGCATCATAGGAGGAAAATGCGTGAACTCATTCGGTTATTTGCCACACACAATGGAAAATCGCGAGAAAATGCTGCAAACCATCGGTAAGACCAGCACGCTTGATTTATTCGCAGACATCCCTGAGGACGTTTTGTTGGATCGGCCGTTAGACTTGCCCGAGGCGCAGAGTGAGTGGGCGTTGTTGAAGGATCTAAAGGCATTGTCTATGAAAAATAAGAACGTAGACGATGTGATATCTCTCATCGGCTGCGGATTTTATCAGCACTATATCCCGAGTGTCGTGGACGCCATGATCAGCCGCTCGGAGTTTTACACATCCTATACGCCATACCAACCTGAAATCAGCCAAGGCATATTGCAAGCGATCTTCGAATATCAGACGCTGGTTGCGCGACTGTTTGGGCAAGACGTATCGAACGCTTCGTTGTACGATGGCCCGACTGCGCTTGGAGAAGCAGCGCTGATGGCGTGTGCGCAAACGAGACGCGAACGCGTTGTCGTTAGCCGCGCCGTGCATCCGGAATATCGAGAAGTGTTACGGACGTATGCCAGTGGCCAACGCGTGGCAGTTGCAGAAGTAGGCCTTAAAGATGGTCAGACGAACTTGGATCAGCTCGAAGCGATGCTAACCGATGATGTTGCCGCTGTTGTCGTATCTTACCCGAACTTTTTCGGAATGATCGAAGACATCCAGCACATCGCGCAGCTCGTGCACAGCAAAAATGCGCTTTTGATCGTTGCCACATACCCGATTGCACTTGGCATCCTTGAAGCGCCCGGCAACTTGGGAGCAGACATCGTGGTGGCGGAAGGACAATCTCTAGGCAATCTGCTGTCTTATGGTGGACCGAGCCTCGGTATGATTGCGACCAAAGGAGCGCTGGTGCGTAGGCTCCCCGGACGCATCGCAGGGCAGACGAAAGACCATGAGGGCAGAAGGGGTTTTGTGTTGACGCTGCAAGCGCGCGAACAACACATCAGGCGTGAAAAGGCATCGTCCAACATCTGCTCCAATCAGGCGCTAAACGCGCTCGCAGCGTCCATTTATCTCGCCTATATGGGGCCGCAAGGATTGGCAGAAGTTGCACGGCAGTGCACCGCCAAAGCTCACTATGCGGCAAAAGTATTAGAAAAGGTAGGTGTTAAGCCAATATTTTCAGGGCCCTTTTTCAATGAATTTGTGGTGCACGTTAACAATGCGGCTGCCGTTTTGCCTAAGCTCCAGAACGACGGAATCTTGTTTGGGCAACTGTTAGATCGCTTTTATTCCGAGATGTCTAACGATATCGTCCTGGCGTTCACAGAAATCCATACCAAAGAGCAGATTGACTTTGTGGCACAGAGATTGGAGGCGTTGGTCTGATGCGACAAACACAAGATTATCCGCTGTTATTTGAGCAAAGCGTGAAGGGACGCAAAGCCTACAGTTTACCAGCACTCGATGTGCCAGAGATGGATCCTTGTGATATTTTTCCGGATGGGTACGTAAGGTCTGCGCCTGCGGATCTACCTGAGCTTAGCGAGGTGGACGTCGTGCGGCATTATACGGGCCTGTCCAATCGCAACCACGGTGTGGATTCTGGCTTTTATCCGCTTGGCTCCTGCACGATGAAATACAACCCGAAACGAAACGAAGTGGCCGCTAGGCTACCCGGTTTCGCCCTCATCCACCCATATCAACCACAAGATACGGTTCAAGGTGCGTTGGAACTGATGTACCGATTGCAGTCTTATCTGGCGGAAATTACAGGCATGGACTGCGTAAGCTTACAGCCAGCCGCAGGCGCGGCTGGAGAGTGGACGGGGCTCATGATGATTCGCGCGTACCATGAGAAAAGGGGAGAGCGCCGCAACAAGGTCATCGTGCCTGACTCGGCGCATGGAACGAACCCTGCAAGCGCAGCGTTTGCAGGCTTCACGACGATCACGGTTCCGTCCGACGAGAGGGGCGGGGTCGACTTGAAGGCGTTGCGCGAGGTCGTAGGCCCTGACACGGCTGCTTTGATGTTGACCAACCCCAATACGCTCGGGCTCTTCGATGAGAATATCAATGAGATCGCCGACATCGTTCATGCTGCGGGAGGACTTTTGTATTACGACGGCGCGAACGCTAATGCGATTCTCGGTATGGCGCGCCCTGGCGACATGGGTTTCGACGTGGTGCATCTCAACTTGCATAAAACATTCTCTACACCGCATGGCGGTGGCGGCCCGGGTGCTGGACCTGTGGGAGTCAAGCGCGATTTGGCGCCATTTTTACCTATTCCGCTCGTCGCCAAGCGCGATGATGAGACGTATTTCTTAGATTCTGATCGGCCGGATTCGATCGGTAAGGTTAAGGGCTTTTATGGAAATTTCGGCGTATTGGTGCGGGCGTACGCATATATTCGCACGATGGGGCCTGATGGCCTGAAGCTGGTGGCGCAAGACGCCGTATTAAATGCGAACTACCTGCTGGCGCGCCTGTCAGCAGTTTACGATGTGGCGTACGATCGCACTTGCAAACATGAATTCGTGCTCTCCGCCAAATCGCTTAAAAGACATGGTGTGCGTACGCTCGATATCGCCAAGCGGCTGCTCGACTTCGGGTACCACCCACCGACGATTTATTTCCCGTTAAACGTCGAAGAGGCAATGATGATCGAACCCACTGAAACAGAAAGCTTAGAGACGCTAGATGAGTTCGCTGATGCGCTTCTCGCAATTGCGCAGGAGGCAAAAACGACTCCTGAGGTCGTAATGGGGGCCCCTCACACGACGGTCGTCAATCGACTGGATGAAGTGAGCGCGGCTAGAAATCCAATTCTTACGTACAAAGGGTGAATGAACTCTACTTGAATTGTGATACAATCAGGTGGTATTTTGGGGGGTGAATCGCAGAGTGCGAAAATTTTTGGTGATGAATGGTCCTAATCTGAATATGCTCGGGGTGCGTGAGCCTGGTATATACGGTGTTCAAACGCTTGATGATATTAATAGGGACATCGAGCGCTTAGCGACTGAGCTCGGAGTTGCGGTGGATTTCTATCAGTCTAATAGCGAAGGACAATTGATCGATCGATTGCAAGCGGCGATAAAAGATTGTGATGGCGTGATTTTGAATGCAGGAGCTTACACACACTATAGTATCGCACTTCGGGATGCGATCGCCTCTGTACCGCTCCCGGTAATTGAGGTTCATCTTTCAAATATTCATGCACGTGAATCATTTCGCTCGACATCTGTTATCGCACCTGTCGTGGCAGGGCAAATCGCCGGACTCGGCGCTATCGGGTATGAACTGGCGTTGCGCGCCCTGTGCGTGCGGTAAAATTGGTAGTTATTCTACCGCCGCTTCGCGGCATCGCGACATGAGACAGGGGGGCGTGGCATGGATCGGGCAGGACTCATTCGTCAGCATTTTTACGAGATGGGCGTAGACGCGATTTTCACCATGAATTCTGCAAACCGCCAGTATCTCACTGGTTTTACTGGCAGTTCAGGATATGTACTTGTCGCTTCACAAGAGACAGTCCTGCTGACGGACTCTCGGTATATGGAACAGGCCAGGCGCCAAACGAGTGGCGTAAATGTGATGCTTCATGCACGCAATTTTTTAGAAACTCTACGCAGTCAGTGCCGTCGGCTCGGGGTGACCCGTTTAGGGTTTGAACCAGAGGCAGTAACATACCGAACGTTTGAAAATTTGACACAAAGTTTACCCGAAGTGAGTTTGGTGCCTGTGCCACCTGTTGTTGAAACGGCGCGCCAAATCAAAGACGCAGGGGAACTGTCTGCTATTCAGGAGGCCGCTCGCATTGCGGACGCGGCTTTTGAGCACATTTTAAATGTGATCCGTCCGGGACTCTCGGAGCGTGACGTCGCTCTCGAACTCGAAATTTTCATGCGTAAGATGGGCGCATCTGGCGTGTCCTTCGATACCATCGTGGCGAGTGGCGAGCGCTCGGCATTGCCGCACGGAGTAGCGAGCGATCGAATCATTCAAGCAGGCGAATTTGTTAAGATGGACTATGGGTGCCTATATCGTGGCTACGCTTCGGATATCACTCGTACGGTGGCGGTTGGGCAACCTTCGGCACGTCATCGCGAGATCTATGAAATCGTCCTCGATGCCCAGTTGACAGCTCTCTCTGGAATTCGCGCGGGCCTGACAGGGCATGAGGCAGATCAGTTAGCTCGGAATCGAATTGTTGCAGCAGGATACGGTGACAATTTCGGACACTCATTAGGGCATGGACTTGGGCTTGTGGTTCACGAGATGCCAAGACTTGCACAACACTCGACAGACGTGTTACAAGAAGGTATGGTTGTCACGGTAGAACCGGGAATTTATGTTCCAGGATTTGGTGGAGTGCGCATCGAGGATGATATTGTCGTTCGTGCAAATACTTGTGAGCGATTGACTCATGCCGCTAAAGACCTCATTGTTCTCTAGTGCCATAATATACGGCTGCGCCGATATTCCGAATAGGAGGAAACAATAGCAGATGATTTCAAGCAATGATTTCCGTACTGGAACCACCATTGAATATGATGGTACGATCTGGCGCGTGATTGAATTCATGCACGTAAAACCAGGTAAAGGTGCCGCCTTTGTGCGCACAAAGTTGAAGAATATCAGAACTGGAGCAGTTAAAGAAACGACATTTCGCGCGGGTGAAAAAGTGGCGCGCGCTAGAATTGAAAATCGCGAGATGCAGTACCTGTACAATGATGGCGAGAACTATACATTCATGGATTCGGAAACGTTCGAACAGATGAATATGTCTCGTGATCAATTAGAATATGAGATCAACTTCTTAAAAGAGAATATGAACTGCATCATCGTCCTTTACGAGGGGCAAGCCATCGGATGTGATCTGCCAAACACAGTTACTTTGGAAGTGGCGCAAACCGAACCTGGGATTCGCGGCGATACGGCTACAGGTGGTAGTAAGCCGGCCACGCTTGAAACTGGCTATACGGTTTCAGTTCCGTTTTTTGTCAACATCGGTGACAAACTCATTATCGATACTCGTACAGGTTTGTATGTATCGCGTGCCTGAGATGTATAGACGCTGATTTTGTAGCGATGATACGCGTAGCCCCCTTGTGTGCTGGCTGAGGTTTTTTGCCTCAAGTCCGGACTATATAGGGGGCTATTGCCATAGGATGGACAAGGGGGGATTGAGGTGGAGCCTCTTGTCAAAGTGATGGCATTGTTACGGGTGACGTCAGGTAGTATTGAAATCATCGCCGCACTGTTAATGTTGTATTTTGGCACGGTATCAAAGGCCCTTCAGATCAACGGTGCATTGGCACTGGTCGGGCCCACTGTCTTGATCACCGTCAGTGCCATTGGAACGATTCAACTTGCGAGCAATACTCCAATTTGGCGGATCACGTTGCTTGTGATAGGGGTCGGGCTGATTCTAATTGCTGCAAAACGCTGATCTTTTTGGTCGCAGTTAGGCGGCAGTATGAGCGGCCGTTGTCGTGCCCCCGGACCTTTTTAACCAACTGAAGACCAGCATCATACAAAGTAGAAAAATGATCAAAAACACCACGATCCACTTGGTCATCACCGCGAATGTATTATTCATGGGGTTCCCCTTCCGACCACGATCTCTTGTTATCCTATCCAATCCTGTACGAATTGGTGTGGGATAAACACCCCTGATTATCGGCGAAGCCGTATAATCTTTCCCCTGATTATCGGCGAAGCCGTATAATCTTTCCCCTGATTATCGGCATGATCGCTTGCCTAGGAAAGTCTATCATTCATTGCATTTTACAAATGGTATAAATACCAACCTCGTCCCATATATATTGGACTAACTGCGAAGTGGACGAGGTGATGGTGCTGATGCAAACCGTGGCGAATCGCCTGCCCATAAGCGTGAGGAATTTGCTGCCGCCTGGCGTCCAAGCTGTCATGGATGCACTGGATGAAAGGGATCTTTTGAGCCTTGAGGAGATAAGGCTTCGCCTCGGTCGTCCTCTTGAACTCGTCGGGATCAAGGATCATCCACCATTCATGATCGCGCAAGACCACCTGCGCCACGTGTTAGCCATGGTGACTGGTTCATCCTTGTATGCCGTGGATCAGGAATTGCGCCGTGGTTACATCACAGTTCAAGGAGGTCACCGTGTTGGGATCGCGGGGCGAGCGGTACTCGATGAAGGTGGGTATGTTAAGACCCTTCGTGACATTGGGTCGCTAAGCATCCGCATTGCTCGCCAGGTGATCGGCTGTGGTAAACCTTTGGCGCAGTACATGGTAGACGAACGCAAAGGGCTCTTACCCACGCTATTCATCGGGCCGCCCCTGTCTGGCAAGACCACTTTGCTACGAGATGTCGCAAGGCTCATAGGGGACGGGCATTTTCACTCGCGCTTGGATCGCCTTCGCGTTTCCATTGTCGATGAACGTTCCGAAATCGCAGGCTGCTTGAAAGGTGTTCCGCAGTTTGATGTCGGACTTGCGACGGATGTACTTGACGCTTGTCCTAAGGTACAAGGCATGTACATGATGCTGCGTGCGATGGCGCCACAGGTGCTCGCGACAGATGAAATCGGGAGCAGTGAAGATGTTCATGCGATCATGGACGTTGCGCGTGCCGGCGTCACGCTCATCGGTACACTGCACGCCTTTGATGTCGAGGATTTATCCAGGCGTCAAAATATTCAGGCGTTGCTTGCATCAGAAGCGATTGAGCGCTTCGTATTTCTCAGTCGTAGAAATGGGCCGGCCACCATTGAACGTGTATACGATCGTCACCTTCGTGAGGTGGCCAAGTCATGGCGATAGAAGTGTTGCAGTGGGTAGGCTCTGGGGCAGTACTGCTTAGCACGACGGCTTTGGGTAGAAAAAAAGCCGATCAGTATCGCAACCGCCCCAGGGATCTGCGGCGGTTGGCAGCGTCGCTTCGAGCTCTGGAAGCGGACATCCAGTATGCCCGTGTGCCGTTACAAGAAGCACTCGAGCGCGCCGGTCGTCAGGTAGCGGCAAGTGACTCACCGGTGGCAACCCTTTTTCATGAAGCGGCAGCACACCTTCAAAATCCTGGAGTCACGGCGCAGCAGGCATGGGAGCGAGCCGTCGATGAAAAGTTTGGAAGCACATCGCTCTCCTGTGAAGATCGCGAGATCCTGCTGCAGCTAGGTAAACACATCGGCCAAACTGGTCCGGACGAGCAGGTGGGCCATCTGGAGGCCGCTCTCGCGCTGCTCGATGCAAGGGAGCGCGAGGCGATCGATGATCGCCAGCGTTTTGAGCGCCTCTACCAGACCGTAGGCGTGTTGGCAGGGGTACTTCTCGTTATTTTCTTCATCTAGCCTGAGGAGGGCTTCTCATGAGCTTAGAGTTGCATGTGCTATTCCAAATTGCCGTCCTCGGTATCGCGGCAGCGGTTTTGTCCACTCTCTTAAAGCAGTCTGGTCGAGATGAGATCGCGACGCTCGTGACACTCACCGCACTCATCTTAGTAACTGCGGTCGTGGTGACGAACATCGATCACTTATTCGTGCAAATCAAGGCGGTTTTCTTCAATCAATAAAAGCAGCCTACTGGCGATGGATGCAGGTGCGCGATGGACATTTTGCAAATAGTGCTTTTTGCGACAGTGGGCGCCTTGCTGATTATGGCCATACGCGAAATGGCGCCGCAAGTGTCATTTCTTCTGTCGCTGACGATCGCTGTTATCTTGTTTTTGATCGCGTTGCAAAAAGTAACGGGCGTACTCGTGCCAATCGAAAAGTTAGCGGCTCTGGCGGACGTTAATATCCTGTTTTTTGCGACGATCGTCAAGATTATCGGAATCGCGTATGTGGTCGAGTTTGGGGCGCAGATTGCCCGCGACGCTGGTGTAACCTCGATCGCGTCGAAGATCGAACTCGTCGGGAAGTTGTTCATCATCATTTTGGCCGTTCCCATTATCACGGCCGTGGTGGATACAGTACAACACTTATTACCTTGAAGTTTCCGTCTAAACCCATTCAAAAGGTCATGCGGACCGAAGGGAGGGAGAAGTATGCTGAACCGGCGCCCATTGCGTTTCTGGGCTAAATGGGTCACTCGAGTGACCGTGCTGCTCCTGGTGATCTTCTTACAGGTGACACCATTTGTTTACGCCAGTTCCGCTGGCGCCGGCACATCAGGACTACCGCCACCAGCAACGGCGAGCACTGAAACTCCGGTGCAATTGGCGGCGAAACAGTACAGCGCCATTTCCAATAATGCCATTGAATCTGCATGGAATGCACTGGTCGTCAATTACGGTGGATTTCTGCCAACCGACGGAACTGGTCAGTTTGTATCCAGTTTCATGCCGGGCGCAAACGGTCTGCAGTACTCGAATATCGGCACCGGGATGTTTCGCTTCTTGCTGCAAGCACTGTGGCAAGATGCTCGGCTTTTCGGCACACTTTTGATCTTGGCCGCGCTGATATCCGTGCTTGAGACCATGCAGACCGCTTTTGCTTCAGAAATGGTTGGTAAAGTGGCCTTTCTGGTGGTGCACCTCGTTTTGTTGGTGCTGGCTGTAACATCGTTTAGAGATGCCACGCAGTTTGCCAGCGGTGCGATCGATACGATGACTTCAGTCATGCTCGGTTCCTTGCCAGTCGTGATGGCCCTGATCTCAGCTTCAGGCGGACTGACGTCAGCTGCCACCTTTCATCCGCTGATCGTATTTATCGTCAATGCTATGGGCTTTATGGTTCAAAAGTGGGTTTTTCCGATCATCTTTTTCTCTGCTGTGTTGATGATCGTCAGTACGATTTCAAGCCGATATAAGCTTACCGAATTAGCCGGATTTATGCGAAGTGTTACGGTGTTTGCACTGGGACTCGCGATGAGCACCTTTTTGGGCGTCATGTCGATTCAAGGCTCCATAGCGGGAATCGCCGACGGTGTTACGCTGCGAAGCGCCAAGTTTGTAGCGAGTACGTTTGTCCCGATTTTAGGTAAGCCATTATCGGATGCTAGCGCCACGATTGCCGGCGCATCGCTTATCGTGAAAAATGCGACTGGCATGGCAAGCGCGATTGTACTGCTTCTGATTTGCGCGTTTCCAGCGTTAAAGATTCTTGCACTGTCAATTGTCTATAACGGATCTGCGGCCTTGATGCAGCCGCTCGGGGACTCGCCCATCGTAAAGAGCCTCTCGACGATCGGAAAGAGTTTTGCACTGATATTTGCGGCGCTCGTCGTAGTGGGGCTGATGTTTTTCTTCTCTATGGTGATCACAATCGCCGCGACTAATCTCACCGCGTTTGTGAGGTGATGCGTTTGATTGCAGCGATTTCGGATTGGCTTAGGCACCTTGTCACGCTGATTTTACTGGCTGTCGTCCTTGACATCGTATTGCCTGGTGACGTGATGCAGCGGTACGTCAGGACAGTTGTAGGTCTGGTGATCATCTTATCACTGCTAAGCCCCATCCGGGTGCTGATGCAACAGGGATTTCACTTGTCAGACCTGGCGGCCGCTATCTCTGGTCCGACTGCCGGACAGCAAAATCTCTTCTCAGGGACATCTGGCACTTCTGGCTCGGCTGTCTTTGAAAATGATCTGGAAAGTACGATCACGGAGGAGGTGGAGGCTGCAGATGATGTCAAAGTACAGTCTGTTTTTGTAAAAACGGCGTCGAAGGCGGATGGGACACCTGTCGTCACAGGCGTGAACGTCGTGATCGGCGCTCTAAACGTAGCGCACCCAGCGCAGATTGCGCAGGCGATACAGGCGCAGGTGGCTTCTCAGATGGGATTGTCCCCAGATCGCATCGATGTGTCTTATGCGTAGGGAGTGCGCTTGGGGAGGGTTCATGATTGGCAGGTAATGGCGATGGACCGATTAAATCGCTATTTGCGAATAAGTGGTTGCTGGCAGTGGCAGCGATAGGTATCCTATTGCTCCTGTTTGGGGCAAGCGGTGGAGGAAGCCCTTCGACACCATCTGGAAGCGGCGCAACACCGATAACGGCGCCTGCGTCTCAGGCATCGAACCAAGTGACAAGCGCTGGTGGATCTGCACTGGCGACTGCGATCGCGTACGAAAATTATTATGATCATCAATTGCAAAATGCGATTGATCAGATCGCAGGGATCAGCGACGCCACGGTGGTGGTTTCAGTAGACTCAACAGCGCTAGAAAAGCTCGGGCAAAACATCACCACATCGCGCCAGACCACGACGCAGTCAGGCACAGGAACGCAGACATCGACGACTACGATTTCTTCCTCTGCACAACCCGTGATGGTGCAGGGAAACAATGGACAGTCGCAGCCTCTGGTCATCGAGCAACAATTGCCACACATTACCGGTGTGCTGGTCATCGCGAAAGCGGCAGATACGGTGCGCATGGAAGCCGAAGTGACAAATGCGGTACAGGATGTTTTGGGTATTCCGGGTTTTGACGTGACGGTTTTACCTCGCAAATAAAAATACTTGAAGGAGATGGCGAATAATGGTTAAGCGTCAAACAGTCTGGCTTTCAACGATGATGGTTTTCTCTCTTATGCTGATTGGGTATTACACACTTGGCACACCGACTGCAAGTACCCCAAAAAGCAACACAGGCACTACGGGCAATAACTCAGCTGTGGTCAGCACCGGTCCAGCTACTGGCACCCTGCCCGCGTCGACACAAGTCGGAGGCAAAGCCATGACCACTGTCGGCAGCTCGAAAGGCACGCCAACAACGAGTGCTTCATCACAACAGCCAAGCGATTGGTTTGTTCAAACTACGATGAATATGACCAACAGTCAGGAGAAAGTGATTCAAGTGCTGCAAAATACGCTGAGTGATCCACGTGCAAATAATCTTGCGGTATCGAAAGCTTTCGAAGAATTGACTGCACTGCAAACGCAGACAGCCAATGCACAAAAAGTGCACGCAGAGTTGCAGGCTGACGGCTACCCTGATTCAGTCGTCATCTTTAACCCGCACAATACCGTCCATGTGTATGTAGAAGCATCGAGCATCACTCCGGAAGCTGCGGTTCGTGTGATCAACCTCGCATCACAAACGCTCGGCGTCCAGTCGAATTTGATCACTGTGTCTTCGCATTCGTAATATTTATCGGCGGCGGAAGGCACGGGCCTTTCGCCGCCATTTTGGTGCGCCACCCTGATTTTGGGCAAGCCCGATCACCTTTATGATATACTATCGATGTCGTAGACCCGTCATTGAGGAGTGGTCGTGTTTTGTTGAAAGTCAGCGACATCCGTGAATTTATTCGCCTATTAGATGAGACGAGCTTGCAGGAACTGAGCCTGGAGACAGAGAACTTGAAATTGACGCTAAAAAAAGCAGCGTCCGTCGTTTCCAGCACAGTCGGCTCGCCCGTCGCAGAGCTACCTATACAACAGGCGGTTCTGCTAGAGTCAAGCGCAGCGAATCCTGTTACAGCACCTCCAGGGTCTCAAACAGATCGGATTGCGCCAGAACCACAAGCAATGGAGGAAGGTTTGGGAGTGATCACCTCTCCCATGGTTGGCACGTTCTATCGTGCGCCATCTCCTACGGCTGTGTCATACGCGGAGATTGGGACGAAAGTAACAGAGAAGACCGTAGTCTGCATTATCGAAGCCATGAAATTGATGAACGAGATCGAAGCCGATGTGCGTGGGGAGATCGTGGAGATTTTGGCGGAAAACGGTCAACTGGTTGAATATGGCCAACCGCTGTTTCGCGTCAAACTAGCATAACGGAGGCTAATATGTTTAAGAAGGTTCTTATTGCCAATCGTGGCGAAATCGCTGTGCGCGTGATTCGAGCTTGCCGGGACTTAGGGATCCAGACTGTCGCCATTTACTCTGAGGCAGATCGCGATTCACTGCACGTTGAGATGGCTGATGAAGCGTACTGTGTCGGACCGAGCGCAAGCAAGCAGAGTTATTTACATATTGCAAACATCATGTCTGTGGCTACGGCTGTCGGTATAGACGCGATTCATCCCGGATACGGCTTTCTTGCAGAAAACAGCGACTTCGCGGAAGTGTGCGCGGCAGTGGGCGTTAAGTTTATTGGGCCTAGCCCCACCGCCATTGAAAAGATGGGCGATAAGTCCACAGCAAAGGCGACGATGAAAGAAGCAGGGGTGCCGATCGTACCTGGCACCGATGGTCTGATTGAAAACGTTGAAGATGCTTTGGAGATCGCTCGCGATATTGGCTATCCGGTCATTATTAAGGCAACGGCAGGCGGTGGTGGAAAGGGTATCCGCGTCGTGGGTTCAGAAGATGAACTGACAGCAGCCATCGGCATTGCGCAGTCTGAAGCCGGATCCGCGTTTGGAAACATCGGTGTCTATTTGGAGAAATACTTGATGCATCCGAGGCATGTGGAGGTTCAGGTGCTGGGCGATCAGTTCGGCAATGTTATTCACCTTGGTGAGCGGGATTGCTCTATTCAACGCCGGTTGCAAAAACTCGTTGAAGAGGCTCCAAGTCCTGCAATCTCAGTCGAAACTCGAGAAAGGATGGGCCAAGCGGCCGTCGCAGCAGCGCGAGCTGTGGAGTACGAAGGCGCTGGGACGATCGAGTTTTTGCTCGACGAAGATGGTGAGTCGTTTTATTTTATGGAAATGAATACTCGGGTACAGGTGGAACACCCAGTTACAGAGTGGGTGACTGGTGTAGATATCGTTCGCGAGCAGATTCTGATCGCGGCAGGATATCCGCTGTCATACCAGCAACAGGACGTCAGGATGCGTGGGCACGCGATCGAGTGCCGCATTAACGCGGAGGATTATGAACGTAACTTTATGCCGGCACCTGGCCGGATTGTTGAGTTCTCGCCGCCTGGTGGGTTTGGGGTGAGGATAGACAGCGCGGCGTATAGCGGCTACATGATCCCCCCTTTTTACGATTCACTCGTAGCCAAATTGATCGTCTGGGCGCCTTCGAGGCAAGAGGCGATCGATCGTATGAAGCGCGCATTAGCGGAGTTTCGAGTCGATGGAGTGAAGACGACCATCGCTTTTCATCAGCGGCTGCTTGAAAACGCTGATTTTCTAGCTGGAAATGTCAA
>JAKACY010000244.1 GCA_021821025.1 Bacillota bacterium | reverse complement strand
CGCTTTATTCAGAGATGCTGTGCGAGGATCACATTGTCCTGATCGGTCCAGAGGACGTGCGCGAACAGCCCGATTTTAGTCTCAAGGATCTCCCGATCATCGGGCGCGAGAGATTATCAGGGACGCAAAAAGCGGTGGAGGAATTGCTTTTTGCGGAGCGTCAGATTGCGGCGCATGAGCTTCATTATATCGCTCACGTTAAAGATACGGCGACGTTGGTAGCAATGGTTGAGAATGGTGTCGGGTATGGTTTTGTGTCTTCTTACGCAATTAAGCGTGCGCGTGTTCGTACAATATTCGAATTAGAGACCAAGCGTGCATTTTACTTAGCGGTGCTGGCTACGCGTAAGGATGACGCGTTATTGCAGTCGTTTTTTAATTTCACCATGGAATTATATCGAAGGGATGATGACTGTGAGTGACAACGATCTCCTTTCTAATACGCTCATGGAGTGGCTTGGGATTGAGTTTTTAGTAGCCACCAAGGACTTAGTCACAGCTAGAATGCCTGTGGATCATCGCACGAAACAGCCACAAGGCATGTTGCACGGGGGAGCCTCTCTTGCACTCGCGGAAACCGTCGCCAGCTTTGGTTCGTACCTCAATATCGACATGAATGAGTATGTGGCTTTTGGCCTTGAGATCAACGGCAATCACATTCGGCCGGCCAAATCTGGATTTGTGACGGCAGCGGCAACACCGATTCATCGCGGGCGTACTACGCATGTATGGGATGTCCGCATTACGGATGAGGCGGGACACTTGGTGAATATCTCTCGTTGTACTGTGGCTATTGTGAAAAGGTAGACAAATCTAGTCGTTCGCTTTAGTATATTAGCATAGTAAAGCGATGGCGATGGGCAAACGAGATGGAGGGTTTCTATTGTTACAACTTAATCGCTATGTGTGGGCAGACACCGACGATAGTCAGAAGCAACGCATTATGTCGAGAGCAGGATTGGACATATCTAAGCAATTGGACGCCGTAGCGGCGATTTGTCAAAACGTAGCGGCAAACGGGGATACCGCGTTGATTAACTACACCGCGCAGTTTGATGGTGTGTCGCTTACGGCGAATCGCATCAAGGTTACACCGCAAGAGTTTTCCGATGCGATCGCAGCGCTCGACCCTGAGGCTGCAGAGGTGATCCGCTATGCCGCGGGCAATATCCGCAAGTTTCACGCGGCGCAAAAACCTGAGCCAATCTGGATGATGGAGATCGACGACGGGATCATGGCAGGGGAAAAAGTCACGCCGATCAGTGACGTGGCACTCTATGTGCCTCGCGGCAAAGGGAGCTTTCCAAGTGTTTTGCTGATGCTAGGGACGCCAGCTGTCGTCGCAGAGGTTCCTCGTATTATCGTGTTGACGCCACCCAACGAGCGTGGAGAAGTCGATGCAGCGATTTTGTTTGCGGCAAATCTGCTCGGCATCACCGAAGTTTACAAAATCGGTGGCGCGCAGGCGATTGCAGCGGCCGCGTATGGCACGCAAACGGTGCCAAAGTGTGCAAAGGTGATTGGACCTGGTAACCCATACGTTACGGCAGCCAAACGGTACCTCGCTGGCATGATTGATCCGGGTGTTCCGGCTGGACCAAGCGAAGCCATCATCTTGGCTGATGAATTCGCTGATCCGCACAAGGCTGCTCTTGACCTTATGATCGAAGCAGAGCACGGGCCTGATTCGGCGGCGCTTTTGGTCACGCACAGTGAAAAAGTCGCAGACCTTGTCAAAGAAGAGCTGCAGACGCTGATCACTACGATTAAAAATGACACGCGTAGATCCTTTGTACAGTCAGTGTTATCGACGTATGGCGGTATCATCATCACCAGTAGTTTGGCAGAGTCGGTAGGCTTTGTGAATCAGTATGCTCCGGAGCATATGGAGGTGATGGTGAAAGACCCATTTGGCGTCTTCCCGCAGATCAAAAACGCGGGTGAGATTCTGCTCGGGGATTATACGCCGATTACACTTTGTAATTTTCTCATGGGACCCAATGCGATCTTACCTACTGGCCGCAATGCACATACGGTTTCAGCAGTATCGCTTAACGATTTTCTCAAACGTTCGTCGATCGGCTATGTCACGCAGCAAGGTTTTGATAAGGTAAGAAACTACGCCGCGCGCTTTGCAGACCTTGAAGGGTTTGAAACGCACGCGAAAGCGGTGAGGGAGAGATAAACATGGAAGAAACAAAGCGCGTAAAAGTGACGCGCACCACCAATGAGTCCGACATAGTCATCCAGATTGAGCGTGGTGCGCGGGATCCGGCGGCAAAGAAGCTACTGCGTACACCGCTACCATTTTTTAACCATATGCTAGAGCACGTGGCGTGGCGTGGGCAGATGAATCTCACGATCGATGTGTCACTGGATCACTTTGACTTGGTGCACTTGGTCACGGAAGATGTCGGCATCGCATTCGGACGAGCTGTGAAAGAGTACATGGATCGCTTTCAGGCTGACGGACTTGTTGGCTATGGGTCGGCGTATGGAACGATCGACGAAGCGTTGACGCGGGCGGTGATCTCTCTTGAAAGCCGGGCGTACCTCGACTTTGAAAAAGGATGTGTGATTCTGCCAGAGCGGATGGAGGGCATGCACAGCGAGGATCTCGTGGCATTCTTTGAGGGATTTGTGCAAGGGGCGCAGTGTACGTTGCATCTCGACTTGCTAAAAGGTCGGGAGAGTCATGGACATCATATCTGGGAATCGTGTTTTCGCGCATTTGGCATGGCGCTGTATGAAGCGTTGTCGGAAAGACCCTGGCGAAAAGACATGACGGCAGGCGTGGCGGGCAACATCCGGTATCAGGTGGAATCGAATTGAGCATTCGCCTGATGCTATTTGATTTAGATGGGGTTATACTCTCTGAACGGTGCTACTGGGATGCCGCAGCGCTTACGATCGCGTATTTTGCAGACCGTGCTGGAATCACGAAGCAGGTTTATGCTGATGTGCCTGACATAGAGCGAATCGATGAATATGGGCAGGTTGCGGATTTGCGCCGTGCCTTCTTGCCAGATGAACTACTGTATGCGATGCGTGCCCGGTCGATCAACAGCAACTGGGATCGGGCTTACGCAGGTCTCATGTTGCTCCTAGCTACCATGCCTGTAGATTTGCAAACTTTTGCTCCACTGGCCTTAGGATTGTTGGAACGATCAGCTAACATGGGTCAAGGCTTGCTACAAGAGTTGGCTGCGATGGACGATGTGGTCGAAAGCATGAAGCGGCTCTGGCCCGCACTGTCGTCCTGCGGCATCGGCGGACCGCGCATGGCGCGGGACGGCTTCGAGAGCTGGTGGCCGTTCGAGAAGCTGGCAGTACGTGGCTACGTCGAGGTGCTGC
>JAKACY010000243.1 GCA_021821025.1 Bacillota bacterium | reverse complement strand
TCGCTTCGACAGGGTGAAGAAGCGCCTTGACGGCGTCATCTACATAGATAAAATCGCGCACCGAAAAAGGAGAAGCGAGGCGCAGTACCTCGTTTCTTGTGAAGGCCTTCAAGACAGTCGGAACGAGACGACCGTTTTCCTCAAAGTCGCCATATACAGAGAAAAGCCGCATGTGGTGAAAGGGAAGTTCCGCCTGTCTGGCCAGCGTACTGGCAATGTATGCCCCGCTCAGTTTGGTAGCTCCGTAGGTATCCAGCGGCATGCAAAGGTCGTTCTCAAACATAGGATAGTCCTTTGGACCATATTCCGACGAGCTGCCCACACTTATGAAGGTCTCGGTCCGGGAGACTATGGCCGCTCTCGTCAATTGAACTGTGGCAATCACATTGGTGTCCAGCATCTTGTCAACGTCTTGTTGGTAGGGATGCCCCAGCCTGTATGGGTAAGCTCCGTAGGTCGCCAGGTGAAACACAGCTTTTGGCCTGATCGTTGCAAACAAATCAGTCAACGCCACCAAGTCGCACATGTCCACTTCATGTAGATGAAGCCTGTCCAGAACGCTCTGAAGACGCCAGTACTGACTCTCTTTCCGAACCAGCAGATGTACATCATAAACCTGCTGGTCAAGCAGAGCGCGTACAAGATTGGCGCCGACAAATCCAGTGCCGCCCGTTACCACCACCGAACTCATTTCGAAGCCTCCTCTGCAAAGAATCGGACATACCAGTCAATCGTATGCCGCAATGCCTCATCCAGCGTAAAATGTGAGCGCCATTGCAGCATATCGCGAGCTTTGGCAGCAGACAGATACTGGTGCTCAATTTCATTGGTAGCCGTGTTCTGAACATCGGGAACGAGGTCACTCCCCATCATTTCCAATATCTTGTCCACCAATTCCAGAACGGTAATCTGCAATTCGTTGCTGAAATTGAATGCTTGCCCCCAGATCGATCGGTCTTCCATGTATTCAGCCAGATGGAGATAGGCTTCTACCCCGTCCTCCACATAAAAATAATCGCGGATAAAGTGTCCATTGCTGCGAATCTTCGGTCGTTCACCGCGCAGAACGGAGCGAATCGTCCCCGGAACGAGACGATTGAAATTCAAATCTCCGCCGCCATAAAAATTGCCGCACCTAGTAATCGTAACTGGCAGAGAATACGAGTGATAGTACATCTGAGAGATCAGATCGGAGCAACTCTTCGATACATCGTAGGGGTGGGAGCCCTGCAGCGGCATAGTCTCGTCATAGGGAAGGATCGGCTGATCTCCATATGCCTTATCACTTGAAGCAACCACGATCCTGTCGACAGTCCGCAATCGTCTGCAGGCTTCCAGGACGTTCCACGTTCCTTTGATATTGGCCTCGAACGTCGAAAGCGGTCCGCGATTGGCAACTCCCACGACGGTCTGTGCTCCCAAGTGAAACACCGTGTCTATCTCGTACTCGTTTAGTGCACGCTCAATCACCTCGACATCTTCCAGGCAGCCGTGAACCATGTTGATTGCGGGGAAATCGGATCGAAACAGGTTCGATTTGGGCACCACATCGCGCACAAGCCCCACAACATTACCGCCAGCTTCGGCTAATTGCTTCGTCATCCAGGATCCCAAAAGCCCTGTACATCCTGTAATGAATACATTTTTTTTTCGCCAGTAGTCCTTGTTCATAACCAACCTCCTAATACAACTCTATCCCCAGATTTTCCAGGGGGCCTGATCGTCGTTCCAGGTTTTATTCAAATCCAACATATGTTTATAGGTATCCATGCATTGCCAGTATCCGTTGTGCGGATATACCGCTAACTGATTGACTTCGGAGATCTTTTTGAGCGGATCTTCCTCAAAAACACACCCTACATCTCTACTCACGTAATCAAACACCGAATAGTCACATACGAAAAACCCGCCGCTAATCAGCCCATCCAATTTTGGCTTCTCCTTAAATCCTTTGGCTCTGCCATCTTCGACCTCAATAACGCCAAACGGTGAGGTCTGATTAATACCCGTCACGGTCAAAATGGTGCCCTGTTCCTTATGAAACCGATACAGGCTGTCGATATTCACATCAGACACAGCGTCTCCGTAGGTGAGAAAGAACTCAGTATCGTCCCCCAGATACCTGCGTATGCGAGCAATCCGACCGCCCGTTTGCGTCTCCAGTCCGGTGTCCACAAAGGTGATTTTCCAGTCCTCCAGAGTGGCCTCCGCCTCATGAACAACCCTGTCTTCTCTCGAACGCAGATTCAGGGTAAAGTTGTTTGATAGTTCCTCGAAGTTCAGAAAATACTCCTTAATCATCTCGCCCTTATATCCGAGAGCCAAGATAAAGTCCTTGACTCCGTAATGGGAGTACAGCTTCATGATGTGCCACAGGATCGGCATGGAACCGATCTTCACCAGAGGTTTTGGGCGGTACTCGGTCTCTTCCTGCAATCGTGTACCTTTACCGCCGCATAAGATAACCGCCTTCAATGAAATTCCCCCATTTATCAATATTGATTTACACTCTGAAGCGCCTCACGAAAGTATGGGTTAGGAGTGGACGACTTGTCGAGAGCAACAGCACGAGCGTATAACGCCTTAGCATCTTTAAATTGGCCGAGTTGCTGCATCAACTTACCGAGAAAGAAATAGGGATATGGATTCAAATCTGCTTTTGCCAACCCCCTCTCATAGTGAACGGCGTTTTGTAGGTAATGCTTTGCGAGAAAGGGTTGATTCGCCTCCAAGTATATTACCCCGATGTTCATGTTTAACAGATAGCTCGTTGGGTCTTTCGCAAGTTGTTTAGATAGTCCTTTCAGTCCGGGATAAATCAGCGTATCCAGGTACGGAACCCCGCCTTGATTAATTTTACTGATGCTTTGAATGTTTGTATGATCCAAAACATGCAATAATTGTCCGGCATCGTTAAAAACAAAGATCGTATTGTAATTCCCCATGTTTACCTGATTGTCTGGAATATAGCTAACATTTTGATTGCTGTTCATTTGGCCATGATAGTTTGTGGCCACAGTCCAATTAATCTGTGTACCTTGGCCAAACACCATGCTAATGAAACCTGGTGATAGCCATGGGCTGTACGGCGAGTTTGCCCCGATCACCAGTACATTACCACTAATCCGCGTCAGAGAGTTCAGAATGCCCATGTTGTCAACTGTGTTTCTGTTCGCGTTCTCTTGATCGATGTACCATTGGAGTGGGCTAGATGAGTATACGTTTTCGCTGTAGTACATAAGACTCCCAATGGTAAGACACGAGACCAATACTAGCGTGCCCTTGCGAAACGCAGGAACACTCACTTGTTTGCTAATCCACGTGAAGAGCCTTCCCGACGTATCATCGGTTATGAACAAAATCACCGCGTAGCTTAATGGAACGGATAACC
>JAKACY010000242.1 GCA_021821025.1 Bacillota bacterium | reverse complement strand
AAACCTTTTTGTACGGACAGGCGCTTACGCAAAACCGCCATCCCCGGCAAGCATCTTGATCAACCAATACAATACCGTCTTCTTCACGCTTGTAGACAGCGCCAGATGGACAAGCCGCTACGCACGCAGGGTTGAGACAATGTTCGCAAATACGCGGCATATACATCATGAAGGCCTGCTCATAGGTGAACGCTACGTGTTCTTGCAATCCCTGAAGATTGGGATCTCGCGGAGCAATTTCCGGTCCACCGGCCAAGTCGTCGTCCCAGTTCGGTCCCCAATTCGGCTGATCCATCCAGTTGCCGGTTAGAAGGGATCTCGGACGGGCCACAGGTTGGTGCTTTTTACGCGGACTCGTGATCAGATTCTCGTAATCATATGTCCAGGGTTCATAGTAGTCATCGATCGTCGGCAAATCAGGATTGTGAAAAATATTAGCCAGTTTGGCGAAGGCACCACCTGCGTGCAGCCGCAATCGGCCATTTTTCAGTGTCCATCCACCGCGATAGCGATCCTGGTTTTCCCACTCCTGGGGAAATCCGGGCCCAGGACGTGTTTCAACGTTATTAAACCACATGTACTCGGTACCTGGACGGTTCGTCCAGGTATTTTTGCACGTGACACTGCATGTGTGACAACCGATGCACTTGTCGAGATTCATCACCATAGCTATCTGCGCTTTAATCCTCAAGCCACTTCACCTCTTTAAGCGGGCGCACTACCGTCATCACATCACGCTGATGTCCAGTGGGTCCATAATAATTAAATCCATAGCTTAATTGGGCATAGCCGCCAATCATGTGCGTTGGTTTTGGAATGATTCGCGTAACGCTGTTGTGCGTCCCGCCACGGTCACCCGTTACAGCAGAACCAGCCACACCAATCGTCCGATCCTGGGCGTGATACATCATCGCGATGCCAGACGGCAGTCGATGGGTCACGACGGCTCTGGCGGCAATGGCACCATTGCGGTTATAGACTTCAACCCAATCGTTGTCGCGAATCTTAATCTTATCAGCATCTTCTTTACTTAACCAAATGGTCTGTCCGCCGCGAAACAGGGTCAGCATTCTGTGGTTATCCGTATAGGTAGAATGAATCCCCCACTTTTGATGCGGTGTAAGATACCGCACGACAACTGACTGACCGGCCTCATCACCGATACTTGGGTCAGAGTCCATGAACGGTTCAAGACCCAAAGGCGGACGATAGACAGGTAATCCTTCACCAAAATCGAGCATAACCTCATGATCCACATAGAAGTGTTGACGCCCGGTCAAGGTATGCCAAGGTATGCCAAACTCAACATTCGATGTAAATGGTGAGTAGCGCCTGTTTTCCCCTTCCAGGCCGCTCCAGATCGGTGTGGCCAAGGACAATCTCGGTTGTACCGTCAGGTCATCAAACGTATAAGCCACATCTTCTTTGCCAATTTCCACATGCTCAAGAGCTAGACCAGTTTGTTCACCTAAGGCTTTCCATTCTTCGTTGGCCCGTCGCCCGTTCGTGGCGCCAGACAGCGTTAAAATGGCTTCAGCCACTTGGCGTTCATCGCGCAACAGCGGACAGTTTTCACCCACGCCATGAGATTTTTCAACACCCACCCGACGGGAAAATTCTTCGTATGCCTTTTCGCCTGAGATACGAATCCCCTTCGCAGCGATCGCTTCTTTCGCTAAGGGTCCAAGCGTCGTCATCTGTCGATAAACATTGGGGTAATCGCGATGCACGACGATCAGTTTTGGCATGGTTTTCCCTGGAATGGCTTCGACTTCTCCTTTTTTCCAATCAAGCACCTTGCCGAAAGGCTGGGCCAATTCTTCCGGTGAATCATGATTCAAAGGCGCCATGACAAGATCATCTTGTGCTGGCAAATGCACCTTGGCCAAATCGGAAAACGCTTTTGCAATGGAGCAAAATGCCTTCCAGTCACTGCGCGTTTCAAACGGCGGTGAGATGGCCGGATTAAACGGATGGATAAAGGGATGCATATCTGTACTGCTTATATCATGTTTTTCGTACCATGTGGCGGCAGGAAGCACAATATCCGAATACAAGGCAGTACCTGTCATGCGAAAATCCATCGTAATCAAAAGATCTAACTTGCCTTTTGGCAGCTCTGGCGCGACAGAAACATCGCTTGGTTGCCAGGCACTATTTTGTGCCCCTAGGATATGTCCATCTGTCCCAAGCAAATGATGCAAGAAATACTCATGTCCCTTGCCGCTTGACCCGAGCAAATTGGAGCGCCACACAAACAGCACCCTTGGGAAGTTTTTCGGGTCATCCGGATTTTCCATCGCAAATGACAAACTTCCGGACTTCAGCCGTTTTGCTACATGAGTTGCTACCTCTGCGTTGGTTTTCGCACCCTGTGTCCGTGCTTCTTGCACAACATCCAGAGAGTTCTCAGAGAATTGCGGGAACGATGGCAACCACCCCAATCGCGCAGCCAGCAGATTCATATCAGCGGGATGAAGGTCTTGAAAACGACCGCCAAGGGGTGAACCCATGGTTTTTGTCGACAGCTCTTCATACCGAAATTGGTCAGTGGCAAAATAGAAAAAGGATGTCCCATTTTGCTGCCGTGGAGGCTTCACCCAGTCGTTGGCAAAGGCAACCGTCGCCCAACCTTCCAGGGGCCGCACTTTCTCTTGTCCTACATAGTGCGCCCATCCCCCGCCGTTGACCCCTTGGCAACCGCACAGCAAAACCAGATTGATGATCGAACGATACACCGTATCACTGTGATACCAGTGATTGGTCCCAGCACCTAATGCGATCATGGACTTTCCTTTGGTTTTTGCAGCGTTGTCGGCAAACTCGCGCGCCACTTGAAGGCAAAGCTTGCGATCCACACCTGTGATCGCCTCTTGCCACGCAGGAGTAAACGGTCCTTCGTCGTCATAGCTTTTCGGATAATCGCCAGGGAGTCCGCGAGATACACCGACGTGTGCCGCCATCAAATCAAATACTGTCGTTACCCATATCTCCTGGCCATCAACGCCCACAATCCGTTTAGCAGGGACGCCTCTCTCAAGGCTATATCCTGTTTTACCAAAGTAGGGAAACGATACCATCAACGTCTCGTCTTCATGACTGTACATAGACAGCCTTGGTTGCACCGCAGCACCGGATTCATCTTCTAACTTCAAATTCCACTTTTGTGAGCCGTCCCAACGAAAACCGATACAGCCATTAGGCACAGCGAGACGATTATCGTTGTCATCCCATACGAGTGTCTTCCATTCGCCAGCCGATGTGTCATCCCACAAATCGCTCGCACGTAAAAACCGATCCGCACGATACCCGCCTTCATAAGGCACAAGGGTGACAAGAAAAGGCATATCCGTAAACCGCACAGCATAGTCTTGAAAATAGGGTGTCGGTTTCTCAATG
>JAKACY010000241.1 GCA_021821025.1 Bacillota bacterium | reverse complement strand
CTGAAGCCAAAGGTGATTATCTTTGATGAGCCAACCACAGCATTGGATAGCTTGAGTCAGAGTACTGTGTTGGAGATCATTAAGGAAATTCACAAGGAAGAAGGGTTAAGCGCACTATTTATCACACACGATCTTGGTATTGTGGCTGAGGTCGCTAACCGAATTGCAGTGATGTACGCTGGACGGATCGTGGAGATGGCCGCCGCTGACAAATTGTTCGTGACGCCCAAGCATCCGTATACTCGTGCGCTGATGGATGCGCTTCCAAGGTTGGTGGGGGACCCGTATGCAGCGAAGGGATTGGCTGGTCAACCTCCCAAGGTTATCGGACAACAGCAAGGATGTTTGTTCAGAGATCGATGTCGTTTGCGTATGCCGCGATGCGAATCTGAAGAACCACAATTGACTGAAACCCATAGTGGTGGTGCTGTCGCCTGTTTTGCGGTTCAAGAAGGAGGGGATATATCTGTTAACCGTTAACAACGTAACTAAATCTTTCAAGATCGGTGGAACGATTATTAATCCGAGAAGATTCACGGCGGTTAATGGAGTCTCTTTAAATATTCCCGATGAAGCAGTGGTGTGCGTGGTTGGAGAAAGCGGATGCGGAAAAACCACTCTCGGTAAGATGGTATCGGGGTTGGTTTCTCCCACCAGTGGGAACATCATTGCTGATGGAATTCTCTTGTTTCAAGCGAAAAAGCGAGATCGAGACAAAGCCGCTCTTAAAGTCCAGATGGTGCATCAGGATCCGTTTGCTGCGCTCAATCCGGTTCATTCGATTCGTGAGGAACTTGGAATGCCTCTGACGCATCATCGAATCGTGCCGAGGTCGCAGGTGGATGATGAAATTGAACGACTCCTACGCCTTACGGGGCTAGATCCTCAAAGTGTGATGGATAAGTATCCGCATGAGCTGAGCGGAGGTCAGAGGCAGCGCGCCGTCATCGCAAGGGCACTCACCGTACGACCACGTTATTTGGTAGCAGATGAAGCCGTTTCAATGGTTGATGTCTCATCGCGACTAATTATTTTGGACCTCTTACGTGATATCTGCCGTAAAGAACATATTGGGATGCTTTTTATCACGCACGACTTTGGTGTGGCGCGTTATATCGCTTATGAAGGGTCAGTCATGGTCATGTATATGGGCAAAGTGGTGGAGTATGGACCGACCGAGGAGGTCATACACAATCCCGTACACCCGTATACAAGGGTGTTATTATCATCCATTCCGCCGCTGCAGGCTGGTATAGGATTTATGCCAGATAAGGTTCTGCCTTTATCGTTTGAATTACCTAAGCCAAACGAGGTTGCAAACGGGTGTGCGTTTAGACCGCGTTGTCCTCTTGCAATATCTTCCTGCAGCACAAAATCGCCAGATCTCACTTCGGCTGTTTCTAATGGTAAGCACTTGGCGGCATGCCATTTGCTTTAGTCGGAAGGGTTTCGAAGAGTAGCCTGTTTACTCCGTTTTTTGTTAGCATATATATCCCTTACTCTCGGGTATTGGATGATTGCATGACTCTGGTGGGTCTAGCGTTCGCTTATCCCTCCGTTTAACTGAATAGTTATACTGTTTACGGCAGAGAGTTATTTTTATGATGAAAATAGTACCTAATAACGAAAGGAATGAGATTATGCAGCAAGTGAAATTGGGAATGGTAGGGGCAGGCGGTATTGCAACTATGCATTCAAACAATCTGTTGCGTATTGCCGAAGCTCGTGTAACCGCTGTATGTGACCTTGATCTTAATCGAGCGGAGACCCTTTCAAAGTTGCTCGGCGCATCGGCATACATCGACATCGAAGAGATGTTGAACAAAGAGAACTTCGATGGAATGCTGTTCTTTACTCCACCGTCTTGCCGAGTTGAGAACCTTATGAAGGTTATTCGGCGCAAAATTCCCGTGTTTATTGAAAAACCTGCCGCAGACTATGTGGATATTGCCGAGGAAATCGCTGATTTGATCGACGAGTACGAAGTAATCAACGCGATTGGCTATATGTGGAGAAGCAGTAGCTGCTTAACAAAGATGAAGCAATTGATTGGAGGCAGGAAAGTCGGAGTCGTGCACGGCAACACGATCAGCAGAGTTGGTTACGGCTCGAAGTATTACGATAAGGCTGCTACTGGTGTTCAGATCAAAGAGCAGACTACGCATATTCTCAATGTAGCTCAATCACTTGTCGGTGAAGCAAGTACAATAAGTACAGTAGGGACGATGGGTAGATTGATGCAGGCGGATTGGCTAAAGACTGAAGATGTTAGTTCTATGTCAGTTTTATACAAGAATGGGGCCGTAGGTAGTTTTACGAATTGCTTTCTTTATGAAGGCGACAGTATTTTCAGTCTGGATGCCTGTGGTCAGAATTTCGCTCTAACATTTGACATGGGTAACAATCGCCTGTCGGGAACCGTTGACCACATTAGAATTGATTATCAGGGGCCTGAAAATCCCTACGAAACTGAGATGAGGAATTTTATCAAGGCCATTCGTGCTTCTGACCAGAGTTACAATGCATGCCCCTACAGGGAAGGGATTCACGCCTTGAAAATGACTTTATTAGCGGAAGTGGCTTTGTCATCAGGAAGGGCGGAATCATTCTGACCATCACTCGATCGATAGTACCCCATGGAATGGCGATCTTCATCGGCGGGCGATCTCTTGTCGAATTGCTCTCAGGCATAGATTCAGCATCTAAATACGGTTTTCATGAGGTGCAATTGAACTTTTTATGGTATCCAGTCACGCGAGAGCAGTTGCAGGCGGTGAAATCGGCAATGAATAAGTACGAAATAAAGTCTCGCGTTGCTGGAGTATACAATGATCTTACATTTTTTGATAGTTATCATTTTTTTGGAATGTCTGGCCGGGAGCTAAAAGAGCAAATCAAATGGCTGCCTGAAATTGGCGTGAGTTCGGTCGCGGTTTGGAGCGGATCTTTTCAGGATGATTTACTGGCTATGGATGACCGAAACCGTGCTACAGAGACGCGGAAGATGCTTATAAACAATATGGAAAGTTTAGTGCCGTTGTTAAAGGCGCATGATGTAAAGTTACTTATTGAGCCCTGGATCACGCATGTTCTGGGAACCGAGAATGATGTTGCTGAATTTTGCGCTACATACGGTGATTATGCAGGTAGCATTATTGACATTCCTAATTTTATCGAAGTAAGCGATTGGCAATCACGAAACGAACGCATTTCTGCAATTATCCGATCATTAACCCCGTCGGCTGGTGCCGTGCATTTAAAGGATATGGCCGTCCGTACAGATGGTCAGGTAGAGCTACCTTTCGCTGGTGCCGGTGAATTGGATTATGATCAGGTGCTAAACAGTTTAAAGTCATTGTGGGGTAAGGTGCCATTTGTAATCGAACATATGACGATCGAACAGGTACCACTTGTAATGGATTTCTTATTG
>JAKACY010000240.1 GCA_021821025.1 Bacillota bacterium | reverse complement strand
CGTCCTGGCCGGCCTAGTGCTGTATCTGTCGCTATGGTTCGTCGTCCGGTCCGTGTATGTGTACTGGCTGGCCGCGTGGCTGCCTTGGGCCGCATTGGGCTTCGTGGCCACCGGAGACCCGGCGGTGTTGTGGCGGCCCTTCCGGCGCCTTTTGGCCATGGTGCTGGTGCAGACAGCCCAGGCGGCGGGGTGGTGGATCAGAACTCCCCCCAAGGCGCGCCAATCCTTCGCAATAGCCTGGTCGAACCGCAAGTCGACGTGCAGTAAGAGGGTGCGAGCACCCTCTTTTCGTGTTCAGTCTTCATCTCACGCTGCTATCATGCACATTACGGACGACGAAAATAATCTTGAAACTTTTGTGCCGTCATAGGATCACCAGAAATTCGAATTTTTCCTGACATAAACGCCGTCATCGGGTTTAACTCCCCTGTCGCAACTTTTACAAAGTCAGACGCGTCCATGCGCACCGTCGCGTCTACGTTTCCGGAAGGCAGGCCTTCATCCACTTGTAGCGCTCCATCCTGAACGCGGAGTGTCCACACACCACCAAAGTCCCCCGACAATTCATACGCTATCGTAGCAGACACACCAGCAGCAGCATCCTCATTGAAGTTTTCTTTCATACCGGAAAATATATCTTGTGCCGTTACGCTCACGAGACCGCCTCCTATTCTATGCTAAAAACGCCTTCCTAGACTCTTATGCATGTGTTACACTGCAGGCAGCGAGGGACAAAGTTATCCGTCCCTTGTAAGGAGCGAAACTGTATGCGCAATGTCCTTACATGGGTGATCACTATACTCATCCTGTTCGTAGGATTTATCGTGATAAGCGCCGTGCTTAATCTGCTGATCAAGCTGGTATTTTTGGCGGTGCTCGTCATCCTAGCTGCCTATCTTATTCAGAAGGCGATCTTTCGGTAGACGCACCGTCACCGGTGCGGACCGATCAGCCACTTCGCGGGGATGGTTTGATCACCAATCTTAAAGTTGCCCTGTAATGCATCATCCGTGAAGATTACCTGACCGCCTCGCTCGACCGCTTCATGTACCCACGCCGCGATCCGATCATACCCCAGCATGGGCGCCAGAACAGTTGCAACAGCAGGGTTATACAAAAGGTGTTCCTGACAGCGTTCTTGATTGACAGTGATTCCTTGTACTAACTTCTCTGTGAAATTTTGAACGCCACTAGTCAGGATGCGGATGGACTCTAATATACGGTCGATGAGAAGCGGCCACATCGTATGAAGTTCAAAGTTGCTCCACTGGGCACCAGTTGCAATCGCAGCATCATTGCCGATCACGGCAGCACAGACCATCAGCAAAGATTCCGCGATGACCGGGTTGATCTTGCCCGGCATGATCGAACTGCCTGGCTGTACAGCGGGCAAACGAAGTTCACCTATCCCCGCGACGGGACCGCTGGCTAACCATCTGATATCATTTGCAATTTTCATCAGGCTGAGGGCTACGCCTCGTAGCGCACTAGATGCCATCACTAATGCTCCGGGATAGGCTTGCGCTGCTACATGGTCATGCGCTTCATGAAACGCCAACCCACTTTTTTGCGAGATAACTTCGATGGCCTTTCGCGCAAACAGTGGATGCGTGTTCACACCTGTTCCAACCGCAGTCCCCCCTAGAGCGAGCGAACAAAGCGCAAGAGATGCCGCATGGACAAGCCCCACCTGATCATGAACCTGTGCAGCATAACCAGCGAACTCTTGTCCGAGCGTAATCGGCACAGCATCTTGCAGGTGCGTGCGCCCAGACTTTAAGATCTGCGCAAATTCCTTCGACTTACTTTCTAATGCAGCACCCAACGACTTTAAGGCGGGCAGCAACGCGGTGTCGATTTCGAACTTGATCGCGATGTGCCCCGCGCTCGGAATGACATCGTTACTCGATTGTCCGCGGTTCACATGATCATTGGGGTGGATCATCATGCTCGTTTTTGCTGGCCCTACAGCAAGATGTGCGATCACTTCATTGGCGTTCATGTTCGTGGAGGTGCCTGATCCAGTCTGAAAGATATCGACCACAAACTGATCATCCACGTCACCACGTGCCACGATATCCGATGCATGTGAAATAGCCTTAGCGATATCTTGTGAAAGAATACCCAAATCGCCGTTGGCCATTGCACATGCATATTTGACCCAACCGAGCGCTCGAATAAACGCGCGTGAAAAACGCTGTTGGCTAATCGGGAAATTCTGTACAGCACGGGCCGTTGAGGCTCCATACAGCGCATTGACAGGGACCTGCATCTCCCCCATGGAATCTCGTTCAATGCGAAATTCGTTCAAGTTGTCATCCCCTCTGCTCATTTCGAGCAACAGGGTTAGTCTATGCGGACACGGCTAGATGTATTTGTGAATCTTATCGGTCATTGCGTGCACTAAACTTCTCGCACCGGAATGCAACGACGACATGATGGATCGCCATATTTTTTCGACGAATCCTGCTTGCGGGTCATCTGTCACCGCATAGACTGGAATCTGTTCCACAACATGACCATTTACAATGACATTTTCTACCCCTAGCGCCTGACCCTGTTTGATCGGGGCCTTAACGGACGTGTCAGAAAGGGCTGTGGTCACTTTAGACGACACGCCATTTGGCAATTGTACTGATACATTTTGATTCGGAGCAACGGCGAGCGTGGTGGCAGAGCCGTTCGGCACACTGACATTCTGCGCTATCGGCACACCCTGCGATTGCAAATTGTAAGCATGATGCTGTAAAAACCCAAAGTCCAAAAGCGTCACAGTGTCTTGAAACACGTTGTTAAAAGATGACGTATCGAGCACGACACTGATGAGGCGTGTGTGCCCACGTTTGGCGGTTCCTACAAAGCAGTAGCCTGCCTGATCCGTAGAGCCTGTCTTCAGGCCGTCAAGGCCGTTATATTGACCGAGAAGCTTGTCATAGCTATAGCCATACTGACCAGGGTGCGTGTACATGCCCGGTTCAGACGCGTATTTTAAAACAATAGGGAAATTCTTGATCAAGTACTGCGACAAAAGAGCGATATCATGCGCATTGCTATATTCATTAGGATCCTGTAAGCCTGAGGCGTTCACATAGTGAGTCCCATTCATATGCAGCTTACGCGCCTCTTGGTTCATCATGTGAGCAAACGCAGTCTCATCGCCGCCGATAAAATCGCCCACCGCCACCGCGGCATCGTCGGCTGATACGACAAACATGTACTCGAGCATCTTGCTGAGTGTGATTCGCTCTGATTGATCCAAATAAGCCACAGATAAGCCAGGGGTGCGCGCAACCTGATAAGCCGCCTGGCTGACGGGCACGATCGTATTTAGCGTCAATTTGCCTTGCTTCACAAGTTCTAGAGCGACTAAAGATGTCATCAACTTAACGATCGAAGCAGGATAATGCCGGGCCAGTACGTTTTTTGCGTATAGGAC
>JAKACY010000239.1 GCA_021821025.1 Bacillota bacterium | reverse complement strand
GCATTCTCTCGGTTGCAGTCAAATCGGTGATCCCGTAGACGAATTTAAGGCGGTTGACCGCTCCATGCAGTGGCGTCAGCCGTTATTCTGCTAGAAAACCTGGCACCCTAAGTTCTAGGCATCATTATTGTATATTCGTTACGCCTCCCGGAGCATTTGAATCGCGGCTACGGGATCATCTGCTCGGAATACCGCAGCGCCTGCGACCAGAATGTCTCCGCCGGCAGCTTTAAAGAGCGCTGCGGTTTCGCGATTGATGCCGCCGTCAACCTCGATGAGAAGTCGAGATTGATCGCCCCGGAGTGCAGCCAACCGTCTAACCTTTTCAACTGCTAGCGGTCGAAAGTTTTTCTTGCCGGGCTCTAGATCGACGCTCAAGATGACAACGTAATCCACGGCATTCAACAAGTCTTTAAGGACATCAACCGCCGTGTCAACTTTCAACGCAATGCCCGCCAAAACACCGAGCTTGCGAATCTGACTGATTGTGTGCTCCGGGTTCGCACACGCTTCCCAATGGACAGCGATTCTATCCGCTCCAGCGTCGCGAAACAACGACAAAAATTGTTCTGGCTCTTCCACCATGAGATGGACATCAAGCGGAAGAGACGTACTTCGCCTTACAGCCGCAACGATATCGGGGCCAATAGTAAAATTGGGAGCGAAACGCCCGTCCATGACGTCCAAATGCAAGATATCGGCAGATCCACTGACAACCTCACAGGCCTCGGCAAGATGTCCAAGGTCTGCGGACAATATCGATGGGGCAATTTGCACAGAACTCATGAAGTTGCTCGCTTTCTGCCGATTTCCTATCTTGTGAATCGGCGTTATTCCGCGTCTGTCACTCATCCCTCGCGTCTGTCGACGTCAGCGATCCTTCCGAACTTGACCGAAAAAACTCCATGGCTTGGTCGGCGGTCCATCCATCATGCACGATGTGATTGAGGGCGTCGAGCATAGTCCGAGGTTTTTCGGACTGAAATACATTTCTCCCCATGTCGACTCCGGCGGCCCCTTCCTCCATAGCCTGTTCCACCATTTTCAGAGCTTCGAATTCCTCAACCTTCTTGCCACCCGCTACGATGATGGGCACCGGACAGGATGCCACCACAGTGCCAAAATCTTGAGGAACATAATATGTTTTTACAAATTGCGCTCCTAATTCAGCGCACATCCGGCACGCTAATCTGAAGTACTTTGCATCGCGCGTCATATCGCGTCCTACCGCTGTAACGCCCAAAACCGGTATCCCAAACTTTAATCCTGCATCGACAAGTTTGGTTAAGCTGTGTATGGTTTTGGTCTCGTATTCGCCTCCGATGTACACTTGCACAGCCACGGCCGATACGTTGAGCCTCGCAGCATCCTCGATATTCACAGCAATTTCTTCATTAGAAAGATCTTTAAGGATGCTGGGCCCCCCACTGGCGCGCAACACAATCGGGTTCTGTGCCATCGCTGGAACGGTGGTCCGCAACATCCCGCGTGTTAGCATGAGTGCATCAACTTGGGGAAGCAGAGGCACGATGTTCAGATCAACGCGTTCCAGTCCCCTTACAGGTCCCTGAAAATATCCGTGATCAATGGCTAACATCACGGTGCGCCCGTCTGATGGCCTGAAGATTCTGGCTAAACGGTTTTTCATACCCCAGTCATAGGAACTGCTGCCTTTCAAAAAAAACTCCTTTCGTGAAAAGGGAACGTTTTCATAAAATCTGCTAATCGATGCATCATCAATATCCGGCATGCTCTCTCCTCCTAATGTCTATCCTGCGAAATGCCTGATGCGTTTCGAGTGCTGGTGTACATACTCAACGCCTTGACGAGCACCCCCTTGAACATGCGTGCGCGAACTCATTTAGCTGCTCCGTTCTCTTGGGGGAGAACCACGAGCTAACAATCCATATGAACGACGCTCTGTATCGCCACTGAGAACGCGCATAACGCTTTGATACAAGTGTAGAATTACCTGTTTCGCCGCGATAGGGTGATCTTTTATGTGCGATTATGTTCGTTTTCTAAGAATAATGATAATCACGCTGGCTGACTGTGTCAAGAGTTTATGAATCGCACGATTTCATAGAGAAAGTCTTGCATTTGATTTGGTAAACTCAAACACGAAAGATTAGGAACACATATTTGTTTGATATTGATATATATTGAGTTATATCTGTAATGAATAGGGTAAATTCGTGATCGAAGGTAGCTCTGCCACGGCCAGTTTTATTTTATGTTCATCATTATGGACTTCACACTTGGATTGTGTTCGAAAAATTTGCTATTGACAAGCACGCCAATACGCTGTTAGAGTCAAAACAAGGCGCACATAAACGAACAGATATTATCGCGCATGGAGGTTGTATGGATACTAGATTAGGGTCTTCCACTTTATTGCCAAAAGAACGTCTCGTGAGAATCCATGACATTGTCCAAAAGGAAGGGGCCGCTCGCGTAGCGGAACTTGCAGCGCTCTTTGGAACGTCAGCGATGACGATCCGTCGAGATTTGACGGAACTTGAAGCAAAAGGACTTGTGGTTCGAACCCAAGGGGGGGTGATGGCTCGAGACGGCATCCTTCGCGACTACGATGTCGATGTGCGCCAGACTCATAATGTCGAGAAAAAAAGTGCAATCGCTCAAGAAGCCATGCGGTTTATCCAGCCAGGAGATTACGTGGCGCTGGATGCAAGCACGACGGTTGTTGAGTTGGCAAAATACATCGCCAACCTACGAGATGTGACAGTAGTTACCAACAATTTCATGGTAGCTAATATATTGGCTTCGTCTCCGGTTGAGTTGGTTTTTGCAGGGGGCTATTTGCGCAGGGAAGCGTTCTCCACAGTGGGACCGCTGGCCGAACATACCGTAATGCAATTTGCGTTTACCAAAGTATTTGTGTCAGGAACCGCGGTGGATTTGGATGCGGGCCTAATGGACAATAGCCCGGACGAAGTGCATATGAAGCAACTGATGTTACGCAATAGCAAGGAACGTTATCTTCTGGCGGATTCTTCAAAAATGATGCATCGTGGGCTGATTAAAGTTTCACCACTGTTTGAGTTTGACGCCGTGATTACAGATAACCGTATTGATCCAGAGGTGGAACACGCGATGCGCAAAGCGAATGTTCCGTTAGTCATCGCGGGGCGCGGGGCGCGGGAAGCACCTTGGTAATAAGGGGTTTTCCGAACAAGAAATGAAAGCGTATTCAAGAGTTTTCATGCACTCCGTCTGTTGAGGGAGTGTACTCGCTGTTCTATGAGTCAAGAATTTATCTACACAAAATAGAAAACCAATTGGGGGATAGGTCAAATGCTTAAGAAAAGTGTTTCCGTCATTACGAGTCTTGGATTAGCGGCTATGATGGTCTCGGGGTACGGAGCCACCCCATCATTCGCCGCCAGTTCTTCTCACGTGACTCCAATAAAGAACATTACGATT
>JAKACY010000238.1 GCA_021821025.1 Bacillota bacterium | reverse complement strand
GTGGTGAAAGAGGCGAAAAACGCGGGCGCCGTGACGCAGCAGCAGATCGTACAGCGTGTGGTGGATCAACTGCAGGATGGAAGGCTTCATTTTGCGGTTGAAGAGCCAGACAACCCGCAGAACTTTCCAAGGGTATTTTTCAACTGGCGGTCGAACCTGCTCGGTGCAAGCGGAAAAGGGAATGAGTACTTTCTGCGCTATTTGTTCGGAGCAGATGGGCAGGTTTTGGGCAAGGAAAACGAGGCGTGGCGCCCGGAAAGGGTGCAGGTGCCTGATGAGATCCCAGAAGGCAAAGTGGATCTGATCGTGAACATGGATTTTCGCATGACCAGCAGCAGCGCGCTTTATGCCGACATCGTGCTGCCTGCGGCCACTTGGTATGAAAAATACGACCTTAGCAGTACGGACATGCACCCATTTGTGCATCCATTTACGCCAGCCATAACGAGTCCGTGGGAGACGCGCAGCGACTGGGATGCATTTCGCGCGATTGCAAAGACCTTTTCGGAGTTGGCCGAAAAACATCTGCCAGAAGCAGACGATCTCGTGCTGCGAGCGCTGGGGCATGATTCGCCCAAAGAAGTCGCGCAGCCCCTCGGGCTCGTTAAGGACTGGTTAACGGGCGAAGCCGCGCCGATTCCCGGTCAGACCATGCCGGACTTTATCGTGGTACACCGCGATTTTAAAAATGTGTATCGGCAAATGTCTACGCTTGGCCCGCTGGCGGAAAAAGAAGTGGCCAGCAAAGGCATTGCATTTTCCGGTGCAAAAGCGTATGAGGAGGCGTTGCGCAAAGTCGGCAGTTCAAACGAAGACGGGGTCTTTTTTGGGCGGCCGTCAATTGAACGGGATCAACAGGTCGTGGACGTCATTCTTACATATTCTGGGGCGACAAATGGGAAGCGGTCGATAGAAGGATGGGCGGCCTTAGGCAAATCCACGAGCCTAGAACTTAGGCCGATCATGGAAGGCGCTGAGGAAGTATCTTACTCGCTGCATGATCTCTCCGTGCAGCCGCGCGTATCTCTGCCGACGCCAGTTTGGAGCGGCCTTGAGCAAGATGGGCGCAGGTATTCGCCCTTTGTCGTGAACGTGGAATACGGCGTGCCATGGCGCACCTTGACGGGGCGGCAGCACTTTTACCTCGACCACGAGATGATGCTAGATTTTGCGGAAAACTTACCGATCTATCGGCCGCCTTTGGGTGAGACGCCATTTTCCACAGGGGACGGCGATGTTAAACCGCAAGATGGCGGCAAGATGATCACTGTTCGATACCTCACGCCGCATCAGAAGTGGGGATTTCACACGACATATACAGACACGCCAAAGATGACCGCTCTCTTTCGCGGTGGGCCGGTGATTTGGATCAATGACAAGGACGCTGAGGCGATCGGCGTCAAAGACAATGACTGGGTGGAAGTGTTTAATAGAAACGGAGCAATCGCAACGCGCGCTGTGGTGACGTATCGCATCCCGCAAGGTATTGCGATGATGTACCACGCCCAAGACCGCACCTTGGGCGTTCCGGCCACGGCGATCACTGGAAAAAGGGGTGGCACGCACAACAGCGTGACGCGGGTTATTCCTAAGCCAACGCACCTTATCGGTGGATACGGCCAGCTTTCCTTTGGCTTTAATTACTATGGACCGACAGGACATCAACGGGATGTCATGACGTTTATTCGTCGTCTCAAAGAGGTGAACTGGCTTGAGGGTTAAGGCGCAAATCGCGATGGTGATGAACCTCGACAAATGCATCGGATGTCATACGTGCAGCGTCACTTGCAAAAACACGTGGACTAACCGCAAAGGTATGGAATACGTTTGGTTTAACAATGTAGAGACAAGACCCGGGACAGGTTACCCGCAAGAATGGGAAGACCAGGATAGGTACCGTGGCGGGTGGATGCTTAAAGACGGCGCGCTGCGGCTGCGCGCCGGTGGGGCCATGGCGAAACTCGGGCATATCTTCTTTAATCCAGATCTGCCGGAGATCGATGCATACTATGCGCCCTGGACATACGATTACCATACGCTGATCGATAGTCCCAAAAAAGTACATCAGCCAGTGGTTCGTCCGCAGTCGGCGATCGATGGTCATTATATCGACAGCCCGACGTGGGGGCCAAATTGGGACGATGATCTTGCAGGCGGTAAGGAGATCGCACCGCGCGACCCGAACTTTAGGCAAATCGAAGAGCACGTGGCATTTGAGTATGAGCAGGCATTTATGATGTATTTGCCGAGGATCTGTGAACACTGTCTCAACCCATCGTGCGTGGCGTCATGTCCGTCCGGTGCCATGTACAAACGCGACGAGGACGGCATCGTGCTCGTCGATCAGGAGGCTTGCCGCGGATGGCGGTTTTGCGTATCGGGCTGTCCCTACAAGAAGGTTTACTTCAACTGGATGACGCATAAAGCTGAGAAGTGCCACTTTTGCTATCCTCGCATTGAGGCTGGGCTCTCTACGATTTGCTCCGAGACGTGCGTAGGCAGGTTGCGTTATCTCGGTCCAATATTGTACGACGCGGATCGTGTCAAAGAAGTCGCCTCAGTGACAGATCCTAAAGAACTCTATCCAGCGCAGCTGTCGTTATTTCTCGATCCATCTGACCCAGAGGTGATCGCAGAGGCGCAAAAAGCGGGGATTTCCGATGCATGGCTTGAATATGCGAGGCGTTCTCCCGTGTATAAGATGGCGGTGGAGTGGCGCGTGGCCTTGCCGATCCATCCGGAATTTCGCACGCTGCCCATGGTATGGTACGTCCCGCCCTTAAGCCCTATGATGAATCGGCTGGAAAATGAGTCCGATCTGTCTTTAGATGGTTGTCTTACAGCCGTCAAGCAGATGCGCATCCCGATGGAGTATCTCGCGTCCATCTTGTCAGCGGGTGATGTCAAGGTGATCGAAAGTGTGCTGCAAAAGTTAGTCGCCGTGCGCGTACATATGCGCTCTAAATTCGTTGGTGATTATGACAGTAGCAAGCTGTTAGATGAAATCGGGCTGTCTGCGAATCAGATCGAGGAGATGGCGAGACTCTTTGGCGTCGCCAAGTACAATGAGCGCTTTGTGATCCCGACGGCACAGCGTGCGACCGACTATGGCCTCGTGTATCGCCAAGGGGCGTGTAGCATTGAAGAGATCGCGCCGCAAGAAGGCATCATGCCAGAGAGTACATTGCCTACCTATTACGGTTAAGGAGATAGCTATGGAGCGTTATGAAAAGGACGTGAGACGCTGGATGTTTCGCGTCGCGGCGGTGATGTTGCAGTATCCGGACGCAGGCGAAGCGGAGTTTCAACAACGGTTGCAGGAGATCTCAACTACCGTGCAGTTCGTGCAAGATGGATTGCTAGATGAAGAGATGGTGGACGGTCGTATGGTAGATGATCGGCGGCCAGATGACCACCGGACGGACACGCACCCCGCTCTGACGTGGATCCACGATACGGTCGAAC
>JAKACY010000036.1 GCA_021821025.1 Bacillota bacterium | reverse complement strand
CCCAATGACCTCCTTATCCATGATAAAAAAGTATGCGGAATTCTGACTGAAGCTGTGCCGTCTACGGTGGTACGGCGCCTCATCATCGGTGTTGGGGTCAATGTCAACACCGATATGTCTTCCTTGCCAAAGGATGTTTCTGACCGTGCCACATCTTTGGCGCATGTGATAGGCAAACCGGTCGACCGAAATGAGTTAGCAGCGGCCATCATCTCGTCCTTTCATAGCGTCTATGTAGATTCCCTGTCTGGCATCGGTTTCGCTGAAAAGAGGCATGAATGGCTGGCTCACTGCTCGACGATTGGACGCTTTATTCGTGTGGTGCAAGGTAGTCGGACGTTAGAAGGCATCGCAGTCGCGGTGGATGATCGCGGCACGTTACATTTGAAGACCAGCGATGGGGCGACGCATATGATCATCAGCGGTGAAATCGTTGAATCTAGTCATTTTGCCATGTAGTCAGAAAGGAGGTTTATTATGGCGCAGTCGCTAAAAAAACTCACGACGGCCGATATTCGCACCATGTATCAAACAAGAGACCCAATCACGATGATAACCGCGTACGATGCCTCACAAGCCGCGTTAGTTCAGGCCGCAGGGATCGACGTCATCTTAGTGGGCGACTCGCTTGGGATGGTGATGCTCGGATATGACACGACCATCCCAGTGACGGTCGATGATATGGTACACCATGCAAAGGCCGTTCGAAGAGGCGCACCTGATACGATGATGATCGTCGATATGCCATTTCTATCGTATCACCAGGCGGTATTCGATACGGTAAGACAGGCGGGTGTCATCATGCAACAGGCGCAGGCGGACGCGGTCAAATTAGAGGGCGGAGTCAAAATTGCACAGCATGTATCTGCTTTAGTTGACGCTGGCATCCCGGTGTGCGGACATCTAGGTTTGACGCCACAGTCTGTTTTAAATTTCGGTGGATTTTATGTGCAAGCCAAAGAGCAGGAAACAGCAGAGAAACTGCTTGAAGACGCACGTGCAATCGAGCAAGCAGGCGCTTTTATGATCGTGTTGGAGTGCATTCCGAGCCAATTGGCGAAGATCGTCTCCCAGGTACTAAACATTCCCACGATCGGGATTGGAGCAGGCAGTGGTTGCGCTGGGCAAGTTCTCGTATACCATGACGTGCTGGGGCTAAACAGTGGGAAGCGTCCTAAATTTGTAAAACAATACGCGAACCTGCAGGCCCCGATCATCGACGCGATCAAAACCTATCGAGACGAAGTCAAAGGGCAGGCGTTTCCTACGCCAGAGTTTAGTTATGATATCAGCCATCGTGCGCTGTCTGCTTTAGAAGAAAAAGTTGAAGCATCAGAGCTGGCACCAGTAGACCATGACCCTCTTGACGAAGAGAGATGAATGCTTCGTGCGTTGCATAGGGTGGTGGGATTGAAAGGAATGGTTATGCTTTGAAGATTTGTACCTCCATCACAGATCTGCGACAAAGTATATTGGATATCCGAGTGAAAATGCAAAAGCCTACCATTGGTTTCGTACCGACGATGGGCTTTTTGCATGAGGGCCACGCGTCTCTCATCAAACGGGCCAGATCACTTGATGATGTGGTTATCGTGTCGATCTTCGTTAATCCACTGCAGTTTGGCCCAAACGAAGATTACAACCGTTATCCGCGAGAAATTGAACAGGATGAAAAGCTGTGCGAAGGCCTTGGCGTCGACCTGATATTCGCGCCCACTGCCCTTGAAATGTACGGAGCGGATGGCTGTGAGACGTCCATCCATGTCGCATACTTAGGTGATCATCTGTGCGGCGCGTCGAGGCCAGGGCATTTTGACGGTGTTTGTACCGTGGTGGCCAAGCTATTTCAAATCGTGACACCAGATCGGGCATATTTTGGCAAAAAAGACGCGCAACAGTGGCGCATCGTCCGCAGGATGGTGAAGGACTTGTCTATGCCAGTCGAAATCGTACCATGTGAGATCGTGCGTGAAGAGGACGGCTTGGCGAAAAGTTCACGCAATGTGTATCTGTCTCCAGAAGAACGTCAGGAAGCCGTCCATTTGCGAAAGACGCTTTTGCTGATTCAAGATGCTGCAATAAAAGGCCAAAGGGATGTCAAACAGTTAAAGAGTCTGGCGCTTGCGTACCTAGCCGATCACCCGCTCGTGGCCTTGGACTATCTTGAACTGGTAGATGGCGATACGCTCCAGCCATGCGCTGCAATAAGGGGTGAAGCCCCTACGCTTTGTGCGATCGCTGCATATGTTGGCAAAACTCGTCTAATCGATAATATCGAACTTGAACTTCGCGCATAATGATCAATATTACGGGGCATCATATAGGCAAAATAATGGCGGTGGTGCGCATATGATGCTGCAGCAACACATTGAACGCCTGTACCAAGCGGTGGATCGCATAGAGGAGCAGCTTGCCCATGCGGACACGCAGCAAAAAGGTTACTTGTTTGACGAGTTACAGGCGCTTCGCAATATGTTTGGCAACGTTTTTGAGATGTGGGTAAATTTTGAGGATCGCGTTCAAGAACTATACGACCGTTTCGAGTTGCCTGACGAGGATCATCAGATAGACCATGCCGCGCTTTTGCCCCCTGCATCACCGCAGTCGGCGGCGCTTGATACTGAAGATCTGGGTATGGCTCTACAGTCAGACGACGGCTTTAAACTGTTTCGGCGCGGCGTCGGGTACTTCGATCTCTTGATGTTCGATGATTCCATCCGTGAGTTCGAGAAGGTAGTAGATATGGATCCGGATATGACCGTGTCCAGGCTGTATCTTGCCCTATGTTACCTGGCGAAAAAAGATTTTGCCAAAGCAGAACAGCATTTGAAAATTGTCCTGTTCGTGGCCCACGACCCAGCCGTTCGCGCCGCCGCAATTGATGCCAATGCACAAATGTATCTAACACAAAATAGACTGCTTGATGCTAGGACAGAATTGGAACGATTACTGGCACTGAAGCCTGAGTATGTGGACGCGCGCATTAACCTCGCACTTTTGGCGTATGAAGCGAGAGATTACGAAACGACACTGGCACAAGCAACCGATGTGACACGCAGGGATCCATTAGACCATCTGGCGTGGCGTCTTTGTGGCGCTGCGCTCTTTGCTATGGGACGAACGATGGAGGCTAATGGTTTCTATGAGCGTGCCGTGGCACTGGCTAAAGATGACTTAGACCTGGAGCTCGAATGGGCGGCTGTTTTACGCAAATTGCGGCGCCCGAAGCAAGCTCGAACGATCTATCAAAGCGCGCTGCATAGCGATAAGCATGTCAGTCATGCACTCTATGGGTTAGCGGAACTGGCGCTATTTCAACAGGAATACGAAGAGGCGGTAGCCCTGTACAAAAAGCATATGACGCTGAACCCAAGTGATATCAAGGTTGCTCAGCGCCTTGGATGGGCTCTGTACGCCTCTGGACGCCTCGATGAAGCACAGCACGTGTTAGAAATGCATCGTAAGCGCGTGGGTGATACGGCATTCACGCTTTCTGGGCTCGCCAGAATTAAGGCGGCTAAAAAGGACGTAGACGGTGCTCGTGAACTTTTGCACGAAGTCGTTCGCATGAGAGATCGAAATGATCGGGTGCATGGATTGACTGAACTAGGGCGCCTGTATTTGGACCTTAGAGATCACGCAAGGGCACAGCGGTACCTGCAAAGCGCACTGGCTATCGACCGTTCGTGCGAGGATGCACTGATTTATCTTGGCATGGCAATAAAAGAGGCGCAAGCAAGATCGCAACCCCACGTGGGATTGACAGCGACTGACTAGTCTTTGATACTAGGTTAGTATGAAATCGCAATGTTGCGGAGGATTTTCGTTGCAATATTTTGTAATGACGTATCAAATCCATCACCCTGAAAGCCTGGATCATTCTGTCGCGAAATTGACTCTGGCTAGAGAACAAACTTGCGATGGGCATCCCGTTTTAAACGAACCTGAATTCTTGTTACGTGCGATCATAGGGGACAAGGGCAGCTATCGCATCACACAAATCGAAGGCGCCACAGTATCCAACCAAAACGTCTCGGACTTCGGCGAATTGTGGGTTGAAGTACTACAAAGGGTGGGCAGCACACCGGTATTTATCCTGGATGCTAGTGATATGCATGGCAAATTAAATCCCTTGATCGAAGCGTGGGGATACTTGCCTTTGTCCGCACAATCCGTTTTGGATGGTTTTTGGTTGGCCCAACTTTTGCTAAGCGGGCTTCGCGAGCGAACACTTCTTTCGATTGCTGACTACATGGGGATCAGCCGCGATGCTAAAGATGATCTAGATTTGACTAGGGAGATCGCGATAAGTTTGTTAGATGGTCTTCACAATCTCCCGATTATCACACTGCAAACGATAGCGGTTGCAGCGCAAGACAAGCCACTCATCCAGCGCTTGGCAGATGACATAGTGCATGCGAAATTGATCACAAATCCGCAAGATGGATTGAAGGTGATCGATGGTTTGGCATTTCACCCTCGCGCCATCGAAGCAAGAGAACAGGATGAAACTGTTGATCATGAACCAAAGGACCTCTCTAGGGAGAGTTTAAAGCTGTTGCGAAATGCCCTCTCAAATACTGGGAGACTCGTGTACGAACGGCGACAAGGGCAGGAAATGATGGTTAAACAGGTGGCTTCTGCCTTTTTGCAGGATCGTCATGTGATCGTGGAAGCGGGCACTGGTACAGGGAAGTCCCTGGCTTACTTATTGCCGAGTATCTTATTCGCTCATCACACCGGCCAGCGGGTGGTGATCGCAACGCATACGATCGCACTGCAGGAGCAGTTGTGGCGGCAGGACTTACAAGCGATCAAAGAGACGGTGCCGATTGACTTTCGAGCGAGCATTTTAAAAGGCCGCAACCATTATGTGTGCATGAGAAAAGTCGCCTTCCACATGAGAAGCCTGCTCGGCCTGTCTGTGAAGGAGCGGGATTTCTTCCTGCGGGTTGCTGCTTGGTTAACCGATACAACTTCAGGGGATCGCGAGGAACTGGCAATGGTCGGCCGCGAACAAGAGCAGTGGCTCTACATTCAAAGTGAAAGCGAATCGTGCAACAATAAAAGATGCCCTTTTTTTAAAGACTGCTATTACTTTCGCGCGCGCCAAGTGGCTTCTGAAGCCGATCTAATCATCACCAACCATTCGCTGGTCTTATCTGATCTAAAGGCAGATCACCGCGTGCTACCCGCATACGACTACCTTGTGATCGATGAAGCGCACCAACTGGAGGAGCAGGCCACAAAGCAACTGGGTGCAGAAGTTTCCGAAGATGACATACGGCGCCTGATGGACCGACTGCTCGATACACGAAGCGGGCAATTGACGGACTTGTCACGACAATTTGCCACCATGGCCGCACAAGGGCAGATGGGATTCCAACCCTATGCCATGCAATTTGACCGATTCTTGCGCATCGCCGCCGACATTAAAAAGCATGTGAATGATGTTTGGCTCACATTTGGCCTTTATGTGAATACATCGAACAATGGAAAAAACGAATTGCGAATCCAGTCTAAGCTTGTAGAGTCATCAGATTACACGGACGTTGTTGCGACCGTAAAAGCGCTTGAAGATGCGCAAGAAACCCTGAATCACGCGCTTTCGGATTACGATCAGTTAGTGACACAGGTGGAGCTAGACAACGACTGGTTCGGCAAAATGGAAGATGTAGTAGCCTTAGTGCGCAACTTATTCAATTCATTAATCGTTTGCGTAGACGTCTTGCTTGCTAGGCGTGAAACACAACACTTAGTTGGCTGGGTGGCGGTGCGAAGAGATCGCGGCAAGGAGCGTGTGTCGTTTCACCTAGCACCGCTTACTGTCGCGCAGGTCCTACAAAGAGAATTGTTCATGGTTAAATCTGTGGTGATTTTGACATCCGCCACCTTATCCGTAGCAGGTGAGTTCAATTACTTCATGAGTCAGATTGGCTTGCTCAATCTTCCTGAGGGCAAAGTAGCGGCATTTGGCGTAGAATCTCCATTTGATTATGAGCGACAGGCTCTCTTGTGCATCCCGAAGGATATGCCAGATATCAAAGACAACAACCATTTTACGATGGCCACAAGCGCTGCGATCCTAGATATCGCCAAGGCGGCTAATGGTCGCACATTGGTATTATTTACATCATACCAAATGATGTCCTTCGTCTACCACTCGGTCAAAAGTCAGTTGGAGGCCTTAGGTATCCGAATTCTCGCGCAAGGCATGGATGATCATCGGCGCACCAAGCTCGTTGATACGTTTCGAGCGACAGAGAGGGCCGTACTGTTTGGCGTCAACAGCTTCTGGGAGGGAATTGACATTCCGGGAGACGATCTGTCTTGTCTGATCATCGTCAAACTTCCATTCGCCGTACCGACACACCCGATTATGGAGGCCCGCCATGAGCTTTTAACGAAGATGGGACGCAAGCCGTTTCAGGACTACAGCGTACCGCAGGCTGTGATCCGTTTCACGCAGGGTTTTGGCCGCCTAATCCGAACAAGGTCCGATCGCGGCGTCGTTTTTGTATTTGACAAACGCGTGATCACAACAGGTTATGGCAAGTTGTTTTTGCGCTCACTGCCGGGCCCACGGGTGGTTGTAGATACGCTTGAGCAAACACGCAATCATGCGTCTGCATTCTTTTTGCAAAACGTCACACGTTAACAGGAGAAGGGGCATGATACAAGCACATGGCGGGTTCATCTTGGCTGTTTCGTGTGACGCGGTTGGCACTGATGATTTTCATGTTTACAGCGACAATCTATCCCAGTGCCACAAGCGCCCAGATCACTTTGCAATCGTCTCGACTCGTGGTACAAGCGAAGCCGTTTCCTTGTATCACGGTTTTCTCTCCGACAGGCCATTCGCTTGTAGCGATACCCTACAGTTCACTATCGGCTCTGTCCAAGGCTTTGCGTTTGAACTGGGTTCCTGCGAGAGTCGATACAGCGGTGTTATACGCCGTGCCAATAGATTTGAAAAGAGCTCACACGTTAAGCCCACACGCTCTGGCGATCGCACAAGGGGTAAAAAATTATTTTCATGCCATGCGTGTCTTAATCGTTCCTATCGTTTTACCTACAAAAGAACCGGTTGGCGTTTTGCAGACTCGTGAAGTCCTTTGCTTAGCCAGAGATAAGCCTTTATCAATCGATGGAGTAGGGAGCGTGGAAGCGGGCTTGTTGCCTCAAATTCGAGGTGACGACTCAGAGACCTTAGCGCTGTTACATATCGACGCGCCATTCTTGAAGATGGGCATCCTGTATCAAACCGTCCGGCAACCCGCAAGTCAGTGGCCAAAAGATCACGGAGTGTTAATTTTGCAACTCTCCAAAGTAAGTGAACGCGTCAGTGCAAAATCCTTATCCGTGCTGGATCCAGATGTTGCAGTTTTAATCAATGACACGGGAAAAGACAAATTGGGAGCGCCTTTGACCCAGCTGATCGAACAACTGTACGAGATGTGGGTTGACGTGTACGAAGTGAAAAGTGGACCTCCGCTCGTCATGACTGCGGGGGAACATGGACTATTTTTGCCATCATTCGGAAAGCACGCGCATGTTAGGTCATAGTATATTCAAAATTGTAACATGCAGGAAAATGAGGGTAAAAAGCGAATATGGTCAATATGTCGCAACATATGGAGAGGGATTACGGCTTGGAAAAGGACGACAAAATCTCAAATTCAGTGATCCGCAGATTACCCGTCTATTTACGTCATGTTCAGACACTGCGAGCGGCCGGCATACAAACGATATCCTCGCAACAGATGGGCGTGCAGTTAGACATGAACCCCGCGCAGATCCGAAAAGATTTCGCGTATTTCGGGGAGTTCGGAAGAAAGGGTGTCGGATATGACATCGAGTACCTCGAACATATGCTCTTGCAGATCCTTCACCTTGACAGGCAGATCGGTGTAGCGCTAGTGGGTGCAGGCCATCTCGGTATTGCATTGTCCAACTATGCTCGCTTTCAGAGCGAGAGAATCACGATTATGGCTCTTTTTGACAACGATCCCGTGAAAATTGGCACACATATCGGAGATCTCATCGTTCAGGATATGAAATTTTTACGAGAACAGTGTCATGATCGCAATATCGAGATGGGTATTATCGCAGTCCCCGCCGCCGTCGCACAAGACGTATGCGACCGTTTAGTCGAAGGCCAAGTGCGAGTGATTTTAAACTTTGCCCCTACCAATTTGCGGGTTCCGAAGCATGTTATCTTGCGCACAACTGACTTCACGACCGAACTTCAGGCTTTAGCTTATTATATCGCGAGATAAGGAGATGACTACGTGTCAGGGATCGCAAGTGCACAGTATGCAGTGATCGGTGGAACTGGAGTATACGACGCAAGTTTATTGGAGAATCCGAAAGAACATAACATTGATACGAAATACGGACAAGCGACTATGACCATCGGTACATACAAAAACAAGCGGATCGCGTTTATGCCTAGACACGGCAAAGGACACAGCGTTCCACCACATCAGGTTAATTATAAAGCCAATATGATGGCACTTTACCAAATTGGCGTGAAACACATCTTTTCGACTGCAGCCGTTGGTAGTATGCGCTTAGCATTGCCGCATGGGGTTTTGGTGATCGTTGATCAGTTTCTCGATTTCACAAAAAGCCGGCCAAATACATTTTTTGAAGATGGGCAAGGCGTCGCACATGTCGACATGACAGACCCTTACTGCAAACACTTACGCCACCATCTAGCAGCTACGGCGCGAGCAATCAGTTTGCCCGTGTCCTATGGTGGTACGTACGTCTGCACGGAAGGACCTCGGTTTGAAACGCCTGCAGAGATTCGGATGTTTGCGCAGCTCGGTGGAGATGTGGTCGGTATGACATCCGTACCTGAAGTGGTTTTGGCTAAAGAACTTGGCATGTGCTATGCTACAGTGGCTATGGTTACGAATTTTTGTGCAGGTATGACAGGATCGGCGCTCACACATCAAGAGGTGCTTGACGTAATGGCGCAAAACGTGCATCATCTGCGCAACCTGTTTTTTGAAGCATTCGCAAGCATCAAGGACGAGTGTGACTGTCAGTGTTCGACAGCAGCCGGAGTGATGTAACCTTGACTTATAAGATTGTAGCTGGAGGGCAAAGGTGTGCGTGTTCGAATTGACGATGTATCATTTTTTGATGAATGTGACCCATCGCAAACTAAAACGGGGCACATCATCATTCGGGATGAACGGATCGAAGCCTTGTTAGAGGGTGGGTCAGCAGAACCCGCTGAGTCATTTGATGAGATCATCGATGGGTCGTCTAAGTTAGTGCTACCTGGTCTGATCAATGCGCATGGCCATGCGGCGATGACGCTGTTTCGCGGTTATGCCGACGACCTGCCACTGTACACTTGGTTGACAGAAAAGATATGGCCTGCGGAAGATATGTTAACGCAAGACGACGTGTATATCGGCACGCAACTGGCTATGTTAGAGATGATCGAAACGGGTACCACCACATTTACGGACATGTATGTGCACATGGATCGAGTGGCTGAAGCTGTCATTGAGAGTGGTATGCGGGCGGTCATAGGCAGGGGACTTGTAGGATTAGGAGAAGATAGAGACGAAAAACTAGCCGAAGCCATCGCGCTAATCAAAGATTTTCATGGAGCAGGCAATGGTCGCATCACGACTACACTTGCTCCGCATGCACCGTACACTTGCCCTGAGGATTTTCTTAAGCAGATTATTGACCAAGCTGCGTCGCTGGATCAATCGATTCAGATTCACATTGCTGAAACGACAAAGGAAGTCGCTGATCTTCAAAAATCAAAAGGCATGACACCGATACGCTTTCTCGACGGTATGGGTCTTTTTGATCAGCGCGTTACGGCGGCGCACTGTACGTTTTTAACCGACGATGATATTGACCTCATGGCTCATAAAGATGTTCGAGTTGCCCACAATCCCGGTAGCAACTTGAAGCTTGGCAGTGGCGTGGCGCCGTTGGCAAAAATGCTTCAAGCGGGGCTCAAAGTCGGTCTTGGAACGGATGGCGCTGCGAGCAACAACAAGCTCGACTTGTTTGAAGAGATGCGTTTGGTCGCTCTGTTGCATAAAGGGGTTTTGCAAGACCCCACCGCCGTACCTGCACATAAAGCCTTTTTACTGGCTACAACAGGTGGGGCAGATGCACTCTTTTTAAATGACGTCGGTACGCTTACGCCAGGATCTCTTGCTGATCTCATCTTAGTTGACATCTCGTCACCTAGATATTATCCCCGCCACAGTTTGCTGTCGCACGCGGTGTACAGCTCCCAGGCAGGAGATGTCACGGATGTATTCGTGGCGGGTAGACACCTCTATAAAAACCGGGAATTTCTAACCATCGACAAGGAGCGCGTCGTAGCAGAAGCAGAGCGGCGCAGCCGGAAATTTTATGCGGCCCGCCGCGGATAGCTCATGTACTTGATCTTAATGGGTCTGATGATGCTTTTCGGTACAGCGTTAGTGGATGCGTAATCAGGTGTGGGTCGATGGAAGTGATAATCGCCGTCGGCACGTCAACTTTCATGATCAACCACCTCCTACGACTAGTATGACCACTATAAAAATTTATTTAACCACTGTAGCGCTTGAACCATTTGGGCAATTTCTCGGGGTCTGGCTAATGCTAGGCCCAATTTTATGGATTTTACAAAGCGACAATCGATTGTTACACTGAATACAAGAGACAAGTGACTCATGAAGGGAATTTATTTGCATGGACGCAAAAGAAGCGCATATGATCATCGCAACCAAAGACGTGGATGCATCAGCGGATCTATACCTACTGATTGACTTTTTAAACCGAAACCTAAAAGATAAAGATGTCATTTTTGGTCTTTCCAAGTCCCAAGAGGTTGGAAAGTTCACGGTGACCATTTACCGGACATTTTGATGAGAATCCGATGGTTCAGCCTTATCATAAGCTTGGTTATGATCGTTTTTTGTGCGCTAATCTTGGCTGTTATCTGGATCTGGCCATCCCTAAATTCTGTATCGGCGACGGAGCAAAGCGCTGTTGCGTTTGCTCTCACGCACACGCCCATCGTGCATGTGGAGCAGGTTCAGTGGTTTACAGGCGCTGGGACAGAACAGACGGTGATCGGAACCGACGCATCTCACCGCAAAATGTACGTCTTCGTGCAGGGACAGCGTGCAAACATCGTATACGCCGATCAGGTTGTCACAAAACAGCATGCAATTCAGTCAGTACTCGCTTTAAAGCAACCGATTACTGCTATTTTGTCCGCCACGCCTGGCTACGAGCCGGCAAATTCCTTGACTTATGCAAATAATAACTCCATCCCTCAGGACCATCCTGTCTGGGAGATTACAGCCAATTTAGCAAATCATAACCTGCTGTTCGCTTTTGTTGACATGTATTCGGGTGCCGTGTTAAATACGTTTTCTACTACGCATGCGGTCTTGCCACTGAATCCATAGTCTGCTTGCTGTGGTCGTTATTGCAGGCTGATAGAGTGATCATAAAGTGATATACTGTCTCCTAGACCAGAAAGGAGAGTGGTAAAGTGTCGCGGATTCGAATCATACCTGCTATTTCGGCTCTCGTCCTCACTTTCGCCGTTCTCTTCGGCGGGTTTCAAGTGTATCGCAACTATGAGCAGGTCAGGCCGCTGCAAAGCCAGTTAGCGCACTTACCTCAAGTACAAAATGCGACAGTGAATATGAACGGCAACAGCGCCAGTGTTCACATCGCACTAAAGCCTATCGCCGATCTCCAGGATGTTTACACACAGATTCAAAACGACGTCGTGGCAACGCTCGGTACACCAGTGAGTATCTCATTACAAGATCGTCGCGATGTTACGCTCGAAAAAGCATACGAGTCATTACAGCCTATCCTTTACACGGGTATTGCACAGGGCAATTATACAGGCATGATATCAGCCCTGGAAAAACAGTGTCATTCGCAACATATTGCATCTCATATCACTATGAATGCCCAAGATATCTTTGTTCAGTTGAGCAAAGGGCACAACTACCTATATGAGATCGTTCCATATCAAAATAAAACCGCTGGGGGGAGTGGGCAATGAAAGATTGGTTGATCGGTGCAGGCGTTGCACTCGTCTTATTCATGGCGGTTTTAGGCGTGAATATCTTGCCGCTCATCCTTTTGGCAGGACTCGGATTCGTATTTTACACGCTGATGGAGCGCCGCCAAACAGCCCCGACGGGGTCTCGCGAAAGTGCAGTTCGACATGCCGTGAACTTCGATCACATCGGCGGGCAAGATCATGCGAAGCGCGAACTGATGGAGGCGCTCGACTTTCTTCGCTATCGTGACAAGATTAAGAAACTTGGCATTCGACCGCTTAAAGGCATCCTATTGACTGGGCCGCCTGGAACAGGCAAGACTATGATGGCAAAAGCTGCGGCAACCTATACGGATTCAACGTTCATTTCGGCGTCAGGCAGCGAGTTTGTCGAGATGTACGTTGGTGTTGGAGCGCAGCGCATTCGCGAGATCTTTCGCAAGGCACGCGCGAGTGCTCGTAAAGAAGGCAAAGATAGCGCGATCGTATTTATCGACGAGATCGACGTTGTGGGTGGCAAGCGCGGTGCGCACAGTCACCAGGAGTATGACCAGACGCTAAACCAGCTGCTGACCGAGATGGACGGCATGCAGACCACCCAAAACCCGATGGTGCTGGTCATCGCAGCCACGAACCGCGCCGATATTCTTGACAGCGCACTACTTCGTCCAGGTCGATTTGACCGCCAGATTAAAGTGGACCTTCCGGATAAAGAAGGGCGCCTTCATATCTTGCGCATTCAGACGCAGGATAAACCGCTGGCTGATGATGTCGATCTCGAGCATATCGCGCGCGAGACATACGGATTTTCAGGCGCGCAGCTTGAGAGCCTGGTCAACGAAGCAGCGATTATCGCCCTACGTGCGAACGTACCGAAGATAGAACAGTCATTTTTCAGAGATGCTGTCGATAAAGTTTTGATGGGTGAAAAGACCGGGCGGAAACCAACACAAGATGAGCTTTATAGGGTGGCCGTTCATGAACTGGGCCATGCGATCGCATCTGAGATGATGCGGCCAAAATCGGTCTCGCACATCACGATCGCACCGCGCGGTAATGCGCTTGGGTTCGTACGACAGATTCCGGAGGCGGATTCGTACCTCTACACAAAAGAGCAACTGGACCAACAAATCGTTGTGGCGCTTGGAGGTGCCGTTTCCGAAGAGCTAATCTTTAATAATCGCTCCACTGGCGCCCAAAATGATTTTCTTCAAGCTAGCCGCATTTCAAAGACAGAAGTCATGTGTGGCTTATCTCGCTTAGGAATCGTAGCGGAGGAGCATCTGCCTGAAGCGATATTAGATGAGGAAGTCCGCTACATCTTATCCGATATCGAGAAGCGCACGAAAGATACCATTACGCCGTTTGCTGAAGCCCTACAATCTTACGCAAAGTATGTTGTTGATGAGGAAAGCATCGATGGCTCAGACTTTCGTAGATGGCTTCATTCCACTGCCGCTCACGCCGATCAGGCGCTATTAGCAAACTAAGGACAAATTTGAAAGTGCGATTAAAGATGCAGTTCGTCGTGAAGGCGAACTGCATCTTTGTGCTTAAGGGGTGACTGACCTACTTGCATGAGCTGTTGCAATCCACGATCGTGAACGTCTAAAATGATTCAGATACCCACTTTAAACCTTTTGGGGGACTTAATATGTCTTACGCACAAGTTATTGCCACACTGCCTGATTATATTGGGAAGACCGTATCCATCAATGGGTGGATCGCGAACAAGCGTTCTTCAGGAAAGATCATCTTTTTGCAGATTCGTGATGGCTCGGGCTTTATTCAGGGCGTCATCGTGAGAGATGAAGCAGGAGAGGAACTATTTCAAAACGCAGAAACTTTAACGCAAGAGAGTTCAGTTCGCGTACAGGGTATCGTACGAAAAGACGAACGGTCAAAAACTGGCGTTGAGCTGTCGGTTACAGCTCTATCCGTGCTGCAAATCACACACGACTATCCGATCACCCCTAAAGAGCACGGCGTGGAATTCCTGATGGATCACCGTCATCTTTGGATCCGGTCTTCTAAGCAGCGGGCAATCCTCAAAATTCGCTCTGAGATCATCAAAGCGATTCGCTCTTTTTTGGACGATCATGACTTTACACAGGTAGATCCCCCAATTTTAACCCCATCATCGTGCGAAGGTACGACGAATTTGTTTCACACTAAATATTTTGAGGAAGACGCGTATCTCACGCAAAGCGGACAACTTTACATGGAAGCTGCAGCCATGGCACTTGGGCGCGTGTATTCGTTTGGGCCCGCGTTTCGTGCCGAGAGATCGAAAACACGCCGTCATCTGATCGAATTTTGGATGATCGAGCCTGAGATGGCTTTTGCCAGTCATGAGGATAACTTAGCAGTTCAAGAAGGCTTGATCTCATACGTCGTGTCGCATGTTCTTTCAAACTGCTCTGTGGAGCTTGCTGCCCTGGGAAGAGACACTTCGAAGTTAGAGAAAGTCCAGGCGCCATTTCCTCGCATTACATATGACGAAGCGATATCCTTTTTACAAGCGAACAGCTTTGAAATCAACTGGGGCGACGACTTCGGGGCGCCACACGAAACAGCGATCGCCAAACAGTATGATCGACCCGTATTCGTAGAAAAGTATCCTGTCGGAATCAAAGCTTTCTATATGAAGCCAGATCCATCGCGACCAGAAGTGGCTTTATGCGCCGACATGCTGGCTCCAGAAGGATATGGAGAGATTGTGGGTGGCTCGGCTCGGATCGATGATCCTGAACTGCTATTAAACCGATTCAGGGAACACCAGCTGTCCGAAGAAGATTATGCCTGGTATTTGGACTTGCGTAAATACGGAACGGTCCCACATGCAGGATTTGGACTTGGACTTGAGCGAACTGTTGCTTGGATCTGTGGCCTAGAGCACGTCCGCGAGCCGATTCCATTTCCGCGGCTCTTGTATCGACTATATCCATAACACGGGTATAGTTAGCGATACGGTAAATTCCGAAGACAGTTCTATTCTAGTGCATAGGAGAATGATATACTGTTTCAGAGGAGGTGCGACGCTTGGCAAAGCCTCTGGATCAAGTACTCGATGCGCTAGAACATGGCCACGTGACGTTTCCGTATATATTATTCACGCACTATCGCAGCATAGGGCTTACAGATCAAGATGCCATGGTGATTTTGCAGATTTCATCGTATCAACAGATGGAAGGATCGTTTCCGAGCCTTGATGAATTAGTAGGCCGCATGAGCATTTCGAAAGATGAAGTGGCCGCCGTGATACAGCGCCTTCTTAGCCAGGGACTGATCTACTATAAGAATCAACTAGTCAGTATAAGGCCTTTGATCGAGCGTATTTTCGGTCTTCATGACCGCGAGAAGACTGCTGCTTCGATATTCGCACGTTTTGAAGAAGAATTTGGGAGACTGTTGTCACCACTCGAGTACGAACAAGTCATGCGCTGGTTAGACGATGACGATTATCCAGAATGGCTCATCGTCGAAGCGCTTCGAGAGTCTGTTCTCTCGGGCGTTTTCAATTTTCGCTATGTCGATACGATTTTACGGGACTGGGAACGGGCGCATATATCCACATCCGCGCAGTTGGCCGAGTACCGTGACAAGTATCGCAAGAAGATGGATGATCGCAGTTCACGACGTCAAGGCTCAAGTGAGTCTCCCGCTTCGCGCGCTTCAAAGAGTCACGAGGCCACAGGGACACAAAGTAAAAGTACTCCAGCCGCACAGCCTGGTAAGTACAATCGCTTTTACGAGCTCTACAAAGGGCGATCTGAGATTGGGCCAATGAACGATGAAAAGGCTCAGTCATAAAGACCGCTTGGTAGCCTGATTTCTATACTGTAGGGGAATGCCATGAGTCACCGTAGAATCGTTGTCAAAGTTGGGTCAAGCAGCCTGACAGACGCAGGTGGTCAGCTTGCGCCAGATCGCATCCAAGTGCTAGTTGATAATATCGCAGAGTTGCGAGATAGAGATGGCTGTCAGGTTATCCTAGTTACATCCGGCGCAGTAGCGGCGGGTGTTAGCCACCTGCGATGGCAGCGTGCCACCGTTACCGTTCCTGAAAAGCAGGCGGCTGCGGCCGTAGGGCAGGGGCTTCTTATTGACACCTATCAGCGCTTATTTGCAGATCTCGATATTCCGATCGCTCAGCTTCTGCTGACTCGCTCAGATATCGAGGACCGTAAGCGGTTCATTCATATACGCAACACCACGGAAACGCTGCTTTTTCACCATATCATTCCGATCATCAACGAAAATGACACCGTAGCAGTCGATGAGATCCGATTTGGCGATAACGACACGCTCGCCAGTTTGGTAGCGCTCGTCACTGAGGCAGATCTCCTCATTCTGCTCACGGACATCGATGGACTATATACCGATAATCCACGGTTAAACAATGATGCCAAGCGCATTTCAGACGTTTGGGAAATCACTGACGAGATGGAGGGCATGGCAGGTGGCCACGGCTCGTCAGTAGGGACTGGCGGCATGCGGACCAAATTAGCTGCCGCGCGCATCGCAACGCAGTCCGGAATCGACGTGGTGATCGCATCAAGCAACGTGGAACACGTGTTGCACAAGATAGTCGATAGTCACTCAGTCGGCACTCATTTTCATGCAAGAAAAGATAGCTTGCGCGGTAAGCGTTCCTGGATGATTCACGGTACGCGAGTCGAAGGACAGTTGATCATCGACGATGGCGCAGTCACAGCCCTGTCAGAACACTCTGGGAGCTTATTGCTGCCAGGTGTTGTGGATGTGATCGGTGACTTTCACGAAGGGGCCATCGTTGAAATGATGTCTTTACAAGGATCATCGATCGCAAAGGGCGCTGTGAACTTCGCAGCATCTGATTTAAGAATCCTGTTAGATCGCCGTAAGTCGGGTGAGCGCGTGTCCAATGTTGACGAAGTTGTCCATCGCAACGAAATGGCGATCACACTTGAAAGGAGCAGATCATGACACAAACGAATGGTGATTTGTTCGAGGCCGTTTCGTCGCAGGCACAGACGGCAAAGG
>JAKACY010000237.1 GCA_021821025.1 Bacillota bacterium | reverse complement strand
CGAACAGGGGAACCTGCTCAAGCCGCTCTGCACCAGGAATGCCGACAGCTCTCGCCACTGTCACCAGAAAGTCCTCGGGATAGACTTCCATCAGCGTCAGTTTGACGTCCGACGCGACCTGCTTGCTATAGACCTGCGCAATGAACGTGTGCATGCGCGGTTGCAACTGTGCTGGAAGGAGCATGGTGCCATCAAGGAGTGTGAGACCATCAACCGGATCCAATTGCAACGCTGTACACAGCGGATCGATGAAACTCTGACCTGACTGGATAATGACGTTCAGTTTGTCATCGCGCATGTTCAACAAGTGTTGAACCGACGCTTCGGCAATCAACGGATGACCGGGCACCGCATAGACGAAGTCGCCAGTTTGGAGCGCCCGTTCACGCAATTGCTCAGCCATTTCCAGATAAAGCGCGTCAAACGACGCGATACTGTCGTACAGGCCATCAAAAGAAGCTGCCGCGATGCCGCGACGAGTCATCTCCTCAACCACGGGATGGATTTTGGTGCGAAGGACGATGGGCAATCCGGATTGGAGGAGGTCATGGGATCCAATCGGCAGGCTGAACCAATCCCCAGGTCCGAGCCCGATGACAAAAATGGTGGGCATGAATGCGACTCCTTTGCATCAAATTTTGAGCAGGTGAAGCTTTGCACACCATTTTACCAGTTCATGACCAAAACGTGGAATGCTGGCCAATTCGCGTTCACCAATACTTCCGGATAAGAGGAGAGAAAGCCCATAGATGAGCGATCCGATTGCAACAGCCACCAATGTAAACAGGATCGCGATGCTCCGGATATCCGACAGGTAGAAATGAGGAAACTGGCGCGTTGCCGCGAACACAACGGAAAAGAGAAAAAGGCTGGCCGCCAACGGGCGGAGCAGCCACTTCCAGTCAATCATGTCGGCGCCGAGGTGGCGGGTGACCGCTGCCGCATTGAGAACGGCCGCCAAGCCATAGCTGAAAACTGTTGAGAGTGCGGCGCCCGTGATGCCCATCTGCGGAATCAGCATGATGTTGAGCACCAGCTTTAAGAGGCAGGCAAGCCCGAGATGCACGACAGGCAGGTACACGATACCAGCGCCTTGGAGCACAGCCGCCAAGGTCGTCTGCACACTGGCAAACAGAATGGCAAAGGCGAGAATTTGAATGGTCGTGGTTCCTGCAGCCGTTTGAAAGAGAGCAACATTCGCCGACCTTGCAATCGCCAACAACCCAACGCTGGCAGGCAACGCGATGAGCACCGTCATGCGTACGGCCAGATCGATGCGCAAACGCATGCTTGCGCGATGCCCGCGGGTAAATGCCTCGGATACGGCGGGCATGACCGCTACGCCAATTCCCGCTGCAAGCGTGGTCGGGAGCATCATCAGCTTGACGCCGCGGCCACTCATCAGCCCAAACGCAGTTGTTGCGCCTTTCTGAGATAACCCTGCGCCCTTTAAGAGGTTGACGACCGTCAGAACGTCGATATTGTTCATCAGCGGCACGACGAGTGCACCCAAGCTGATCGGCAATGCGTAATACATAAGACGTTTCGTCAAACGGCCGTAGGACAGCCCTGAGGCATTCTGCTTGTGGCGGCGGGCGCGGCAGCGAATGCGCGCCAGATCCGCTCCCACGGACAAAAGTCCAGCGAGCGCCCCGGTGACAGCCCCGAAGGCGGCTCCCGCCGCAGCAGCGGCAGAGCCGAACCCAGCGCTCATCAGCCACACCGACAAGCCTATAATCGTCAACACGCGAATGAACTGTTCAATCACCTGGGATTTCGCTGTGGGCTCCATCTTTAGATAACCCTGAAAATATCCGCGCAGCGCGCTCATCGCCGGGACAAACAACAATGCTGGAGCGATGGATCGGATAGCGAGGACGGCGGCGGGGTCACCAGCGAGTTGTGCAAACTGATCTGCAAAGACAAACAAGACCAGTCCTGCCGCAAATCCCGCAACCGTCAAAACGGATGTCGAGACGAAGAGAACCCGATTCGCCCCCTGGTCATCACCAGAAGCGACTCGTTCTGAAACCAGCTTGGAGATTGCAACCGGAAACCCCGCCGTCGCGATAGAAAGCAGCGTTGCGTAAACCGGATAGGCCATCTGAAAGAGACCCATGCCGTGATCGCCAATGACATTTTGGAGCACAATGGTATAAACGGATCCGAGCAGCTTGGAGAGCAGTGCGGCAAATGTCAAAAGTAGCGCCCCACGCACAAATCCTGATTGTTCCAAGAGGACACCTCCGTCTCGTTGTCCATCGAAACCATTCTATGGGACAACGCCGGAAGTTAGTCCAAACAGAAAGAAAGGCTGCCTACAGCGTCGTTTAACGACTATAGACAGCCCATTCGTTCCTGCCAAATTATCATCCGTATCAATGAGTACAGCCTACTGTTCCATCTGCTTGCCCAGAAATCCGGCCGCAGTCTCCGCCAATTTCCGTTCCATTTCACCCATTTGAACGCCTTCCTCCCGAGACAGGAGGATAACCGCGCCAATTGGATCACCTGCTGAAATAATGGGCGCCACAACGCGAGAGGAAAAGGATTCTTCCCGATCACGAATGATCGTATATTCCCCTGCCTTGCTGTCGACAAGCGTCTTGCGGTCTTCCATGGCCTGTTCAATCTCTTCGCCAATCGGCTTTTCCATGAAGTCCTTTTTCGAGGTGCCTGAAACGGCAATGATGACATCACGGTCTGCAATGAGCGCCATATGTCCGGTGCTTTCTGCGATCGACTCGGCATATTCCTTCGCGAATTCCCCAAGTTCCCCAATTGGAGAGTACTTCTTGAGGATGACTTCCCCGTCGCGGTCGACAAATATTTCGAGCGGATCGCCTTCACGAATGCGCAACGTTCGTCGAATTTCTTTCGGAATCACAACGCGACCGAGGTCATCAATCCTACGCACGATGCCTGTAGCTTTCAAACGATGATCCCCACCCTCTATAGTTGTTGGCTACGGATGTTTGACTTGAGGGTAGTATGTGACGGCACAGATTCCTCTATGCGCCAAGTCTGGTCCAGAGACACGAAAACTGCCGTCATCCTGGGTGGTTCCCAAGAGAAACGGCAGTTTTGGAAGTGCTATTGAGAACTGTAAAATATCCTGAACTTACAGTTTAGAGGCTGGGACGGTCAACTTGATATTTGCCGCCTTCTGCGCGGCGTTGAAGAAACTTGTTTCCGCTGTTTGCTGGTTCTGCGCTAGGAGCTGCTGCTTGATGTTCGATTCCGCTTGACTGAAGGTCTGCTGTGTCCGCGCATCCACACGCAGTACGTGATAGCCGTACTGTGTGTGCACTGGTGCACTAATTTGGCCAATCGGCAGCGTCTCACAGGCCTGCGCGAACTGCGGCACATACTTCGTCACAGGCGTGGAGGGAAGATGTCCTTTGTTTTGTTTCGCTGACGGATCGATGGAATACTTCACCGCCAGGGTTGCAAAGCTGGCGCCCGCCTTCA
>JAKACY010000236.1 GCA_021821025.1 Bacillota bacterium | reverse complement strand
TCTTTGGTACTCCCCGATGAGGAAATGCCAATCACGACGTCGCGCTTATTTGCCAGTGCGCAAAGCATCGCGATGATGTGAGCGTCTGTTGCGTACAAAGCGTTCAAGCCGATTCGCATTAAGCGGTACTGCAGATCTTGCGCAGTAATGCCTGACGATCCAACACCGAACACGTATACGCGTTCGGCCTCAATTATGCGTTGCGCCACCTGGCGTACTGCCTCGGTATTGAGGAGCTTGGCTGTGTCCTCAAGCGTCTGGATGTTGTACTCTGCAATCTTGCGCAGCGTCGTATCAAGCGTGTCCGATCCATCGATCTCTTCGTGGTCAGCACTTTTCGGCGGATTTGCCAAATGGAGAGCAATGGCTAATTTAAATTCCTGATAACCGCGAAAGCCCAATTTTCTGCATACGCGCAAAACCGTTGTTTCACCGACGCGCACTCGTTCCGCAACGTCGGTGATCGAGGCAAACATGACGAATTCAGGGTCTTGCAGCACGAGTTCGGAAACCTTTTGTTCTGTCTTGGTCATACTGGGAAGCATGGAACGTATCATCAACATCGGATTCATGCTCAGACCCTGTACTGTTTTCAATGCACATCCGCTTCTCTCTTCTTATGATCTATGGAACATTGCCGAACTGTCTGCGGCTTTGCGTTCGCTTCAACCTTTTGCGCATCGTTTCTATTCGCCGTTTCCGTGCTTTTCAACTGTGAGATCCAGCGTGGCGTAACTTTCACAAAACGGTGAGCAATCTCTTGCGGTCGCGTGATAGCCGTGCCCACGACCACTGCGAACGCGCCCAGACCAAAGGCTTGTCGACATTCCTCGGGCGTCCAAAACCGCCCCTCGGCTACGACGGGGACTCCAGCCTCACGCGCCAAGCGCGCCAGTAGTTGAAAATCAGGACCATCCACTGTGGCACTGTATGGTGTATAGCCGGCGAGCGTTGTCGAGACCAAGTCTGCCCCGGCATGCACAGCCGAAAGACCCTCCTCTGCCGTCGACACATCTCCCATAATAAGTACATCATACCGATCGCGGATGCGCCTTACCATATCGGCAAATGTACTTCCGTCCGGACGGAGAGATCCTGTCGCATCAAGAGCGACGATGTCCGCTCCCGCACCGACGACATGGTCGACCTCTGTCATCGTTGGCGTGATGTACGCCGAACATTCAGGATATTCCTTTTTCTCAATGCCGATGACAGGTAGCCGTGTCACGGCGCGAATCGCCCTAATATCATCGTCTCCATTGACCCGAAGACCAGCGGCACCGCCTTGCTCGGCTGCTATGGCCATGCCAACCATGTATTTCGATCCATACAGAGGTTCTCCTGGAAGCGCCTGACATGAAACGATCAATCCTCCGCGCAAGGCCTTGAGCACAGCATTCATAACCATCACTCCCTCGTATCCTTGTGCGCTCTTGATCGAGGCTATTACGCATGTCGGTCTCAGTATCTTTCGACACACGGAGAAAGATTCCTCCTAAGATATTATATTTGAGAGGATTTTATCGAAACAATAGAAAAAAGAGAGCAACTCGTCATTGTCACGGAGTTGCTCTGCCCTCAAGGAACCGTCTGTTAACCTGTAAAGACGGCCTTATTCAGTAACCATGCTCATTTTATTTACGGCACTAAACAGCGCTTTTACGGAAGCCGTCATAATATCGACGTCAATGCCGCATCCCCAGTGGGAAATTCCATTTGCCGCGGTAATTCCGATGTACGAAACGGCTTTAGACTGTGAACCGACTTCCAAAGCGTGCTCCTTGTAGACCAAATTGGTATAGGTCAAATCAAGATTCGTCAAAAGTGCGTGGCTGATGGCGTCCAGTCTTCCATTTCCCGTGCCTGTGAATTCTTGCAGAACACCATCAATTCGCACGGTGACAATCGTTTGAAAATCATCATGCTGGGAAAAACGATACTTCACAAACGCGATAGGAGTGTCAAGGTTTACATATTCCCTCATAAAAATATCGTACACTTCATCAGGCATGAGTTCCTTATTCAAGCGGTCGGAAACACTTTTGACACGATAACCCAGGCTTTCACGCATGGCTGCCGGAAGGTCAAGGCCATAATTTTGCTCAAGCACATAACCAATTCCGCCTTTGCCAGACTGACTGTTAATACGAATAATATCGCCCTCGTATTCTCTGCCGACATCCTTTGGATCAATCACCAGATAAGGCACCGACCAAAACGAACGAACTTTTTCCTCACGCCACTTCATGCCCTTGGCGATAGCATCCTGGTGCGACCCTGAAAAAGCGGTGAAGACAAGTTCCCCGGCGTAGGGATGCCTTTTGGAGACAGTCATTTTCGTCAGTCGCTCATAGTCAGCTATGATTTCAGGGATGTTTTCCAAATTCAGTTTTGGATCGACCCCGTGCGAGAACAAGTTGAGGGCAAGCGTGATAATGTCTACGTTGCCGGTCCTTTCCCCATTGCCAAATAAGGTTCCTTCGATTCTTTGCCCGCCGGCCAGCATACCCAGCTCAGCATCTGCGATGCCTGTTCCACGATCATTATGCGGATGCACGGACAAGATAACATGGTCCCGGAAATGTAAATGATCACTCATGTATTCAATTTGACTCGCGTAAATGTGCGGCAAAGAAAGCGACACGGTAGCGGGAAGATTGATAATCACCCTGTTATCTGCCGAAGGCTGCCATATATCGAGCACGTGATTGCAAATCTCCAGGGCAAAATCCACCTCTGTGCCTGTAAAGCTTTCCGGTGAATATTGAAACTGAAAATTTCCGGCTGTATTTTCTGCAGATTCTTTCACCAGCTTTGCGCCGCGTACCGCAATATCGATGATCTCTTCTTTGGACTTTCTAAATACCTGTTCGCGTTGCGCCACCGACGTTGAGTTGTACAGGTGGACAATGGCTTTGTTGACACCTTCTAACGATTCAAGGGTTTTGCGGATAATGTGCTCTCTCGATTGTGTCAGCACTTGAATCGTGACATCATCGGGAATCAAATCCTGTTCGATCAAGGTGCGCAAGAAGGCGAATTCCGTCTCGGACGCCGCGGGAAAACCGACTTCAATTTCCTTAAAGCCGAGTTTTAAAAGCAGTTGGAAATAGTCCAGCTTCTCCTGCAAATTCATCGGCACGATCAATGCCTGATTGCCATCGCGAAGATCCACGCTGCACCATATAGGAGCTTCCGTGATATACTCCTTTTGTGTCCATTTCATGCTATGTGCAGGCGGCATAAAATACCCTCTGGTATACTTCGTGTGATTCTTCATGCCAGCCTTCACTTCTTCGTGATTTGCAGTCATGTTCTCATCCCTCCAAGTTTTGTCTAACAAACAAAAAACAGGCCAATCATCCTCAAGGGACGATCGACCTGCCGTCGAACGCGTTACCACTCTTGTTGACCCGTTTGTCCGGACCCACCTCTGCCGCAGAACAAGCTGCGCGACCGATTAACGGTGGTCAATCGTCTAGACGTACTTAGTACG
>JAKACY010000035.1 GCA_021821025.1 Bacillota bacterium | reverse complement strand
CGCAGTAGTCCCATTCTTGCTGCGTGTCGCGTTGATTTGGGAGCCATTGGCATGACGACTTGTACTGCTTTTCGTAGCGCTCGTTACTGTTGAAAGTCCTGCATTGGTCTGGTCTACAGCTAGGTTTTTCGCGGACCGACCCGTGGCCTGGGTAGAAGGGGTACCTGTCAACCAAGGATGTGTCACACTCAGGAAAATCGTGACACATCCAGCTACAAATACAGCCGTTGAGCCCAAGACCACTGTCTTTTTAGGCATGAACTTAGCGCCTCCTCGCGTCGTAATCTATGGGCCGACGATGCTGCTGAGTTACCCAACCTACTCCCTACTCGTATCGCAACGCATCGACCGGCTGCACGCGCACGGCTTTGATCGCGGGCGATAACCCGAACAGAAGGCCGGTCACGAGTGAAAAGAGGACACTGACTTGCACCACGTAAACGGGCATTTGCGTCGATATGGCTGAGTAATAATGGCCTAGTAACTTTAGAAGCCCCACGCTTATGCCAAGGCCTAGGCCTGAGCCGATCAGGCAGATGATGAGCGTCTCCGCCAGAAACTGCAGCAGGATCTGATACGACTTGGCGCCGACTGCCTTGCGCAGCCCGATCTCCCGCGTCCGCTCATTGACAACGAGAAGCATCACGTTCATGATTCCGATGCCACTCACGAGAAAGGACACGCCTACCACTCCGACAGTTACGGCTGTGATTAGTTTCATTAGGATATCTACAAGATGCAACGCCTCATCCGCTTTGACGAGCATGAAGTCCTTTCGCCCGTGATCTTTAGAGATTACGCCGTCGATCTGCCCTGCGACCTGATCGATGGACGCGTGTGGGCTCACCGAGAAAAAGATCATAGAGGCATGCGTTACATTGGTCGTGTGGACTACCATGGAATATTCGGTATAAGCGCGTTCGTCAAAATTAAATCCGATCAACTCTTTTGGCGCCAGCACGCCGACGACGGTAAACGGTACCCCTTTGATCATGACCGTCTTGCCGATGGCGTTTGCCTTGCCAAATAGAGCCTGTTTCGTGAGCGCCCCTAACACGATCGATGGCGCTTCCGTGTTCATATCTGCATGATCGAGCCAGCGACCTTCTGCCAGCTTAAGTCTGAAAACCTTGTCGAAGGAGACGGTGGTGCCTGTGTATAAGATTTCCGTAGAAGCGTTCCCATAGTGTGCGCTCGACACGATTTCGGTCTGTGGAACCGCCGCTACTACATCTGGTACCTGCTTTTTGACATTTGTCGCATCCTGCGCGGTTAGCGTACTGTTCATGGTGGTGACGGACATCAGCGTACTGAGATCAAATTGTCCCACTTTGCGATTCAACACGCGCCCCGGCATGGCCACGATTTGGCGCAAACCGAAACCTGAGACTTGCCCATCGACGCTATTTTGAAAATTATGGAGCACAGCCAGCAAAAACGCCAGCAGCAGCGTGCTGACCAGCATGCCTAGTAAGGCCAAAATGCTGCGTCCTTTATAGTCCCACATGCTGTGAAATGCGAGTGTGATGCTGCGAAACAGTCTCACTTTGCACCTCCTGCGAGCTTCGCATCGACAATGCGCCCGCTCTGTATCCGCAGACACCGGTCTGCAATGGCCGCCGCGTCGGTATCATGGGTAACCATCACGATCGTTTTACCTTGTGCCTTTAGTTTGGAGAAAATCTGCAAAATGCCGCTTTTCGCCGCGCCATCGAGGTTCCCTGTCGGCTCATCCGCGAGGATGAGGTCAGGATCGTTGACAAGTGCACGTGCGATTGCTACCCGCTGTTTCTCGCCGCCGGAAAGGTGGATGGCACGCTGTTTAACTTTGTCTTGCATGCCGACGCCTTGTAGCACCGCGATGCAGCGCTCTCTTCGTTCGCGTCGGGACAGGCGGGAATAAAGCAGAGGCAACTCGACATTTTCGAGCACACTCATGCGGGGCATCAGCATGAAGGATTGAAACACGAATCCGATGCGCCTGTTGCGAAACGTCGCGAGGCGACCAGGGGAGAGTCGCAGTACGGGCTCATTTGTAAAAAAATACTGCCCATCCGTGGGCTTGTCCAGCAGCCCTAGCACATGTAGCAGGGTCGATTTGCCGGACCCTGATGGCCCGATGATCGACACAAACTCGCCCTCATGAATCGCGAGGCTGATGTCATCGAGCACGCGTACTTGGTGGCGCCCATCTATGATTGTTTTATGTATACCTTGTAGGGAAATCATCTTGTCATCCTATCTCAGATTATCGGCGCAGCCGTATCATCTTCTCGTGTTTGGTGGCAGAAGCGCCATGTTGGCCGTTCCTGCATATCGCCGTAGCATCGTATCACTGAAACGCTATGACTTACTCTACCATTGTACATGTATCCCACTATTTTTCCACTAATAGTTCTTGCTGGCTTGGTAGAAACCGGGTTGCTGCTAGCAAGGGTTTGCGGTTTATTTGCTTGTATGGGTGTGTTCAAGTAGCATTAATGTTATGGCATGTCTGAATAGCGCGGATAACTGCGTTTGCCTGTTATTTTTACGAAGGGGATGAAGTGAGATGACGCATGAATTAATTAAGCGCGGTCAAGCAAAGGATATTGAAGCGCTGAGCGTACTGTCTGACCGGGTCTTTAGATCGCAGCTACCAGAAGGAACAGCGATGTCGGTCGAATTTCGACCGATGTTTAGCCCCAATAACGCACACAATTTATATTTTATAGAGCAAGATAGTTTACCGGTGAGCCTTGTGGGAATGATGCCAGGCCATATGCATGTGCATGGCGTGACTGTTAGCGTGGCCTCCATGGGGTCGGTTTGCACGCTTGCGCAATATCGTCAGCAGCATTTTGCGTCGCTTATGATAGAGCAGGTGATAAAGGATTTTTCAGCCAACACGAGTTTGCTGCTCGTATCGGGAGGCCTATCAATATATCGCCGAATTGGCTGCGTTGACTTTGGAAAGTGGTTGGGCGCGTTGATCGGTCCTGTGGATCATGTTGAGGATGCAATCGAAGTCAAGGCTACGACTTCGCCAGACGACGTTAGGGTACTGCACGCGTTATATCTAGCTGAACGACTACGGTTTGCCCGCACAGTTGCTGACATGCGTGAGCTTTTGGCGACCATGAAAGCGCCGCACTTTCGTGCACAATCGGCAGAGCCGCAGCTATTTCAGGCATATCGGCAAGACCAAGTGATCGCGTACGCCGTCGTGATAAAGCCTGATTATGAGACTGGCGTCGTGCATGTCGTTGAGTGGGCTGGGGACCGAACGGCCCTTCTCGCCATGATAAAAGCAGCACAGACGCACTTTAACGTGTCTCGCGTTCACCTGACCATCGCAAGTACGGATATCACAACTCGCTCCATTTTGGATGGATATGCCGATTGGTTGGCTGAATCGAATCAAGGTACGGTATGCGTACTAAACCCTGCGATGCTGTTGAGGGAGATGGGTGCACTCATACGCGAATTCTATGGGGGTGAGCTATTGCTGATAAATGAGGGTGAGAACGCTTGGCGTGTGAACTGGGTCAATCTGAGTAATAACGCCCGCGTAATTGCTGAAGGTAGGCTGCTTGAGAGTAGAGCAGCGCTATCTGCGTGGATATTTAGTGACGACGATGGCTTAAAACTGCCGCTCGCGCGTACGGATGACTTGAACTATATCTAAGGGCAAGCAAAAAGGTGCGGCAACTAGGCACATTCGTGCATCAAGGTTGCCGCTCACATCGGATTGGAGATCTAAGGTACCGTGGATCTTTTCGTTTGTACCCGGGGTGCTGATTTTAGGGTGTGCGCTGGATACTGGCATCGATCCATGAGTGCGTTTCATGGTCGTACGCCTTGATGACTCTTGCGGGATTGCCTGCTGCGACTGAGTAGGCTGGTACATCGCTCGTGACGACGGAGCCTGCACCGATGACAGCGTGATAGCCGATGTGGACGCCGGGTAAAATGCACGCATTCACACCGATCCAGACGTCGTCGTCTATGACGACTGGCCGACCAGTCGTGTTGCCTGATATAATGATAGGGACAGTGGGGTCCTCGAAGCGGTGTCCTGTATCTGTAATAAATACACGTTCGGCGATCAAGCAACTTTGCCCGATAGAAATTTCGTGGATGCACGAGATTCCAAAAAAACGCCCGATTTGTGTGTTGTTCCCAATCAACACGCGTGCGTTTGGCTGAGGCAGAGAGAACCAGGAATGCTCAGAGATAAAGACGTTTTCACCTAATTCTAACTTTCCGGGTCCATAGACTGCGTGCGGTTGATTGATGATCGGTTCTCCCATGGTTTGACTCCTTTAGGCAGCGTGACTGGTGGGATCACGTTGATGAGTTGTTGCACCCTATTTATACAGAGAATTGTGCAAAGACGAGCGGGCTGCTGCCGCGCATCCCAGGAAAGTTCTCCTTGACAGTTGTCGGGGTTTATACAGATCGATTAGGATGAGTTGGTGGACTTATTTGTTCACCTTTGGATAATAAAGTTCCGATAGAGGAGGAACAACAGATGAGAAGGTCTAGTATAGTTTATGGAAGCGCTTTACTAACCATCTTTACGTTTTTGGGCGCTATACCAAACGAGGTGCACGCTGCCAGCGGCTTGGGTGTGCGCCCTGCCACATTTGTCACACTTAACACACTTGCCACGGGCCCACGGCGCGATCTGGCTCCCAAACGAGTGACGGTGCTGCCTACCACGGTGACGATAAGTCCTCAAGAAAAACTCGCGAAAGTGCCCCCGCTTGCCTATGGGATGAACACCGCGGTGTGGGATGCGAATCTGTTTTCGGAGGCAGTACCAGGGCGGCTGCAGCAACTTGGCATTCGGATGCTAAGATGGCCTGGAGGTTCGTATGCAGATCAATATCATTGGAATAGCGCGTTATTTGAATTTGATCAATTTATGAACCTAGCTAAACAGGTGCGTGCAACTCCGATGCTCACGGTGAACTATGGCACGGGAAGCCCACAAGAAGCCGCATCCTGGGTAGCGTACGTTAAAAAGCACCATGAGGATGCCTTGTGGGAGATCGGCAATGAGCTTTACGGTGACGGTGAGTACCAAGGTGTGACGTGGGAGGCGAACTATCACCAGGATAAGAGTCCCGCAGGCTACGGTAAAAATGCGCTGAAATACATTGCTGCCATGCGCAAAGTGGATCCACATGCACAAATCGGCGTCGTGGCGACCATTCCGACGGTATGGCCGAGTGGCATTCAGCCATATTGGGATCGCACGTTGTTGCCGATCGTAGGGAAAGATATCAATTTTGTGATAGTTCACTGGTATCCTGAAAATCCTGGGCAAGAAAATGACGCGAGCCTGCTGCAGACGACGCTTTCGATCGCTGACTATATGAGCCAACTGCGCTCGTACATCGATCAATATTGTGGTAGCAATGCAAAAAATGTAAAAATTCTGGTGGACGAGACAAACTCCGTTTCGGGCAATCCGGGTAAGCAGATGATGAGCATGGTCAATGGGTTGTTCTTGGCGAACGATTATAACACATGGCTTGAAAACGGCGCTTCCGACGTCAGTTGGTGGGATCTGCACAACAACTCGAATGCAGGTAATACGGACTCTTCACTATATGGCAGCGCTACGTATGGTGATTATGGTATTTTGGCGCAAGGGGACAAAGGCGAGCCTGCACTCAACACGCCAACTGCATCGTTTTGGGCGTATCGCATGGTGGAATTATTTGCCCAACCTGGCGATCAGTACGTACAGGCGAACAGCGATCAGCCGATGGTAAACGCCTATGCTGCGACAACTGGGAAGGCAACCACCTCCGTGATGCTCGTAAACACGGATCCGAGTGACTCGTATCGAGTTTCCCTGCGCGGGCTAAACATACCTAAGGACTCCATGATGACAGAATTTATCTACGGGGCGGGGACCGCTGGAGCCAATGCGCTCGGTGGCTCTCAAATCAAATTTGACCCCAACACAATGGCAGGGCCTATCGTTCAAAAGGCTTTAACGTATGGAAGTGGCACGGTCGAAGTGCCGCCTTATAGCATGGTCGTGCTGGATTTGGTGAATCGTTGATCCGACTTGTATGATAAAGTGAGTGCGCAAATATGGATGAAAAATGTGGTGGATGAAAGTATGCATGACGACAGGACGAGCGAAGAGGGCTTAGCTAGGACGAAACAGCCTAATCAATTGCGCGAAATGAGTATTCGTCGAACGACGCGTGGCACTCAGATTCAGACGCCTCATGGGGTGTGGCGATATGACCGTACAGGCAAATTCTTGTCCGTCTCTCATCAGGGGTGGGCAGTGCGCCGTGGGTTGAATCACCGCATGGTGGAGTCCACAGCATCCGGTGAAAAGGGGACCATGTTTCGAGAATACCGGGAGTTGACGGAAGTTGATAAGCGAGCCGTCATTGAGGAAGGCCGATTGCTCTGTGCGGAGTTAACCGTTGTGCCAAACAGGTTACCCGGCTCGTCTACTCAGACCGCTGCTCAGACCGCTGCCTCCGCTCGGTCGATGTCTGCCGAGCAGGGGTTGCACCCTAAACAAGTTTCACATGCCGATGGTGATGTGCACACAGATCTACAACGCATCCTCAGCTGGTCTGAGCGGGATCTGGCTTGTGATGAAGAAGCATTTAACGCTGTGTATAAGCCAGTGAGCATTTTGCCGCCGGATCAATATCAGGCTCTTGTGGTGCAAATCAGTCAAGGTTGCTCGTATAATCGGTGCACATTTTGCGACTTTTACCAGGGGCGGCCCTTTCATATTTTATCAATGGCAGAGTTCGAGGCGCATCTGCGCGCTATTCGCCGCTTTTTCGGTGAGCGGCTTCAGGATCGCACCGGAATTTTCCTTGCGGATGGAAACGCGCTCATCGTTCCATACGAGCGTCTTGCCACGATGATCGAGCGTATTAGGGCGGAGCTTCCTGAAGTACAGTATGGTCACCAAATGTCAACCTTTATGGATACGTTCAATCTGGATCGCAAATCGGTGGATCAGCTCACAACTTTGCGGAAAATGGGCCTTCAAACAGTGTACGTCGGCCTGGAGTCAGGCAGCGCACGGGTTCGCAGATTTCTCAATAAACCTGGCACTCCCGATGAGGCGATTGAGGCGATCAACTTGTTGAAGCAAGCTGGCTACCGGGTCGGTGTCATCGTGCTGTTGGGTGTTGGCGGCATCTCTTTCGCAGAGGAACATGAGCAAATGACGATCCAATCGTTGCGTGAAATTCCTTTTACGCAAGGAGACATTATATACCTGTCGCCATTTGTTGAGCCGCACAATCGGGCATATTTCGAACGGTTGATCAGCGCCGTGGGCGGTGATACTCCGCAACAGGGGGGCGCTGACATTGAGGTAGCCCCGGTAACTTCGGAGGGATGGGCGGCATTTTCTCAAGCGGAACTGGTCGAAATATATTGGCGCTGGAAGAAGATTCTCGCCGATGTCGCACCGCAGGTACAAACTACGATGTACTCGATCCTGCAGCATTTGTACTAGTCAGACTTGCGGCGAATGTGGTAGTTTCACCACGTACATGGTAGATTAGTAACAGCATACCAAGACATGAGATTTTGGCGCATTTGATGCAGGAGGAGTAGGATTTGACACGGAAATTTATATTAAACGGATATGATAGAAATAACGTCGGGCTCTCCAAACGAGGACTCAGTCTGCGCATATTGACATCGGGCGCGATGATCTGTGCGATGATCGGTACCACTATGCCAGCGTATGCCACGACGTCCGCCCCGAGCATCACATCACTAGCGCAGCAGATTGCAACCTATTCGGCGAAAGCCCATGATGGAGGATTGGCGCAACAGCTTGCAGCGCCCGTGCTTCAAGTGTTGTCGAGCAGTACGTTTGATTGGAATCTGGTGTTATTTGGAACGGACAACCTGACGCCGGATCAGGCAAAGGTTTCTGCATCATTGGTGCCGGAACTATCCCAGCTTGTCACATTGCAAGACTCGACTCAGTCGCAAGCAGAGTCTTTGATCAGCTCGATTGTTGCGAGCATGCAGGCGCTTAATCCTGCAGTTCAGGCATCGGACGTGGTGAGCTATCTCAGCACGATCGTGAGTGATGCGCCATCAGAGATGTTCAATCTTGCAGGACTACAGACAGCAGCGAATATGGAGCAGAGCCTGAATAGTGCATTCCAGGGATATATCCAGGCTGCTAGCCGGGACATCCGCGCGATTTTTCAGGGCACAGTGGCGAGCACTACCGGTTCTGGCCCAGGCTCTGCTTCTGGTTCACCGGGTAGCGGCGCCTCGGGAACTGCTAGCGGTTCTGCTTCGGGTCCAGGCAATCCTTCCGGCCCTGGCGCCATGTCTGGGTCCGGCACAGCGGGTAGTAATGGATCTAATGGAAGCTCCTCTAGTTCTGGCAACGGCTCGAATCAGGGATTGGGAAGTTCTACATCAGGTGGTGGATCGACTGCCGCTGTGACAGGCTCAGGGACTGTACAGGGAAGTGGGGTTACCTCTGGGTCAGGTGCGCCTAGTGTTGCAACCATTCTACAAAAGGTAGTGTCGACTCACGGGGGCGTTTGGCATTCGAATTTGCCTGGAGGCGGAGCAGTTTCAGTCGTCGTTCAGCCGGGCGCGATCAGTAAGACGGCACCGCTCGATGTGAGTACATACAACTTGCCGAAATCCATCAATTTGCCGCGAGGCACGCAGTGGCTGGACGCACTTTCGTTAAGTGTCGGGCAGCAGATGTCCCTTAAGAAGCCGATCACGGTCAATATCCACCATATAGGTATTACGCAGAACACACTGGTCTATGAGGTGGGGCCAGACGGTCTTATTCCGCTTGCGACGCCAACCGCTTCTTTTGCGAATTTATCATTTATAGCCCCATCGTCGGCTACTATCGTCATGCTGACACCGCCGCCAGCGAGAATTCCAAAACTAACATTTAAACCGGCGCCACTTTCAAAGGGACAAAGAGCGGTGTATCTCAATAATCATCTCGTTACAACCGTTGATGCTATCGTTCATGATGGTACCACCTATATGCCACTTCGGTACGTGATGAAGACGATGCGTCTTGCCGGGATCCCTTCGACCTGGAACGGCCGTACGTTGGATCTGAAAATTCCCTCCACGGTGCCCGAGAGACTGACAGGTCTGACTGGCCTCACGCCGAGATTAGGCAATGCATCTATTCAATTTAACGGTCAAACGGTTCAGATGCTGTCTGATATGATTGTTAAGGATCCCATTACACATCGCCCAATCACTTATGTACCTATTGCAAAACTCATGCAGGTGCTGCCGAGACTGTCGATTACAAGCTCTTGGGATGGGCAACATTGGGTTATTAATGCAATGAGTTAGTAGAATTTGCAAATTAGAGGTGGAAAATTGTAGATTTATAGTTTATCCTAAATCTAGCAGGTTTTATTATGGACTTGAGCGGAGGTTAGATATGAAGAAAAACTCTCATTCGAATCACTTTGTATCCCGAATGGGCGCTGGTATAGCCCTTGTCACGGCACTCGGGGGATTAGCGATGAGCGGAGCGCCGTTGGTGTATGCAGACACCTCGGGTACGTCGTCATCAACTTTACTGCAGCCCACGAACTATGCGCAACTATCCAACTTGGTCGATATTTATAATGGGCTCAATACGACCCTGACGCAAGACGGTACCATCGATGCAGTGAAGCAATTCGTGGCACAGGTGGCTCCAGATCCTTCAGTTCAAGGCAACGCCGCCGCAGTAAGCAAGGCACAGGACAGTTGGGCGCAAGTCCTATACGGCATGAATTACAGTCATCTTAACTCCACTCAGCAGAGTGGCGTTGCCTTCGTGCAGAACCTGTTTGCTATCTTAACAGATTATACGACAGAAGCTACCAGTGTGAACCAACTGGGTAATGCGATCAAGGGAGCGTTCCCCCCAAACTTAAACATTACAGGCACTGAATTAGACAGCTTTTATAGCAGTTTTCGAACCGCTCTTCTCGGTGAGATTATAACGAACAACACTGCGAATTCTACGAACTCATTGAACATGGATATCGAGAACGCGCTTATTGCAGCAGTTAAAGCAAATCCTGTATTTAGCGGAGATCTTGGAAAATACAACCTTTCCATTGATAATATCCCAACATACCGCGCAAACTTTATGAATCAGTTTTCAAAAGCCTACGGCTACAGTGCAGATGCTCAACAGATTATGGAAGATCTGATCGCTGCAACGATAAACCCTGTGTTTACAAGTGGTAGTCCCGTGATGGGGACGAGTGCAACGCTCGAGTTTGCTCCACAAAACGTTGGGTCCTCGATTGATTCTATCATCAAGCAGTTGCCGAGTAGCTTATTTACCAGTGTGACGGCTAACCCGAGTGATGCACTAGTCACTCAAAACTCTGCTGGTGGCTGGAATGTCCAGTTTCTTACTTCAGGTCAGATAATTTTAAATGTTGTGTTGCGCGGGTACAATTTACAGGTTCCTGTAAATGTCGCCCCTGCCTACACTGGTGGCGCCAGCACTGGTGGCTCCACGTCAACAACGACTGCCACATCGCCAACAGCAACGCAAACCGGCGTGGCAGGACAGCCTTTGACCGTGGCGGTACTTGGCAACCACGGTATTCAAGTTCTGGCAAACTTGAGCACGGACGACGTCACGTCAGGGTTGCAAGTAAAACTGAATGCTATCACGACGTTGCCGACCGATGTGACCCCCATTAAGAATGTTTTGCAAGCCATTCAGTTGTCGGCGTCGGGCACAAGTACCACTGGTTCAAGCTCTGGTGGCAGCAGTTCTAGCACAGCGGTGGACTACTTCAGTAAACCTGTGACCGTTACATTTACGCTAACGGCCGCGCCGACGTCACCGATTTCGATTGTGTTCTGGAACCCGCTTACCAAGTCGTGGCAGCCAGTCTCTAACTTCACTGTGAATCAGAATACTATCACCATGACCACGAGCCACTTCACGACTTTCGCTGTTGTGAGTGCGAGCAGCGTAAATTCCGTGAACCGTATTGCTGGACAGCGTGCGATGGATACCGCAATCCAAGCAGCGGAATCAGCATATCCAGATGGCGCAAGCTCTGTGGTTCTGGCATTTCAGGGCAACAAAACGCCGAGCCCAGACGCGCTTTCGGCGGCAGGTTTGGCAGGCGCACTTCATGCACCCCTGCTTCTAACTGCTCAAAATCAGCTTGATCCAGCCGTACTGCAATCCATTCAAGCTTTGGGCGCGAAAACGGTCTATGTGTTGGGTGGACCGCATGCGATCAGCGATGCAGTCGTAAATGCACTGACCCAAGCAGGACTGACCGTAGTAAGGCAGTTTCAAGGTCAAACGCTCTATGATACATCACTCATGATCGATCAGTACATGTATAGCAACAAATTGACGCAGGCGCAGACGGTCTTCATCGCAAATGGTGGAACGATGGTCGACGCTGCATCGGGCAGTCCTGTGGCTTATCAGCAAGGCGCGCCAGTGTTGCTCGTCAAGACAGGACAAGCTGCTTTAACTGCGGATCAACTCGCATTTTTACAATCCGCAGGCATCAAAAATGCAGTGTTGCTAGGCGGAAACTATGTTGTTTCTCCAGACCTTGAAAATCGATTAGATCAAACCCTGGGCGCTTCCAATGTAATGCGCTTGGCCGGACAGACGATGAATGGTACGGCGGCAGCGATCGCTGCACACTACTTCCCGAATGCGACAGGAGCTGTTCTGGCTTCGAACGGAACACCTACGGGAAGCCTCGTGGACGCTCTCTCTGCATCGGCGTTTGCTGCAAATAACAACGTACCGATTCTGCTCACCAACGGGGATTCGGTGCCGACGTCCACAGCGACCTTCTTGGCCAACGCGAAGTCGTCCCTGCACAGTATTTGGGTGATTGGCGGCAAAGCTGCTGTTTCACCGGCTGTAGATGCAACAGTCAAAGGTGACGTACAGACCTCAAACTAAGGTGCAGAAAGCGTAACAGATGAGCCCGCCAAGGGTTAGGTAATCAAGAAGTGGCATGTGAATCCTTATGGGTTCACATGCCACTTTCGTTGTCGATCATCCTTAACCGGGACATCAGAATATCGTGGTATCCTATATGTTTTGAGCTTTACCGTCAGTCGTCGAGGCGCTGAGGGCGGCGCGCGATCCACAAAAAGACTAGTCCGATGATCAGGTTCACGAGACCCCACCACAGGTCGATATTCCAAGAGAGGGCCTTCGTATGGGGATCAGCGATGGCCCCATAGATCACGAGTATAACTCCGTAGATGGTAAATAAAATTCCGATCAAAAAGCGTAAATCCAGTAGCTTGGTCTTAGATAAGTCCATGATGCATTCCTCCTCTATACATCGGTGCAGACGAATACTCGTCCTTGCTATAAGAAGCTTGGTAGCGCCACTGCCTGCCTCAGCAAATTACCACAACCAGATGTTGATGCCGATCAGAATCACGAATGCGATGCTCGCCAGAATTCCTGGGCGTTTGTACCATGGGTAACCTTTGTACGACGGGAGCTTTGTCAGCCCGTAGACAACGCCTTTCAGTTCCTCGTCGCTTTTCGGACGTGTCATGAGGCTTACGCCGATTGTTACGACTGCCGTAATGACCCAGGCCCACCATGCGCGCCAGAAGTTGCCCGCGTCCGGGCTTGTAAATAGGTGTGCAGGAAGCAGCATGTACATTAGGAATGCGCTGACGATACCGACGATCAGACCCCAAAATCCTCCCCAACCAGTCGCCCGTTTCCAGAACATCCCGATTAAGAACGTCGCAAAGAGGGGGGCGTTAAAGAATGAAAAAAGCGTCTGCATGTAGTCCATCACGCTCGGGAAGCCTGCCGCGATATACGCGGTGCCGATGCTGATGACAACCCCTAAAAACACGGCCCAGCGTCCGACTGCAATGTAGTGCTTTTCACTGGCATCTTTACGGATATACGCCTGATAAATATCGTACGTCCAAACGGTGGTAAATGCCGTCACGTTCCCAGCCATCCCACTCATGAAGCTCGCTAACATCGCCGTCAGACCAAGTCCCATCATGCCGGGTGGATAGTACTTAGCGATGAGCAGTGGCAGTGCCAGGTTGTAGCTCATGCCAGGCGTGTGACCGATGTGCGGGTACACTGCGACTGCGATAAGTCCCGGAATGATGACGAGGATTGGGACGATCATCTTGAAAAATGCGGCGTAGATTGGCGTGTTCTGCGCCGCGCGTAAGTTTCTTGCGGCGAGGGTACGCTGTACGACCAAAAAGTCTGTCGTCCAGTATCCGAATGAAAGAACGAACCCAAGGCCCAAGAGCAGGCCAAGCCAATCGATGCCCATCGCGTTATTTGCAGGGCTGCCCATGTTGGACCAAAGGTGTCCAAAGCTGCTTGGCAAGCGCGACATCATGCCGCTCCATCCGCCTAAGTTGTGCATGCCGATCAGCGGGATCGGCAAGAGGCCGGCCCAGATCAAGAAAAACTGTAAAACTTCGTTGTAAATCGAAGACGTGAGACCGCCGAGCCCCACGTAGAGCAGAACCACAACAGCGGACACCATAATGCTCGTCGATAGCGACCAACCGATTAAAACCTGGAAGATCAGTCCCATCGAATAGAGGCTGATCCCTGACGTTAGGACCGTCATAAGGCCAAATGACACTGCATTGAGGCCTCGCGTTGCTTCGTTATAGCGGATCTTTAAGTATTCAGGAACTGATCGGACTTTGGACACATAGTAAAATGGCATCATATAAAGTCCCAAAAACAGCATGGCTGGGATTGCGCCGATCCAATAAAAATGCGCCGTCAACATGCCGTATTCAGCGCCGCTGGCGGTCATTCCCATGATCTCAAGGGCACCTAAGTTCGCTGATAAAAATGCAAGCCCTGTGATCCAACCGGGGATCGATCGTCCAGATAGGAAGAAGTCTTCGCCTGTTCGCATGTAGTTTTTGAGCAAAAATCCCACACCGATGACGAATATAAAATAGATGACGATAATCAAGTAGTCTACGAAATTAGCATGAAATAAGGAATGCACTAATTTGCTCTCCCTTGCAGATATTCTAAAACGGGTGAAAATGGATCGGTCCTCATTTAGCGATTTCTGAGAACGGTTTCCAAAAACAGACACGTGAGATGCTATACAGTTCTAGACTGCCGTAAAACTAGCAATACAGAATAAGCGGTTTCCATATGCGTTTACAAAGTTGCATACAATACACGTCCTTTCTTACCGCACGGCGCTCCCGTTTCGGAAAATAACATTTCTAATCATATTTAATCAAAACGCGCTTGGCAAGTGATAAAATATGATAGAGCGCTTTCAAACACGGTTAAATTATGAATCCTTTATCTTCCTGAAGCACTTTTATGGAAAAGGAAAAACCTGCGATCACGTTGGATCGCAGGTTTTCTAAGGGTTTTCGCTGTTTTGCTATGCAGCAACACATCCTTGTTGCGACGTGCGCATACCTGAGCTTAAGCCCTGACAGCAGCTTTTGCAGCTTCAACCGGAGCTTCGTAGTTCGGGTGCTCGCCTGCTGCCGGGACATACTGGACATAGACTATTTTGTCCTGAGTATCCACCACGAATACGGCGCGGCTTTCAAGTCGGAGATCTTTGATGTGCGTACCGTATGCATCGCCAAATGACATATTAAAGTGATCGGACAGGGTCTGGACGCGTTCGACTCCTGCTGCGCCACACCAGCGTTTTTGGGCGAATGGTAAATCGGCGCTCACCGTAAGGATCACGACACCATCGCCTAATTTTGATGCCTCTTCGTTGAAACGGCGCGTTTGTGCATCGCATACGCCCGTGTCGAGTGATGGGACTACGCTGATGATGCGGACTTTGCCTTTGCTATCTGCGAGCGTAACTTTTGATAGATCGTTTGCCACCAACACAAAATCCGGCGCTTGATCACCCACTTTCAGTTCGGGGCCGTTCAGCGTGCGCGGTTGTCCCAGTAAAAATGCATCTGCACGTTCTTGTGCCATATGTAGTTCCTCCTCAGTTTGCTGAAATCTTTTCCGTCACATAGTCCAATTGTACCATAAGGTTACCCATAGGATCTCCTGTCCGGACTATCTGCTCAGAGGTATAATTTTTCCGTTTATCATATCACTATGAAATAATGGCGGATCGTGCGTAATGGTAAAGTCGCACTGCACTGGAAGCACAAATACAGTGACAGTGGTTGAACGAACGTACTAGAATGAGAGATATGTTTTTGATTACTGGTGGCAAAGGTGTGGTCAGGTTGAAACAGTTAAGTCGGCTACTTGTCGCGAGTCTCGCGCTTGCCTCCAGTTTTTCTGCCGGTGTACCGGCACTAGCGAAGGTTACGCAAGTTCACAGTGTCACGCAAAAACGAATTGAGGTCGATGGCAAACTTTTTGCTCATCCTTACAGCTTTGTGCACAATTCAACGACATATATGCCAATTTGGTACATGATGCAATTGTTAGACACGCTACACATTGGGAATAAATGGAACGGAGTGGCAAAGGGCTGGTTTATGATGGCTCCGCACGTTTCTCTTTCTAGGGCGATAGGCATATCCCATCACAATACGGGTATCTATTTAAACGGTAAACTTGTGGGAGACGCGCCGACCGTCGTGTATCACTATCCTGGGTCAAATGAGTTTACGACATTCATGCCGATTGTGTCGATCATTCGCGTACTAAACTTGCTCGATATTCACAGCACATGGAAAAATGGTACATGGAATCTGGTAATACCCACGAGCTTGAGTGGCTCCGATAGCTCTAAGGTGCCGATGGGTGGATCGACGAACAAAGGCGTAGCGACTGGCTTACAGTCCGGGAGCTCACAACCTGGTGGGATGGGTACTGAAGCGCCAGCCGCACCAGGAAGCGGTGGATCTAGCAGCGGCACGATCCCTTCAAGTGTGCCCCAGCCTAGCATTGTACAGCAAGGTGGCGCTCTAACGATCGATGGACAGTCTGTACCTAGCGTATCGCTTTCTAATCATGCGCAGAGCGACCAATTTATGTGGAATCGCGCCGGCTCTGATTTATACGTGTCCGCGCAAACGAATGATCCTTTAGGAAGCGAAAGTGGCGCATCAATTTTGGCTGCTCAACCGGGCCAGACTTTGTACTTATTTGCGTATAAGAATAACAGCAATCTAGAAAATAGTACGACGACATGGAGCGTGAACAGTTCTGAAGCCACGATCACGCCTGGCGGAGGGATTTGGTCGCGAGGCAATTACAACGTCGTGGAGGCAGATTTTTCGGCCAGACAGCCTGGCATTTACACCGTGCAGGCAGAGGATCACGGTGATTACAGTGTGCCTTTGGTGATCATTGTAGGTCAGCGTCAGTTGCAGTCCCGTCCGTTTTCCGTGCCTCAGGCTCTAACTGGTATCCTGCCTTTGCCAACTGGAATGGTTCAGCCGCAGGTTCAAACGCAGGTTCAAACGCAGGATCATGTCGCGTATTACCCGTATTCTGCGATGTCGGATTGGATTCCGGTTTTGGGGAGGACCACGCTTCGGCTGTCTAGCATCACCGTGGCTTTGCAGGGGGTCAATCAAACGAGCGCTATCTGGGACTACCGGATTCCAGTAGTAAACGGCAAGTTCTCTGCACTGCTGCGATCACCGCTCATGGGTGATGTGCAGGTGAGCCTGTTCCCAAATTATTTAAAGACGATGACACATACGGCGGACATCAATGCGACAGAATTTAGCCTTCCCAATAGCACATACACAATTCATGTAAATGGCCCTGCGCCTTCAACGCTTCAAGCTGCGCTACTGCCATCTTCGCAGGGCGATTACAATATCAGCAGCCGCTTCTCACAAATAGCGGCGACCCTGCTTGAGAATTCTCCCAGCGTAGACACAGGGATTGCAGCGATCTCTAATTTTGTCAGCGAAACGATCGTGTACAACAATGCAGAAGCCGCGTTTAATTCTAAGGGTTATGCGCCAAATTACCTCTACCAGGATAATTTGTCCTCGTTAAATTCGAAATCAGGCATATGTGAGGATTATGCGACACTTAGTGCCTCGTTGTTGCAATCTGTGGGTATACCTGCGCAGCTTCTTGCGGGATCGGCTAACGGAGACTGGACTTCACCGCCCGCCACTGATGCAAACGCCGCCGAAGCGCATCAATGGTTGCAAGCCTGGAATGGTTCCGCTTGGATTGTCATGGACCCGACCTGGAATGACCAATCAAGTGGGAATACGGACACGATGATTTCGAGCGAATTTATGACCAGTACAGTCAGCTTTCAGGCGACGCACCTACTCTTGCCCGCCCAAACGAATGTCCCAGTAGCAAAGAGTCACGTTACGCCAATACGGTCCGTGCCA
>JAKACY010000235.1 GCA_021821025.1 Bacillota bacterium | reverse complement strand
CTGATCCGCGCCTACATCGCGCAGCGCCTGATCGACGCGCTCTTTCGAGATGCTAGGATCATCCAGGCTCACATTTGACGCGATCGTACCTGTAAAAAGAAACGGGTCCTGCAGCACGATACCCATATGTTTGCGAATATGTTGGCGCGCTAGCCCAGAGATATCCATGTCATCAATAGTGATGCGCCCTGCCCTTGGATCATAGAAGCGAAACAGCAGATTCATGATCGAACTCTTCCCGGACCCGGTGTGACCCACGAGCGCCACTGTCTGCCCTTGTGACGCCTCAAACGAGATGCCCTTTAGCACATCCTGCTTGCCGTCGTACGTGAAGAAAACATCGTCAAATCGAACATCACCGCGATATCTCGGGATCGACCCCTCGACGATGTCGACGCCTTCTTCATCGAGCAGTTGAAAGACCCTTTGCGCTGATACGCGCGCCTGCTCAAGCCCGGCAAGTTGGTTGACTACCTGCACGACTGGCTGAAACAGCCGATTGAGATAATCCACAAATGCATACACCACGCCAAACTTCATCACACCGCTCAAGTGAAACGACCGATACCCAAAATACGCGATCAGCGCGATAAAGAAGATACCACGCAAAACGCCCACGAGGTTCCAGCCACTGGCCGAATTCATGCTGAGAAGCTTTGTCTGATTGTCGTAAAACTCTTTGTTGAGCGTCTCAAATTCGTTCAGTGTGCGCTCCTGGCGGTGAAACGCCCGGATGATAGGGATGCCTTGCAGGGTCTCATTGATCATCCCATTGATGTCGCTCAGCAATAAGCGAATGCGATGGTTGACTGCCACGGCATACTTGCGATAGACGATGATCCAAAGCGCAAGAATCGGAATGAGCAGAAGACAGATCAGCGCCAACCTGACATCGAGGATAAATAGCGCCACATAGATCCCGGCCATATTAACCACGCTCGACAAGATGCTAGCCACCACAGTCACATAAAATTGGCGGATGGCCTCCGTATCATTCGTGATACGCGATACCACTTTACCGGCAGGCAGGTTATCGAAATACTGAATCGGCAGCCTGGCGACTTGCCGAAACACGTCCGTGCGCATTTTCTTTAAAACGCCATTGGCCGACACCTGCAGCAGAAACTTCTGACCATAAGTGAGCACAGAGGAGATCACGATCAAGCCAAAGTAGTATGCTGCGAGCACAAGCATCTTCGGTATTTCTGGTATGTAAAACTGAAAAAGCTGCGCGTTCGATAGGGGCACAACCGCCGTAACAATCGTATGATTGCCAACCTTCTCGCGAAGTTGTCCTGCGGCGATTGTCGGGCTAGACGAGATCTGCACTCGCCCTTTTGCGACATAAAACGTCTGATCCACCTGAAAGAGTGTGATCGGGCGTCCCCTTTTTTCGTGCGGTATAAAGTAATCACCGCGTTTATAAAAATGTCCATCAAAAAACACCGCGTTTGGCCCAGGGCCCGGCGTTTCGTACCATGTGCGTTCGATGCCTACGATGTGCTGGTCGATAAGCGTTTTGGCGATAAATGGGCCGGTAAGGTCCGCAAAAACTGACAGGATGAGCATCACAAATGCAATCAGAATGGTCTTTTTATAGACCAGGCCATATCGAAAAAGTCGGTGACTCACTTTCATTCGCGCACCTCCGCAAAAAGCTCGTCTTGCGTAGAGTCATCTTCAAGCTGCTGCCTGGTGTACTGCTCATAGTACCAGCCGCCCTGTTGCATCAGGCTTTCATGCGTCCCCTGCTCGATAATCCGACCTTTGTCGAGAACGATGATATGGTCCGCATGTGCGATCGCAGATAGGCGATGCGTCGCGATCCAGGTGGTTCGGCCCGTCCGGGTAGATTTGATCGAGTCGACGATGTGCGCCTCCGTTCTGGCATCGACGGCAGACATCGCATCATCGAGAATAAGTATCTCGGGATCGACAACTAGTGCGCGCGCGAGCGCGATTCGCTGCTTTTGTCCGCCCGATAGCGAGATGCCCCTTTCGCCGACTAAGGTCTGTAGCCCGTCAGGCAAAAGTGCAACGTCTTTAGTGAAACTCGCCTTCTCCAAGGCCTGCGAAATCTCGTCATCAGATGCATCCGGCGCGCCAAAGCGCAAGTTTGCCTCAACACTGCGCGAGAATAACATCGATTCTTGCGGTACATATCCCAGCCACCCATGTAGCTCTTTGTATGCGATTTTGTCGATCGCAACGCCGCTGATAGTGAGTTCGCCCTCGCGCGCTGGCGCATATTCTCGCAACAATTGCCGGATAAACGTTGATTTTCCGCTGCCTGTTCGCCCAACAATACCCAAGGTCTGACCGCGCGTCACCGTTAGGGTGACGTCGATCAGATTATCTTCGGACGAGAGCGGATAGCGAAAGGTTAGATGGTGAAACGCGATTTCTTGCGGAATCCCAACCGCAACTGGCGCCTCGGCATCCGGCACATCGGCCTTGTATGACAAGGTTTCGGTCACGCGATCAAGTGACGCATTGCCGCGCTGCATCGTATTGATCAGTTCACCGATGGCAAGCATCGGCCATATTAACATGCCGAGATAGACGTTAAAAGCCGTCAGACCACCCAGTGTCATCTGGCTTTGAAAGATGAGATACGCGCCATATCCGAGGCCGATCAGGTACATGATCCCAACCAGAATCTTGATCGTCGGCTCAAACAAAGAGTCGATCCGTGCGACCGACACGTTTTTTTGAAATACATCCTCCGTGGTCGCTGCAAACCTTCGCTCTTCCGCATGCTCCTGCACGAAGGCCCGGAGCACCCGGATGCCGGCGATCGATTCGAGAACCCTGTCATTCATTTTGCCAAACGCATATTGGGCCTTGATGAAGCGCTCATGCACGACTTTCCCGTACCTCGTCATGAGAAATGAGATGATCGGCATCGGCAACAGCGACACGAGCGTCAGCTTCCAACTCGTGAGCACCGCCATCGTGAGCAAGATGGTAGCCGAAAACGTGGTCGAATCGATCAACGTCAGGATCCCAAACCCGGCCGTTTGCGATACGGCGTCAAGGTCATTGGTGGCGCGAGCCATCAAATCTCCGGTTCTATTTTTCTCAAAAAATGTCGGCGTCATCGCTAGAAAATGCGTCATAAGCTGCGTCCGCAACCTTCTCGCCAACACATTTGCGCCTCCGAAGAGCTGATACTGCCACGTGAAGCCAAACACGTAACTGATCACGATTAGCACGACATAGATAAAGACTGTATCCATCAAGGATCGCGACGTGAGTGTGCCTTGATTCATCGCGTCGATCAAGTGCCCGATGAGGGCGGGTGGTGCCACTTCGACAAAATTTAAAAGGATGAGCAAAGTCAGCGCGATTAGGTATCGCCACTTGTACTCTTTAAAAAACCATCTTAACTTCACTAAAACCGTAAACAAGAGTCCACCCCCTAACGCAAAAAAGGTATACCGCGTCTGCGATATACCCCTGAAAACATGCCCAGATCCGTTTTCGTAGTATCACCCGCAGGCCCTGAAATGCCCCCTGCGCATGATGTTTCGAGCAACAGAC
>JAKACY010000234.1 GCA_021821025.1 Bacillota bacterium | reverse complement strand
TTCTCGTGACGATAAACGCCTTTTTCGCAGCAGCAGCAGCCTCCGGCTTAAAGTACCAAAAGCCCACTAAGAGATACGAGCAAACGCCCACGAGTTCCCAGAACATGTAGAATTGCAGCAAGTTAGAGGAAATCACGAGGCCTAGCATCGAAAATACAAACAGGTTCAAGTATTGATAGAATCGCGAAAAACGATTATCTGCATGCATGTACGACCGTGAAAATAACAGCACAAGCGTGCTTACAAGCGAGACGACTACCAGCATGAGTGCATTCAAGCTGGTAACTTCCCAACCCATGGTCAGCGTACTGTTGCCAAAAGACAACCACGGGAATACCACTGGTTTTAGCGGTCCGCTTTGTGCCACAGCGATCATTGTCAGAAGCGAAAGAATAAAGCTGATCCCAGTAGCAAGCACCGAAAGTCCACTGATCAGTGGTTCGGGAAAACGGCGGCCCGCAATCAGCAGCACGACGTACGCAGCCAGTGGCAAAACCGGGATAAGCCACGTTATGTCAGCCATATGATCACCCTTCTACCATTTCATCAAGTTGACATCTTTTACGTCGGCGCTGTTGCGTGCGCGGAAAAACGACAGCAAGATCGCCAGACCAACCGCCACCTCTGCAGCTGCGATCGCCATATTAAACAGAGCGTACACCTGCCCACCGACATGAGGTGTCACACCAAAGTGCGAGAATGCAACCAGGTTTATATTGGCGGCATTTAACATCAGCTCTATGGAAATGAGCACGATGATGAGATTGCGCTTGGTGAGGGCTCCGAAAAGTCCGATGCAAAAAAGTATCGCTCCCAGCGCCAAAAAAGGTTGAAGCGCCACCTGTCAGTCCTCCTTTTTCGCAATGACCACTGCGCCGACCAGAGCGGCGGTCAGGATCAGGGATACTAGTTCAAATGGCACGGTATAGGTATGGAACATCGCATTTGCGATCAGAGTTACAGTCGGCTTCGCAAATGGTTCCACAGCTGGCCGATTCACTGGCCACGAGGTACTGCGGATTACCAGCAGCACTGTAACTGCAAAGACCACAACGCCGAGCAGTGTAAAAATCGCCCTCACACCACTGGTAGGCGGGCTTGAAGTATCGTCACCTTTTTGCGTCAGCATTAGGGCAAATACCATCAAAATCGTAATCGCTCCGGCATAGATGAGAATCTGTACCATGCCCAGAAAGTCTGAGCCAAGCAAAATAAAGATACCTGCTACACCTAGAAAGACGCCGCCTAGAGCCAGTGCCATGTGCATGACCTTATCTAGGGTCAGCAGCATGACGCCAGATACGATGATAATCAGAGCCAATAAGAAAAATGATACAGTTTCACCTGTGATCGGGATGCCAAATAGCATTTACGACTCATCCCCCTTGTTAGCGCTCACAGCCGCCGCCTGATCACGCTGTGCCTGCCTCTTTGCGGCCTGCAGTTGGTCGTAGCTGCCATGCTGCTTGTGATTTTCGTACAGCCAATTCATGTCCTTGTAAAGATCATCTCGGCTGTAGGCAGCAAGTTCAAACTGATCTGTCATGCGGATCGCTTCTGTCGGGCAAACCTCCGTGCAAAGATCGCACAGGATGCAGATCTCAAAGTTGATATCGTATGTGTCGATCCGCAGTTTCTTGTCATCACCGCGCGTCCCGGATAAAGAGATGCAGCTAGTCGGGCAGATACGCGCACACTGATGGCACACGATGCAAAGTTCCGGAATAAACTCATGTATCCCTCTAAATCGGTCGCCGAAATCGGGGCGCTCTTCAGGGTACTGCAGTGTGATCTTCTTTTTCGTCATTTGTCCAAACGTGACGGCCAGACCTTTAAATAAGCCTGTTCCAAGCATGCTAACACCTCCCGTTCGCAAAGAATCAGGCGACCAAAGACAGCGCTCCGGTCAGTACAATATTAAATAACGCCAGTGGAATAAGTACCTTCCAGGCAAAGCCCATGAGCTGATCCCCACGAATCCGAGGCATCGTAGCCCTGACCCAAAACAAGAAGAAGATGCAGGCGCTGACTTTGATGGCGAACCATAACCACGATGGCAAGAATGGACCGCTCCAGCCACCTAGAAATAAAGTCGTCGCCAAGGAAGAGATAGCGAAAACGTACACGTACTCAGACAGCATAAAAAATGCGAAACGGAATCCTGTGTATTCGGTGAAATAACCCGCAACAAGTTCCGACTCTGCTTCTGGCAGGTCAAACGGCGTACGGTTTAATTCAGCGATTCCCGCGATAATAAATACCACGAAGCCGATAATTTGCGGAATGATATTCCACATGTGATCCGCTTGGTGTGCCACGATGACGTTCAAGTTCAGCGAACCTGAGATCATGATCACGCCGAGAATCGACATGCCAAGCGGGATCTCATAGCTGATCATTTGAGCGGCTGAGCGCATACCACCGATTAAGGAATATTTGTTGTTACTCGCCCATCCACCCATCACGATACCAAGAATCGTGATCGAGGATAGCGCGATGTAGTACAGCACACCGACATTGAGCCCCGCAGTAAAAAGGTGCGTTGCGGTAAATGGTATCACGGCCAAGACCGCGAAAGATGGCACAAATGCGATGACCGGGGCTACCAAGAATAACACTTTATCGGACTTTGCCGGTACGATGTCTTCTTTGATCAAGAGTTTCAACACGTCAGCTGCAGACTGCAAAAGCCCCAAGGGGCCCACTCGGTTTGGGCCGATCCGAAGCTGCATCCATCCGATCACTTTACGTTCGAAGTAGATCGTATACATGACGACAAGCAACGTGACCAGCAGCACGATGACGCCTGATATGATCATGCCCAAGAAATTGAGACCAGTTAGCGGATGCAATTGCCAATTGAACATTTACGCATCCACCTCCCCTAACACGATGTCAATAGCCCCCAAGATTGCAATCAAGTTGGACATCGTCTCACCGATTAACAGCTTTCGCAGAATCTGTAGATTAGCAAAAGATGGGCGGCGCAGTTTCAACCTGTATGGCTTATCTTTACCATCTGATACGATGTACACTCCAAGCTCGCCGCGCGCCCCTTCAAGGCTAGAATAGTATTCACCGGCCGGCACACGAACCAACTTCGGAACCTTACCTAGAACTGGGCCATCCGGTATTTGTTCTACAGCCTGCTCAACAATTCGAACAGACTGCTCAATTTCCTTCAGGTGCAGAATATACCGATCAAAACAATCACCATTCGTCCCAACTACAACATCGAAGTCAAAGCGACTATAGATGCTGTAAGGGCGATTTTTACGAAGATCGTAGTTGACTCCGGTTGAGCGCAAATTGATGCCGGTCAACGAGTAATTGAGCGCATCCTCCTTGCTGATGACGCCAATTCCTTTTACGCGGTTGATAAATATCTCATTTCCGGAAATCAGATTGTTGTACAGCTTGATCTGATCTGGTACATCTCGCAGGAATTCACGTACTCGATCAAGCCAACCGATTGGAGTATCCCATTTGACTCCGCCAACCCGCATATAGTTATAAGTTAAACGCGCACCACATATCTCATTGAACAGTTGAACGATGCGTTCTCGCTGGGCGAAGACATACAAAAACGGACTCATCGC
>JAKACY010000233.1 GCA_021821025.1 Bacillota bacterium | reverse complement strand
GACAGCGGCTGTTGGAACATCGTATTGGGGCATACATGTGTGTGCCGATCGTCTTATCTGATGGAACATTGTATGGTACTTTGTGTACGGCTGATGCAGATCCGTATGATTTTTCGAAGATTGAACTGCATGCGCTTGAGTTGGCGGCTAATATGGTTTCTTACGTGATCGATGTGGAGCGAACTGCAATCCATGATCCGCTGACGGGCGCGCTAAACCGCCTGTTTCTCGAACGCTTCGATAAAGGACTCAATCACGAATTTGGTGATTCGTTCGCGCTGGTATACATCGACCTCGACGGGTTTAAAGACATCAATGATCGCTACGGTCATGATTGTGGAGATTCGGTGTTGCGCGTGATCGTGCAGAGGCTAAAGCGCAGAATTCGGATGGAAGACTTGGTGGTGCGCGTGGGCGGTGACGAGTTTATCGTGATTCTCACCGGCATATCGGTTGAGGATGTGGCCCTCCCGAGCGCGGTTGGTCGATTGCACCGATCCCTTGATGTGGAATATTCAATTGGGGCGCACACGTTTCGTGTTTCAGCAAGTCTTGGGGTCAGCACGTATCCCTGCAATGGCACGAGTTTTGACTCACTCATACAGGCGGCGGATCAGGCGATGTACCAAGTGAAGCGAAAAGGAGGAAAGGGCTTTTTTATTCAGTCAGAGATTCGATTTGCAGATGGCCTCCCCACCTTATCCGGGGACTCCCTTTCTCAAGATGGCCTTCCTCCCACCGCTAGTCGTGATTGACACAAAAGAGCACATTAAGCGGACCATTGCCCATTTGAAACTAGGTAGGCGATGGTTTTTCTTATGGGGTCAATGCGAGTTCTCAAGTTGCTAGAGATATGATAGTCTGTATGTGAATATGCTGAATGAACATAACGGAATAGGTGTGCTGTAGGCCCAATATATAGAGAATTAGGGTTTTGGGGGAGGGCCAAGGATGATAAAAGAGACAGTCTTGATTGTGGAAGATGATGCAGAAATCGTAAGCCTCGTATCAATATATCTCACACGGCACGGCTTTGAAGTCCTCAGCACAGATGGTTGGGATGCAGTAGATATCGTGCGTGGGGATACCATCGACCTGGTACTGCTTGACATTATGCTTTCAGGTCCAGACGGATTTGAACTTTGCCAAGAACTACGCAAGTTCACTGACGTACCTATTTTGTTTATGAGCGCAAAAGCAGAGGACTCGGATCGAATCTTAGGCCTTGGGGTAGGTGCGGATGATTTCGTTCCCAAACCTTTTAGTCCCAGTGAACTCGTCGCGAGGGTGAAAGCGCATCTGCGCCGATACAAGGGTTTGGCAGGCAAGCAGGTAGCTCGTCGGTCGTTTCTAAAACTAGCAGATATGGAGATCGACGAGGAACGATTCACCGTAAAGATGCCGCACGCTACGATCACGCTGTCTGCAAAAGAATTTCAAATCCTCATGTTGATGGCGCAAAATCCCGACCGGGTCTATAAACCTGAAGAGCTGTTTCAATATATATGGAATTCGCCCAGCCTGGGTGATGCGCGGACTGTGATGGTGCATATCAGCAACCTGCGTAAGAAGATCGAACCCGATCCGTCCCGGCCTAAGTATATCGTAACGATTCGTGGCGTGGGCTATAAGTTCATGACTGAAGGTGCGGTGTAAACAGTGGCCCTCGAACCTATTCGCAGCATGCCGTTAGAAGCCAATCAAACGGATTGGCGCTCACTACGAACGTTTATGCAAAAAGGCGGGATGGGTACCGAAGCATTCCTAACGCTCGCGATTCCTTGTGTTTCTGCGCTCATTCATCTGCATGAAGCCTTCACAGTCCACGCGCGCTTGACACCGGATAATATCTTGATCATCCCTGGGATCCTGGATGTTGCCTATGTTGGTGAGCGCTGTAATAGTATGGATGTGACAGTAGACCAAGAGATTTTCCCATATATGTCTCCTGAACAGACGGGACGCCTTAGAAGAAAGATTGACAGTCGATCGGATATTTATTCGCTCGGCATCCTCTTTTATGAGATGCTGACGGGTCACTTGCCATATGAGGCGCATGAACCGATTGAATGGGTACATGCGCATATTGCGCTGAGCCCGCAGCGGATCGATACAGACGTGCCTGAAGTCGTGGCGGATCTGGTCTATAAGTGCATGGAGAAGCTGCCTGAGAATCGCTATCAAAGTGCTTACGGGGTGTTGCAGGATCTCGAGCGTATCTGGCAGCAGATTCGGGAATTTGGAGAGACGAGTGCCTTTATTCTTGCTGAGCGAGATGTGCCAAACGCCCTTCGGATCTCGAGAAAACTGTACGGGCGCCATAATCATTTACAAGATCTAGATCTACTTTTTGAAAGATCTAGGGAAGGCATGCCTGTCGTTACGTTCATCGTCGGCGAATCTGGCTTAGGCAAAACGTCGCTGATCGAAGGTTTCTTGGATCATCATTTGGCTTCGGATACGTATATCGCTTTCGGCCGTGCGAATAGTTCGCAAGTTTTGACACCTTATGCTGGCATCGCTGATGCTTGTCGAGCTTTGGCGAGGAAAGTTTTGACATTTGATGATGCTTCGCTTATAGAGTGGAAGGATGCATGGGTTTCGCTTACAACGGGCAATGGCTTATTGCATGACCTCGTGCCGGAACTAAGCATGGTGATTGCCCATCCAGGCCGTGATGCGGCGGTTGATGAAACGGTGCTGTTAGATGGCCTGTTTGATGAATTAAGAGTTTTTTTGGCGCCTTTTACTGGCCCTTTTCACGCCATGATCTTCTGCGTAGATGACCTGCAGTGGTCGGATGTGTGCAGTACGATTATGTTAGAGAAATTGATGCTCTGTGAAGAGTTACGCCACGTCATGTGGGTGTTTTCCATGCGTAAAGAACCCCCGCCGCACGTGCAACAACTGTTGAAGTTGGCGGATCAGTTGGATCGTCGCAGATGCGTTATGCACTTAATAAATCTGGATAGCCTGTCTGTGAATGACATATCGGCTATGCTCGCAGACACCATGCAACTTGCCATCCATGATGTGCAGTCATTTGGTGAGTTGGTCTACTCACGTACGATCGGAAATCCGTACTATATTCGACAGTTTTTACTTGACTTGATTAGTCGGCGATTTCTGCGCTTTAGTGTCGATTTGGAACAATGGCAGATTTCTTATGCGCAGATAGCAGATATGCCGATTACACAAAACGTGCTTGAACTGCTGAGCAGACAGATGGCTGATCTGCCAGAGATCACTGTTTTTGTGATGAGATGGGCTGCGACTATCGGCTCAGAGGTTAACCTAGAATTTTTGTCTGATGTTTCCAATGTGGAAGTGGCTGAACTTCCCGCGTTGCTTCAACCTGCTGCAGATCGTGGTTTTGTGTTGTTTGGTAAAAGCGGCGTCAATACTCAAGTAGTTTTTGCTCATGATCAGGCGCAGCACGCATTTTATAACACGATTGATATGACAGAGCAACAGCTGATGCATGATTGCCTGGCAGAGACGCTGATACGGAAAACTGCTGATCACTCGGGCAATATCTACGCGATTGTGAACCATCTGAATCGCGGCTCGAAAGATGTGCGACGCCGTTATGAACTATCCGCATGGAATTTACGCGCAGCAAC
>JAKACY010000232.1 GCA_021821025.1 Bacillota bacterium | reverse complement strand
CCCCCACGTGGACAACTGGGGTGCGCGACGGAGTGGTGGTCACCACCACTTGGCTTTGCGCAATCACCTCGTCCGTGCTGTCGGCTGCAACCACTTGCACGCCCAGCCTGGACTCCATGTCGGCGATGAAATTTTGAACGCGATCGCGATTGCGGCCGTAGACCAGCAACTTCTCGTAGGGCCGCACCAATTGCAGGGCTTCAGCTTGGTAGCGGGCTTGCGATCCGGTTCCAACGACCCCCGCCACCTGCACCGCCGTTGGCGCCAAGTGCTTGGCAGCGACGGCCCCTGCGGCAGCGGTACGGACGTCCGTCAAGTAGCCGTTATCCAACAACACCGCTTGCGGGATTCCTGTGTCAGTGCCGATTAACACCATCATGCCGCTGCCTGTCGGCAGTCCTCGCAGATGATTGTTAAAGAAACCCGATGAGATTTTGACGGCGAAATTTGGCTCGCCTTTAACATAGGCACTCTTTACGTCGACTTCACCGTCGTGTTCAGGGATGTCTACGCGCATAATCGGCGGCGTTGTGACCCGTTCGTCGGCAATCGCAGCAAACGCCTGCTCAATGACGGACACCACATCGAGATTCAAGCTGACGCAATCTCGGATTTCCCGTTCGGTGAAGATGTACACAGCTTACTCCCCCCGTAATGTGAGATGCGGCTTCACGTGCAGTTCCCGCGGTACGTCCGCGAACACTTCCACGCCCGTTTCGGTCACGCGAATCGCCTCACTGATTTCCACTCCGTAATTGTCCATCCACATCCCTGGGATCATGTGGAAGGTCATGTTGGGGACCAGGATGGTCTTGTCGCCTTTGCGAATGCTGGCGGTGTGTTCACCCCAATCTGGGGGATAGTTGAGGCCCATGGCGTAACCGAGCCTGGATTCTTTCTCAAAGCCATGCTTTTCGATCACGTTATGCCATGCCTGCTCTACCTCTTCCAAGGTGACTCCAGGCTTGACGGTGGCCAACGCGGTATTCAAACCTTCCACCACGACCTCTGCGAGGTAACTGACCTTTGAATCCGGTTCACCAAGGGTGACGGTTCGCGCCAAAGGCGAATGGTACCGGTGCACGCAGCCGGCCAGTTCGAAGATGATGGTTTCACCGGGCTGGTAGCGATCATCCGACCACGTAATATGCGGCGCTGAAGTCTTCTCGCCAGAAGGCATCAGAGGTACGATGCTGGGATAGTCCCCGCCAAACTCCTCCGTACCACTGATTTGTGATTGGTAGATTTGGGCAGCAACGTCACATTGCCTCGCACCCACTTCCACGCATTCAAAGGCAGTACGCATAGCTTTCGACGCTATAACGCCCGCTTTGCACATCAATTCAATCTCTAAGTCGGACTTAATCAAACGTACGTAGTTGACCAGTAATGTAGCATCTACAAAGTGGGCGTTCGGGAGTCCAACTTTCAGCCGTTCGAGGCTAAGAGCAGTAAAGTAATAGGCGTCTTTCTCCACGCCGATGCGCTTATTGGCACACTGTTTCGACTTGAGAAAGTTGGCCGCGAAGTCCATCGGATGTCGTTCCGAAGAGTGAATGTGGTCTTCGGGGTATGGAACAATGTGATCGGCATCTAAAAACGTGGTATGCCTCGCACCGTTTGCGTCCTGGGCTCGACCCACCCAATAAGGCTGCTCCTCGTCGGCAAACACGATCAACATTTGATGCACATAAAAAGACCAACCGTCATAACCTGATAGATAATTCATGTTTGCTGGATCAAATAGAATCACCACATCAATGCCTTTGTTTGCCATACTTTGTCTTGTTTTCGTCAGTCGATTTAGATATTCTGCGTCAGGAAACAACCCCATCTAAAGCGCCTCCTCCACACTGGAGCGAATATAGAAAAATTAGTGTTAAAACAGAGAGAGAAGCATCGAAAAATCGAAGAGAACTCAGGGGGGCACAATTGGATACAAATTGGCTACACCCCTGCGCCGATATCCCTCGTTGTTCTCTGTAACTCTGGTGGCTAAGGGGTAACTTCGGGGTGAAGTTCGATCCTTGAGACATCGTTAGGAGAGGCAAGACGGTTCGGTATCGGTAGGGCAATGATACAACAGAAAAATCTAATCCTTCAATTCGAAGAAATGTATGAATTTTGAGGATCGGAGTTAGCGTGTTTGTATAAGAAATGAGATTCATACATCTTGGGAAGAGTACGTTGATAAATTAGTCAATTTTGGATGTTTACATAAAAGTCTGACAATTATGTATGCTATCAATAGCCATGAAAGATTGTTAAGATTATCATGCCGGAGGTCTTACCATGTCACAGCCCAATCAACGCATCGGCATCATCTGAACCCGTTTCATTAACTGTATCCGAATCTACATCCAAATCTTCATCTCCTATCACGCCGCACCAAATCTGGCCAGCTGCACATAGAATCGATCCGTACATTCGCCACACGCCTATTCTCTATTCTGCAAATTAATTCCGGACTCTCTGAGCGCGAAATCCTCTGACACTGATAGCGATGTTGTTTTAGCTACCCCATCATGTCCAAAAACTGATGGAGTAAGATGTCCAGATATTGCTAGCGATTTTGACCAAAGCGATGTGGCAGTTAAGAATTTCTGTGACGTTGGCTGGATCTGTATGACCCAGACGCCCCTGCGAACGGCAGGGTGTATTTCAAAAAATCGCTGTGCACACGAAAAGACAATGGTCGTTTATGCATGATGATGCATATTCATCTACTCTTTGTATGTTACGGTTGCTGAAGTAACGGGCATGCGACACAATATGGGTTCCTTTCTCGTCGACCTTTCTGTGTTTCATTTTTCCTCATAGTTCTTTTCAGCTTGATGAGCTTTTCAATAATGTCATGTGCGATAGCATAGACCAACCAGATGGCACTACCAGCACCCATGACCATTATAGCCAACACAGGATACATCCACCACTCTAAACTCCAACTCATCTGAATGACCACCTTCCGCATGTGAATTTCCGTGGTTACCCCCAATGCTTAGCTTTTCAAATCCTGTTTGGTTGAATTCGGGCTTTCGTTATTGGCAAATTTAAACGGCATAAAGTACCTGTTTTGGCTGGTATCTCACGGGAGGAAAATCTTATTGGATGGAGTTTTGGACTTAGCTATGATCGTTTTAATACCGTTTGCAATTTGGGTCGTTATTCAGAGTTTACGAGGTAAATTGTAGCGATTTGGAAACGAACATCAAATAAGGGGTTTTGCATAAACGGGGGCTCATCTCCACAAAGGGTTTGACCCTGTTCGTACATAAATATTCACCAAGGAATTTCCTGTGTTCTGTCATTGGTGGGCAGTTATTCATCAAGAGTCCTTCATGTCATTGAACACGAAGTAGGCAGCGTAACGTGAAGAGGATTCGCTCCGTCATAGTTCCGTGTAAGTAATGAGGAGGAATCCACGAAATGAACCGATATAAGGCAGTTGCATCATCAGGGCTTGTTCTATCTGTCATGCTCTCCGTGGTGGGGTGTACACCGCAAGGCACTATTTCTGAAGAAACAAGCCTGTGTGATGGAATAGTGATGATGTGTTATGGAAACACTACCTCAATGATCAATTATTCATCAGAGGTGTAAATTATATGGACCAGGGGCAATTAAACTCAGAGAG
>JAKACY010000231.1 GCA_021821025.1 Bacillota bacterium | reverse complement strand
AATGATTCGCACCGATTTACACCCCTTTGCTGTACTTTACCATAATGTACGGATGTGACCAAACCGTTTTCTCATCAGCCTGCTATAAATTTTTACAAACATGTATAATGGACCCACCACAAGATCAGACTATAGAGAGCGACAACAACTGTCGCATAGGCAACCAAAGAGAGTGTCATAACTCTCTTCCGGTTTCTCCTCTCCCAGTAGCTCTGTGTGGTACATACTTGTTTTGATCACACAAGGCAGAACCCCCTCGCGTACCCGGGCGAGGGGGCTTCTTTATGTTTGTATGTCGGGCGAATGTACCTTACCAGACGTATCCCTTCTGCATTTCATAGGGATGTAACAACCATGATGCAAAAGGAGGCCACGGTATTATGGAAGGAACATTTGGCGGATACACGAGATGGGCGGTCGTTTTTCTGATCATCTTCGTATTATTCTTCCTCCTCATCCCGTCTTACACCACGCAGTGCACGACCGTGCCTGTATATTAAATAGAAGTCGCAGTAGGAAACACACCTTGATAACGGGGGGTATTTACCGATGGGTACATTCGGCGGTTATACACGTTGGGCAGTCGTCTTTCTGATCATTTTCGTCTTATTCTTCCTGTTAGTCCCAGCCTATGGCGCTGGCGCTGGGGTCGGCGGGCCGGCAGTATGCTAAATTTTCGATGAAAAAAGGCAGGGGCGACTCCCTGTCTTTTTTCATGAATCAGACAGGTTATCACTGAGTGAAATCATGTCTCTTAGCCTTTGATAGGACGGCAGTAGCCAAAAATCCTCCGAACGCAGCCACTGTCCGACTACATCCCGCGCTACCTGCATAATTTTTAAGTCACGAGTGACGTCACCAAGTTTAAATACAGGCATGCCACTCTGGCGGCCTCCGAACACCTCACCTGGTCCCCGAAGTTGTAGATCCTGCTCGGATAGCAAAAAGCCGTCTTGCGTTCGAAGCATAGCTCGAATGCGCTCTTTGCCTTGTTCTGTCTTAGGAGTTCCAATCAATACACACATCGACGCATGCTCCCCACGTCCAACCCGGCCCCGCAATTGATGAAGCGTAGCAAGCCCAAATCGATCGGCGCCATACACAACCATCAGACTGGCATTAGGTACGCTCACGCCCACTTCGACGATGGTCGTCGCCACTAGCGCTTGAATTTCACCGCTTACAAACTTAGTCATGTTCTCATCGCGCAGTGCTTCGCTCATGAGGCCATGAACAAGGCCTATGTTCCAAGGTGCCAGTTCCTCGGACATGCGTTCGTGCAGTGCAGTCGCGCTGATATCGCATAGCCATGACCCGCTCTCTGCAGTTTGGGTGTCTTCGGGATCCGCATTTGGTGCAGAGATCCGCGGTGCAATGAGAAATGCCTGCCTACCTTTTCCTAATTCTTGTCGCAGCAATTTAATCGCCGTGGACTCCTGTTCCGCTTTAAGAAACTTGGTCATGATGGGCTTTCTACCTGGTGGCAGTTCCCGAATGGATGAGACCCCAACATCTTGATAGAGCATAAGGGCAAAACTTCGAGGAATGGGTGTGGCCGTCAATTGTAGGAGGTCGACATCCTTCCCTTTCTCGCGCAAAAAACGACGCGTCTCGACGCCGAAGCGATGCTGCTCGTCGATTACGGCCAGTCTAAGCCGAGCATAGTACACGTTGTCCGATGCCAAAACATGTGTGCCGATCAGCAAGTCCACTTCGCCCATTGCCACTCGAGACAAGAGCTGTGAGCGATCTTTTGCAGGCATATTCCCGGCTAAAAATCCGATCCGCACACCGTGGGGCGAGAGTAGTCGCAGCGCATCTTCAAAATGTTGCGCTGCGAGGATCGTAGTAGGCACCATGAGAGCCGTCTGATATCCAAGCTTGGCTAGCCCAGTGCACAGCGCAAAGACTACCGCTGTTTTGCCAGAGCCCACGTCACCTTGTAAGATGCGATGCATGGGGACAGGCCTCGCGATGTCATCTGCAATTTCCCGAAGGCATGCCTTTTGATCCTGAGTCAGTGAGAACGGCAACGCTCTTTCAAACTGATCGAACGAGCGATTCAAGACGTCTTGATCAATCGGCTCTTGCTCTACAAGTCGCCGGGTATGCCTTATACCCTGCAATTTGATCTGAAAATATAAGAACTCCTCAAATATAAGCCTTCGCCGCGCTTGGAATATGTCGCCTTGCACCTTCGGTTGATGAATGCGGACGATCGCCTCGTGAATTGAAAGTAGTCTAAAGCGCTCACGAAGAGAGACCGGTAACAGATCGTCCAATTCCAAAGCATATAGTCTTAAGGCATCTTCGATCAGACGTCGCAGCATGGACTGCGGTATATTTTGTGCTGAGCGGTAGATTGGAACAATAGCAAACGCCGGATTCGAATAGTTCGACCGCATGACCTCATGAGATGAAACTGAAATGGATCGAAATTTCGCATCATATTTACCGCGAATACGCAATATGACACCAGGTTTAAGCTGGTGCCTCAGGTAGGGCTGATTATAAAATATGGCCTTTATCGTACTTGTACCAAGGGTAACGGATACAGACAGCGAAGAACGCGCACCCCCATGCCGTACTGCTGGCGCTCCACTTACCGTAACCTGCGCCGAGATGATCTCTTGATGAGCAGGTTCACTACTTGATTCATCGACCAAGTTCTCATAACGAACCGGAAAGTAATATAGTGCATCCCGTATTGTATGAATTCCAAGAGTTGCTAAATGTGCGCAACGCTTTGGCCCGACACCAGGCAGTAAACTGACACTCTGATGAGACAAATCCACCATCGTTCACTCCACTGCCAAGAGGTAATCGTAGGTCGGCTGCCCACCAAGCTGCACCTCAAATTCCACAGAGGCATAAATATCCTGCAGTCCCCGAACGATTTGCCCCGCTTCTTCTAAAGCAGCAACATCAGCTGCAAATATTGTGCAAATCTCTGCACCTTCGTCGCAAAAACTCGAGACAACCTGCGAAAGTACGGTCTGACGTGAGGAGTTAACACGCGTGATCTCGCCGTTCACGATACCGATGTAGTCACCTTGCCCGATCTCATGCCGCCCCATGGTCGTTTTGCGCGCAGAAGCCGTGATTGCACCCGTCTTGACCTTCTCTCCGGCTGATTTCATCGCCACCGCGTTATCTTTGGCAGATAAATCCGCTGAGTAAACTATCGCAGCACCAAGTCCTGCTCCAATAGTTGTCGTCGGCACGACGAGAAGGCGCTCGCCGATCACAGAACGAGCCTGCTCTGCTGCCAACACGGCATTGCCATTATTCGTAAGCAGCACAATCTCGCTCGCTGTCAGTCCTTGAACCGCCTGCACAATTTCCTCAGTTGATGGATTCATCGTTGAACCATCTGAGACGATTGTATCGGCTCCGAGACTTTTGAAGATCTCGATCAGTCCATCGCCCATCACAATCACTGCCAAGCCACACCTTTTTTGGGGCTCGCTGTACTTAGATTCGCCGAGGTCTAACTCCTTTTTTGCAACATAGGTGAGGGCCTGGTTCTGCTCTGTCATGTTATCGATTTTGATACGGGTGAGCGATCCAAAATCCATTGCACGTTCAAGCGCAGAGCCAGGATGCAACGTATGCACGTGCACTTTTACCAAATCAATCGCTCGAACCACCAGCAATGAATCGCCCAACTCGCCCA
>JAKACY010000230.1 GCA_021821025.1 Bacillota bacterium | reverse complement strand
ATACAAGTTTCGTGTATCCGGTTTGCGTTACTGCGCCAAGTCTCATGGTCATTTCCTGGATCGTATAAGTTAGGGGTGCAAGGCACAGCACAAAGGGAATGAAGATCCCGATGCCAAACTGGGCGCCGATCACCGTATACTCGATGACGCCTCCTGCATCGTTATCACCGATCATGGCTAAAAGCCCGGGTCCCATCAGTGCCCAGATCAGCCATGTGTACTTGCGCCATCCTGTCTTTTTCGCACTGATCATATGACGAAAAGCCGATGGGTAGGCGTTTGGTGTCAGTTCGGTCAGCGGGGTTAGAGATGGTTCTGGTTGCTCCCTCATGCAGTTCTCCCCCTTGTGCATATCTGTAACACGGTATGAAGGGGTGTTGATAAAAGTGCATGCCCACCATCTGCGCGTTGAAAAAAATGCAACATAGCCTCATCGAAATTGACCCGCTCGGCAGGACAGCGAATAGGCTAATAGGGTGAATGGTTTTCACTAAGAGGGGGCCAGCAGATCATGCAGGGGTCTGTCAACACATTCGGGTCGTATTTACGAGAACAACTGAAGAAAAGTCAGCTATCGATGCGAAAAGCAGCAGACCTATGCGGCATCGATCCTGCCACTATATCCAGGATGGCGAATGGCAAGCAAAGACCACGGCCGGATCATTTGCAAAAGCTCGCAAATATCCTTCATGTGCCAGTATTGGATCTCTGGACAGCAGCAGGCTATGCGGGAGAAGTGGAGCAGGAGGAAGGATTGGGATGGCGCGTGACAAACCTGGAGGCGGCGCAAAAGATACTTCCCACTATGGAATTCACTTCGCTCATCGGCAATTTCTTAGATGTCGCTTCAATCGCGCACGAACTGAAAAAGTACGAGGACTACGCGCGAACGGAAGAGGGACGAAACACGATCGAGCGGAATTTTCAAAGCAAGATTGAGCAGGTGAACGGTGTTGGACCATTTATTGAGAAATTGCACACGATGTATGCACTCTTTATGGATGATGGCACAGATATGGGAAAAAAGGCGTTGCTCGGCAGTGCACTGTTATACTTTATATTGGCGACAGATATCATTCCGGATTATACGTTTCCACTCGGTTATTTGGATGATGGAGTAGCGATCGATATGGTATGGGCTCAGCTTGAAAATTGGGGAAAATAGAGTTGTCGAGCATGAGTGTTTGAGGGCATGCTAAAATAAGGTTGATTTTTCTCATGGAAGGTGTGAATTAGCAGTGAAGATTGGATTGGTCGGTTTAGGTAAGATGGGGTTTAATCTGGGCTTGAACATGATGCAGCATGGTCATGAGGTCGTGGCGTTTGACGTGTTTCAAGCAGCTGTGGAAAATTTTTCAAAAGAGGGCGGACAAGGCGCGCAAAACCTCAGTGATCTGCTCGCAAAGTTGAGTGCACCGAAAATCGTCTGGCTGATGGTGCCGCAAGGTAAGCCGGTCGATGCGTTGCTGGACGAGCTGGTGCCACAACTTTCGCAAGGGGACATCGTGATCGAGGGCGGCAATTCACATTATCGAGACTCGATGCGCCGCGCTGAACTGCTTGGTAAGTCTGGGGTTCATTTCTTTGATGTCGGCACATCCGGCGGCATGTCTGGCGCGAGAAACGGCGCGTGCTACATGATCGGTGGAAACAAAGAGGCATTTGCGACGATCGAGCCGTTATTTCGCGACACAGCCGTGGAAAATGGGTACATCTACACAGGTGTTTCTGGCAGTGGCCACTTTTCGAAAATGGTTCACAATGGCATCGAATATGGAATGATGGCTGCGATCGGGGAAGGCTTTGAGATCCTGCAAAAGAGTGAGTTTACATACGACTTTGCGAAACTTGCCAAGACTTGGTCCAACGGCTCTGTCATCCGCGGTTGGTTGATGGAACTCACCGAGAGCGCGTTTGCGAAAGATGCGTCGCTCGACAGCATCAAAGGTGTCATGCATTCTTCCGGGGAAGGGAAATGGACAGTGCAAGAGGCGCTGGATCTTGAAGTATCCGCGCCTATCATCGCACTGTCGTTGCTTATGAGGTACCGTTCACTTGAAGACGATACGTTCACCGGTAAGGTGGTTGCGGCGCTTCGAAACGAGTTCGGCGGTCACGCGGTTGAATCGAAAAAGTGACGCAGATTTTCGTTAAGCGGGAAAAGCAGGACGCGAGCCGGGGCGGCATCCAAGCCGACTAAAGCAAGCGGCAACGCAACTAAGAGGTACTGGCCTTGGGGAACCTCCCTAAGGCGCAGGCCTTCAATCACGGTGATGTCCTTCGTAAACAGTGCCTTGTGCGTTGGGTGCTCCGGTTGGCTGCGCTCGATGCCAAGTGCGTCGATTCCAACTCCAGCAATGCCGATATCCGCGAGCTTCGCGGCGGCGTCTCCAGCCAAGTAGATAAACTCCATCTGAAACTCATGTGAGAAGGAGTTTTTTGTTTTAAAAAGCAAGAACTCGCTGGCTTGAGGACTATGTGGCGCAAGATCTACTTCATGAATGGCATCGCTCACGTCCGTGAGATCAATCACGCGGCACGGGCGGATCAGGCGTTCAAGTGAAATCGCCTCGATCGTGCTGCCTTTGTCGATCATGTGCAGATGCGCATCGATGTGAGTGCCTGTATGTACATCGAGATGGATGCGCGTCTCTCTGACCGTGCCCGAGTCGAAGTTTGATGTGATCTCAAACACGGGTCGTTTTTCGGGTTTGTTTTTATAGACTGGCATCGTCTCTACAATAGGCATGGTCACGTCATAAAACTGCATTAGTGTTTCGCCTCCAGTGTACGAGCAAACTTGTGCTCGGTAGGGACATCGGTGTTTTCTTGTCCGTAAACTGGCCACCATTGAAACTGACTTTCAGCTAGTAACTGGTTGGCAGATTCAGGCCCCGATGATCCAGCAGGATATTTTTGTACAGGATAGTTCCGATGGCTTGCAAAGGCTTCAGCCAGTGGATCGACAAACTTCCATGCGAGCGATACCTCGTCCCAGCGCGTAAAGAATGTGGAATCGCCGCGCATCGCATCATGCAGCAACCGCTCATATGCTTCAGGCGAATTGTCTGCCTCCTGGCTAAACTCCATCGCGACAGGGATCACTGTGCCATCCGTACCCGGACGCTTGGCGTTTAATTGCAAGTACATACCTTCCACAGGATTCACGCGTATGACGAGCAGGTTTGGACCTAAGCCACCGTTTCTGTTGAAATAAATATCTTTAGGCATGTCCTTAAACTGAATAACGATCTCAGTCGCTTTTGAATTCATGCGCTTGCCTGTTCGAATATAAAACGGAACGCCCGCCCAGCGAAAGTTGTCGATGTAAAGTCGCGCGGCAATAAATGTCTCCGTCTTAGAATTTGAATCGACTCCGGGCTCTTCGATATAACCTGGAACTTCTTTGCCGCCGCTGATCCCGGTGTCGTACTGCGCACGCACGACATGTTCTGGGACTTCATCCGCCGTATAACGGCGCAATGACCTCAAGACCTTGACTTTTTCGTCTCGAATCGCTTCGGTATTGAGGCGGCTAGGTGGCTCCATGGCGATCATCATCACCATCTGCAAGATGTGGTTTTGTACCATGTCACGGAGCGCCCCGGATTTTTCATAATATCCTGCACGATCCTCAACCCCGACCGTTTCACTCGAAGTGATCTGGACGTTCGCGATCGATCGATTGTCCCACAGCG
>JAKACY010000229.1 GCA_021821025.1 Bacillota bacterium | reverse complement strand
CGATTGCAAAACAAGGGGGAGCTTTGCGAAATCTGTCGCCGGAAACGATCGCGAGTGTAGTGCTGCGCGCTGTGGTACAAGACGTACAACTGTCCGTGAACGACATCGAGGAAGTGATCCTTGGCAACGTCGTGGGACCAGGTGGCAATATCGCACGCTTATCCCTGCTCACCGCAGGATTTGCAACATCGATTCCCGGTGTCACGGTGGATCTTCAGTGCGGCTCGGGGTTACAGGCAATTCATCAGGCAATCTATGAAATTCGATGTGGGCAGCGTGACATCGTGATCGCAGGAGGCGTAGAGAGTTCGAGTCGCGCACCGTGGAAGATTGAAAAACCGTTTGATTTGTACCGCGGCACAGGGCCGACATTCTTCTCAAAAGCACGCTTCTCACCGGCAGAACTCTGTGATCCTGGCATGGGACTTGCCGCGGAAAATATTGCGCAGCGCTACGGTGTCTCCCGACAGGAACAGGATGAATTTGCGTTGCAAAGCCATCAAAAGGCGGTAGCAGCACGTGGAGTTGGCAGTTTCACGGCAGAAATCACGCCAATCAGTTTGTCAGATGGAGTGGTTTTTGCAATTGATGAGGGACCTCGTGAGCATACGAGTCAAGAGTTGCTGGCCAATCTTTCGCCTGCTTTTTTAGAACATGGTACCGTGACGGCGGGTAATGCTTGTGCGATCAATGATGGCGCTGCAGTTGTGATCGTTGCTGCAAAGGACGCCTGCGTGCGGTTGGGGTTGCATCCGGTGTTGCGCTATGTAGATTCACAATTGGTCGGTGTCGATCCACGATATCCAGGGATGGGGCCTGTGCCAGCTGTCCGATCTCTTCTTGAACGTTGTAAGATTTCGATCAATGACATGGACATGATCGAAATCAACGAGGCGTTTGCAGCGCAGGTGCTCGCTTGTGCTCGTGAACTGGCGATCACACCGCAACAGTTGAATGTCTGCGGCGGTGCACTGGCGTTTGGACATCCATACGGAGCGTCCGGTGCGATCTTATTGACGCGGATCTTCCATGAATTGCCAAGGCGACAAGGACGTTTTGCGCTTGCGACACTCGGAATCGGCGGTGGGCTTGGCATCGCTTCAGTGTGGGAAAGGGTTGCTGGTGATGAGAATTGAAGACGATGTACTGCGTATCGGAAATGAGTCTCCTGATAAGATCGCTCTTCGCATGGATGGCGCTTCACTTACGTATGGGGAGGTTTGCGAACAGGTACAGTCGGTTGCACATCGCTTGCACCTAGAAGGATTTGTGCCTGGGCAACGAGTGGCTTTGTGTATGGCCAATCGTATAGACTACCTTGTGTTAGTGCTTGGCATCGTGCATGCAGGGCTGATCGTTTCACCGATCAACCCCCGTCTGATTGCACAGGAGCAAGAAGCATTGTTCGAGGAACTCTCGCCCGTCTTAATGATCAGCGATGGGAATGATGGGTTGTTGCGTTATACAGTGCATACGGAACATCTCCATGTGCGCGATACGGACTCAGACATTTTTTACATCGGTTACTCATCGGGAACCACTGGGTTGCCAAAAGGGATCATGCGCAGGCACGCTTCGTGGGTGGACAGTTTTCATGCGATGAGCCGGGAATTTCACATGGATGAACAAGCGATCATTTTGCTTCCCGGGCCATTGTGTTATTCAGCTTCGCTAATTGCTGGACTACACGTGCTGTCAATCGGCGGGACGGTGCATGTGCATAAAACGTTTGATGCCGAACTCGTCAGAGACGAGTTGCTATTTGGTGAGAGCAATACATTATTTATGGTGCCAACGATGTATCGAGATCTGATCAATGCTTGCGGTCAAATTCATGGAACAGCTCGGGAGATCACACTGATCACTGCGGGAGACAAGATGTCGACGGGCACGAAAGAACAGTTGCTACAGCGATTTTCGGGCGCACAGTTGTATGAATATTACGGAACGTCAGAGGTTGGTTTTATTTCTGTTTTACGGCCCATGGATCAAGGATGGAAACCAGATTCGGTAGGTACTGCTTTTGATGATGCAAAGGTCGTGTGCCGCGATGGTGAGGTCTTTGTGAACAGCACAATGGGCTTTTGTAGATATGCTGGAGTAGGTAGTCCCTCGATCACGCACGTGATTGATGGGCAGGACGGATGGCTTTCCACAGGGGATCTAGGATGGATCGATGAGGATAAATTCTTGTATCTTTCGGGTCGTCGACACGAGAAGATGGTGCGTGCAGGCATCAATGTTTATCCGCGTGAAATCGAGCGGGCGCTTGAACGACATCCCGATATCGTGGAGGTGGCTGCCTTTGCCGTGCATGATGAACGCTCAGGCGAAGTTCCGGTGGTCGCCTATGTGACAAACAGCGGGAACGACCTTGATTTGGTTCCTTTTTTACGCGAACATCTATCGGCGTATAAACGACCTGTGTTCTGGTGGAGAAAGGATGTATTGCCGCGCAATGCTGCTGGAAAGGTTCGTAAAATGGATTTGCGCGAAGAATACATGTTACTTTAGTTAAAGGGGAAGTCTGTCATGACGGTAGCGCTGATTACCGGCTCCACACGTGGCATTGGACGTGCAATCGCCGATGCACTGGCTGATCAGGGAGTCACAGTCGTCATTCATGGGCGTCATGCACACGATGTGGATATGCGCGTACAAGAGATTCGACAGCGTGGGAAAATAGCAATCGGAATTGTGGCAGATTTCACTGATCGTGCGGCAACGCGCACGGTCGTTGCACAGATTATCGAGGCATTTGGGCGGATCGATATCTTGGTGAACAATGCGGGGCTTATCCGTGATTGTCGCTTGATCAATATGACCGAACAAGATTGGCATGATGTGATGGATGTTCACCTGCATGCGGTATTTTCCGTGACACAAGCGGCTGTTTTGGTGATGAAACAGCAAATGGCAGGAATTATCATCAATATGACATCGTTCGCAGGGCTGCAGGGTAACGCAGGGCAAGCGAACTATGCGACCGCCAAAGCGGGCATCCTGGGGCTCACATGGACGCTCGCAAAAGAACTCGCGACGTATAATATTCGAGTCAATGCATTGTCGCCTGCAGCATTGACCGATATGACGCGTCCGCATGTGGAGCGGGCGATCTTGAAAGCAGAGCAACGTGGTGAAACTCTACCATCGTATTGGAAGATTGGATCGACGCAAGCGGTGGCAAAAGCAGTCTGTCTCTTGTGTGAAGATGAAGCAGCGCATGTGACAGGTCAGGTGATCGGAGTCAATGGTGATCAGATCACTCTGTACGAACATCCTGGTGTCAGGACACTGACGTCTTTGTCAGACCTATGGCAAGTGACTTGAGGACATTTTTTGTATTTTAGACGTCATGAAACTGAACGTCCGCTATTTGCGCAACAGCCACTTACCCAATGGCTCAAAGACGGCCTCAAGAGGAATTACCGGGCTAGGAAGTGTGATTCCACTGATTTGTATGGAGCCTATGATCGCGCCAAATAACATCAGCCCGATGTAGATCCAGATCTCCTTAATCATTTTATTTCTTATAAACCGCTTTACCTGGAAAAAGGTTAACATGGCTATACCCAACACATAGAACGACACGGTCACGATGGTTTTTTCACCTCGTCTTCCTTCATTTGAAGTGGCGGTCCAATGATATCTGGTCGTAATGGTTTTATATCCACACTCAGATCCAAACTTGATTTTCGA
>JAKACY010000228.1 GCA_021821025.1 Bacillota bacterium | reverse complement strand
GAGTTGTCGTGATTCTGGTCGGTAGAATCTTTTGGATATGAGCTGCCTGACCCTGGAAGACACGATATATTTGATAACACAGAGGGTAATGTACGAAGCGCTGTTGGCTTGCTTGGGTTGTCGGATATTGACGAAAATTGAGCGTCAAGCGTTGGCTCTTCCCAGAAAATCGGTGTGATCTGGAAAATCTTGATGCGGCATAGATGGGTAGTCTTGGCCTCACAAACACCACGACAAAAACCCGACGGGCACGAACCGAAGAAGCAAAACTGAGAAAGACTATGAGACGATATCCTTTCGTGGCGATAACAGCGATCATATTGTTCTCCTGTGCTCGTCCAGCCCTCGCCACTGAGGGCTATTTTCAGACTGGATATGGGCAGAAGGTCATTGCAATGGGCGGTGCTTCTGACGGTTTGGCAATAGGTGCAATGAGCGGAGCCAATAACCCTGCAAGCATTGCTTTCTTTGGTAAATCTATCGCGGTGGCAGGCAGCTTGTTTGTTCCCCATCGAAGTGCGGAGCGTCTCGGTAACGCATACGGGCTCAACGGTTCAGCAACCAGCAAAGACGACGACTTTATTATTCCTGAATTTGGTTTCAACGCGCCTATCAACGCGCGCTGGTCTTACGGTATCACCATTTACGGTAACGGTGGAATGGCGACTGATTATGCAGGTTCGGAACTGGAATGCCCAAGTACGGCAACGGGTCAATTAGCGCCAGCGAACTTGTTGTGCGGTTCGGGACACCTTGGGGTCAATCTTGAACAATTGATCATAGCGCCCACCGTTGCCTACAAGATCACACCGAATTTTGCCGTCGCTGTGTCGCCACAAATCATCTACCAGATATTCTCGGCGGAGGGATTACAGCCTTTTGAGGCCCTATCAATCCATCCGGAGGCCGTTACCAACAACGGCGCCGACGATGCGGTGGGAGTCGGAGTCAAACTCGGTGTTTTTTGGAAGATCGATTCAAAGCTTTCGGTTGGTGGATTTTTTGCGCCTCAAGCTGACATGGCGCGGTTCACGAAATACGCAGGATTATTTGCGGGGAACGGTAGCTTTAACGTGCCTGCAAACTTTTCTGTCGGGGTTGGTTGGCACCCGACGCGAAAGCTGACGTTTGCGGCGGATTTTCAGAGAATTTTGTACCGAGAGGTACCAGCGATTGGTAATCCGAGTGCCAGCGCGGCACTGCTTGGCACGGCCAATGGGCCTGGGTTTGGCTGGGCCAACATCAACGTGTATAAATTCGGTGTCGCCGATCGCTTAAGCCGATATGTCACCTTACGTGCTGGCTTTAATCACGCAGACAACCCCATATCCTCGGCTGACGTCACCTTTAATATTTTGGCTCCAGGCGTGGTGGAAAACCAGGTTTCCGCTGGCTTGACGTTCCATGTCACTCGTCGGTCCGATATCACGGTCACCGCGGTACATGCATTCGCCAACTCCGTGGCCGGCGCGACAAGCCTTCTTCTGCCAGGTGGTGGCACAGACCGAATTTCGCTCGAAGAAAACGTCATCGGAATCGGATTTCTGCATCGGATGTAAACAATCAGTTTCCGATTGCCCGATTTGGGAGATGGATTCCCTTAATGCACATGTATCACGATAATCTGATGCGCAATAATGTAAATATTGGTTGCGTGGAAACTGATATAACAACAAAGTATGGTCATCTTGATTGTCAATTTACTTGGCAATTTGCCTAAAGAGAGCGGCGTGCCTGCTGTTGCTGGAGCTCTTTCTTGACCATACCATCGGCCAAATTCGGCTGACGCTACCTGGTTAATAGAGGATTCGGATCATGCATGCTCAAGCTGCAACGCTTCTCGGTTTGAAAGTTTCATTGACAAACTCGGTCGTTCAAACCACGGATCGTCCAAAAGAGCAGGATGGAGACGGGGAGAGCGTTTCTCGTGCGATCGTGGTGCGGCGGATACAACCCGATGACGTAATTGATGCGATCCGTAAAGGATTTAAGGATTTTCACGAAAGTCGCACCGATATTTTGTTCTTATGTTTTGTTTATCCAGTTATTGGCCTTATTGCGACTGCCGGCGTTTCAAGCGCAGGATACGCTCAAATGGCCGTGCCGCTCGTGTCGGGATTCGTCCTGGTCGGTCCGGCCTTGGCGATTGGTCTCTATGAGCTAAGCCGGCGCCATGAACGTGGCTTGTCCACGAAATGGTCCGACATGTTCAGCGTATTGCGTTCTCGGGCGATCCACTCGATCATTGGTCTGGCGTGGATTTTGGTTCTTTTCTGGATGACTTGGGTGGCGGCAACTTATTTTCTGTATCGCGATTTTGTTGGAGACCAGATGCAGACCTCGATAGTTCATGCGACTTTGAGTGTTCTTGAAACAAAAGACGGTCTGTTAGCTTCGGCCTTTAGTCTCTTAATTGGCGCTGTGCTCGCGACGTTAGCACTTGCCATAAGCGTTGTGTCCTTTCCGTTGATGCTCGACTTGGAAGTTGAGTTACGACTCGCCGTTTTGACGTCTATTAATGTGGTGCGCCGTAACCCGATCGCCATTGCGATGTGGGGCCTGCTTGTCGTGGGCGGGCTCATCATGGGATTCACGTTTATGATTGTGGGACTTGTAGTGGTTCTGCCGATCTTGGGGCACGGAACATGGCATCTATATCGGAAGTTGATCGCTGTTCCTGATGACAGCGAGAAGGCATCGAACGAGCCGCGTCATGGTTTCCACTAACCTCAGGTGCCACCCCTTCGTGGTCATTCGCCACGAGTGGCTCTCATGAGGTTGTCCGAGCATAGACGCTAGAGTTCCCCTGAGGCGTACTGGTACAGCATGGACCGATGCGCAAAAGAAAGATTGGAAGGTTACATTGAGGAGTCAGCCCTGCGCCACCCGGAAATCAGCCGGGCATCTGTGGCGGGGAGACGGGTTGTGCGGTACCCCGGCATTTCATAGAGGCAGTAAAGAGCCCTAGTGACCGGCTAGACTGAGTCCTGAGCGTTTTCGAGTGGAGAGAACGGGCAGCGGGCTGGAGATCCCTCGAGCACGTTGATCGGGAATGGCCATTTCGACTCGTTTTAATGCCAAACGAGCGGCCTGTTTGTCGGGATGTTTCGGAGGTGTTTGCCGGGCCAGTATATAGGCGTACGCATTAGCCCCGCGGGGGAACGGATGATCAGGCCCAAGTGCGCGGTATCCCCTCGGTACCGTTGGATCGAGAGGAATATTAAACCGCGCGTTAGCGGTCTCGAGAGCTTTGCCTTCTAGCGGGGCAATACCCAGCATGGGGCCGATGCGCGCGATAATCCGTCCGACGGCAGGGGCGGCGACGTAGCCACCGGTGGTAAAGCCATGTGAAAATGCTCGCATTTTTTTGGTTGGTTTTGGGTGTATCACGAGGACATAGACCACGTACCGCGGTCGATTGCTTGGGAATACCGCCATAAATGAAGCATTGTTGAGATGCGTTCGGTACCGCCCATCCGAGACTACTTGGGAAGTACCTGTTTTGCCGCCCACGAGATAGCCGGGCACACGCGCGTAGGTGCCGGTGCCGGACAACACGACGCCGCGCATCAATTTGCGCATAATCACGGAAACGCTGCGACGCATGACCCGAACGCCACGACGTGGTTCTCCGTTCCTCCGCGCCAGTAACGTTGGTTCGTACAATATCCCGCCATTAACATCGGCAACGACCGCATTGGTAAGGATAATTGGTGC
>JAKACY010000227.1 GCA_021821025.1 Bacillota bacterium | reverse complement strand
ATCGATATCGAAACCCCGATGCTCACCAAATCGACCCCGGAAGGCGCGCGCGACTATCTCGTGCCGAGCCGGGTCCATTCAGGGCATTTTTTCGCGCTTCCCCAGTCTCCGCAGCTTTTCAAGCAGCTTTTGATGGTGGCAGGATATGAACGCTATTTTCAAATCGTACGCTGCTTTCGAGACGAGGATCTGCGGGCAGACAGGCAACCGGAATTTACACAGGTTGATATCGAGACATCCTTTGTACCAAAAGAAGAGCTTCAGGACATGATGGAAGAGATGATGGTAGAACTATTTCGCGAGGTGCTTAGCGTCGAAGTTCCACGACCATTTCGCCGCTTGACGTATCGGGAAGCAATGGAGCGCTTTGGATCGGACAAGCCTGACATGCGCTTTGGTTTGGAGCTTGTCAATCTTTCTGATGTGGTAGCGGGCACTGGATTCAAGGTGTTTGCCGATGCCCTGAAAGCAGGTGGGCAAGTGAAGGCATTGGTCGCTCCTGGATGCGGGATTTATAGCCGCAAGGAGATCGATGACCTTGGCAAGATCGCCGCGCGCTATCGGGCGAAGGGACTCGCGTGGATGATTGTAGAAGAAGATGGTGTGCGTTCTGCGATCGCGAAGTTTTTCTCGCCAGAGGAGATTCGCGCGATTGTCGCGGCTTGTAGCGCGAATGTCGGTGACCTCATCCTCTTTGCAGCGGATAACCGCAAAGTGGTGGCGGATGCTCTTGGTGCACTGCGCCTGCATTTTGGCCGCGCGCTCAACTTGATTGACGAAGATGCGTTGGAATTTCTGTGGGTAACTGAGTTTCCGCTCGTCAGTTATGATGATGACGAAGGACGCTATGTCGCGGAACATCACCCGTTTACGATGCCGATGGTCGAGGACTTGGACAAATTAGAGTCGGATCCAGGGCAGATTCGCGCGCAGGCTTATGACATAGTACTAAACGGATATGAGATCGGCGGCGGGTCGATGCGGATTTATCAGCGTGATGTGCAAGAGAGGATGTTTAGACTTCTGGGTCTCGACGATGACGAGGTGAAGCAGAAGTTTGGATTTTTGCTCGAAGCTTTCGATTATGGCACGCCGCCGCACGGGGGCATCGCATTTGGCCTCGATCGCATTGTCATGGTTATGGCAAAGCAAAACTCGCTTCGGGAAGTGATCGCATTTCCGAAGACGGCAAGCGGAACAGATCTGATGACGGATGCGCCGTCTCCTGTGTCTGAAGCACAGTGGGAGATCTTACACCTGATGCAAAGGCCTGCGGAAAAAGAGCGCGTATGACAACATGGGAGGGACCACAGCATGATTGATCTGCGCAGTGATACGGTGACAAAGCCAACAAAAGCGATGCGCGAGGCGATGGCGAAAGCTGAAGTAGGAGACGATGTATACAAAGAGGATCCAACTGTCAGGACGCTTGAGGAGACAGCGGCAGGTATCTTAGGTAAAGAGGCAGCGCTCTTTGTGACGAGTGGAACCCAGGGCAATCAGGTTGCAATATTGACGCACACGAGGCCGGGCGATGAAGTGATCGTCGAGTCGCAGGCGCATGTCTACTACTATGAGGTCGGGGCGATGGCTGCACTCGCAGGTGTGCAGACGCGCACGATCGAAGGTAAAAGAGGGCAGATGCCAGTCGACGCGATCACTCGTGCGATTCGCGAAGACAACATTCATTTTCCACCGACGACGCTCATCTGCCTGGAAAATACGCACAATCGTGCCGGTGGCGCGATCGTGCCGCTGTCCTATATGACTGACGTGCACGGCATCGCGTCACGCGCGGGTATTCGTGTGCACTTAGACGGTGCGCGGTTGTTTCATGCGGTGGTCGTGACAGGAATCAAGGCGGCAGATTTTGCGGCGACGGTCGACTCGGTGCAGATCTGTTTATCTAAAGGGCTCGGTGCGCCGATTGGTTCTTTACTCGTTGGTGATCGGGAGTATATCGAACGCGCGAAAAAGTGGCGCAAAGCGCTGGGCGGCGGCATGCGGCAAGCTGGCGTGATCGCAGCGCCAGGGCTGATCGCTCTTACAAAGATGGTGGATCGCCTGGGAGAAGATCATGTGAAGGCGAAACGCCTTGCCGACGGTTTGGCGAATATCTCGGGCTGCAGTATCGATCCGCGTGATGTGGAGACGAACATCGTGATTGTAGATATCAAAGAGCTGGCGATGTCGGCTGAAACTTTTTGCCAGCGCTTGAAAGATAAAGGTGTGCTGGTGTCAGCGTTCAGTGAGGATACGGTTCGATTCGTGACGCATTTTGACGTGCAAGATGGGGATATCGATCAGGCACTTAAAGCTGTGCAGGATGTAGCGCTCGGCATGTGATGGCATGTGATGGCATGGTGTTGATGGAAAATGGGAACGCAAAGGTGGCGTCGGGCACATGGATGATTTCTTGCAATCAGCTCCCTTGCCCGAGCGAATGCGGCCGGAAGCTCTGGATCAGTTTGTTGGGCAAGCGCATCTTGTGGGTCCTGGAAGGCTCTTGCGTCGACTGGTAGATTCCAGAAAGCTGATTTCGTTCATTTTATGGGGGCCCCCGGGAACGGGCAAGACAACGCTGGCAAAGCTCATTGCGCAACATGCACAGGCAAACCTTGTCGAACTGTCTGCGGTGTCTTCTGGCACGAAGGAGATGCGGGAAGTATTTACGCAGGCGGCGGAGGAAAAGCGGCTATATGGCACGGCGACAGTGCTCTTCGTCGATGAGGTACATCGTTATACTAAGACGCAGCAAGACGTTTTACTACCTGCCTTAGAGCGCGGTATCGTCTATCTCATCGGCAGCACGACGGAGAACCCTCGTATCTGTCTGACATCTGCACTCTTAAGCCGAGTGCAGGTGTTTCAACTCTATCCGCTTCCCGAAGAGGTTATCGAGAAAGCCCTGCTTCGCGCGCTGCATGATCCGGTGAGGGGTCTCGGTGCTAAGCCGATTCTTGTGTCAGATGAAGCCATGCATGACATAGTGAACTACGCCGGGGGAGACTTGCGCAAGGCCCTTCATGCCTTGGAATGGGCTGTTATGTACGCGGAATCTGACGTGGCGGGGTCTGCTTTGATGGAATCCGCGTCGCCGGGTGGTTCGGGTGGTTCGGGTGACGGGCGCCTGAAAGTCGCGCCGATGCACGTCAAAGAAGCCACGCAAGGCACGCATGGTCGTTTTGACGAGAACATTCAATACGACATGATCAGCGCGTTTTGTAAATCGCTACGTGGAAGCGACAGCGATGCTGCACTGTATTGGTTCATGCGGCTAGTCGACGCAGGCGTGGATCCGCGTATACCGGTGCGCCGTCTGATCGTGCATGCAAGCGAGGACGTAGGACTTGCTAGCCCACAGGCGTTGCAACAGGCGGTGGCAGCCATGCAGGTTCTTCTATTCGTGGGTTTTCCTGAAGCGAGTATACCGATCGCACAGGCGATCATCTTCGTTTGCGAATCTCCCAAATCAAACAGTGTCGTCATGGCGCTCGGTGCAGTTGAAGAAGCCATCGCGAAAACGCAGCACGCTGCGGTTCCTACGTGGTTGCGCGATAAACACTTTTCGCGCGCAGACGATGGATCGAAGGCTTATATGTACCCGCATGATTATCCCTCGCACTACGTTATGCAGCAGTATTTGCCTGATGAATTGGCGCAGGCGACGTTTTACAACCCGACAGACCAGGGTACTGAGGCGAAGATTCACCCACGTAAACGAAAAGGGTGATAT
>JAKACY010000034.1 GCA_021821025.1 Bacillota bacterium | reverse complement strand
AAGATCTGTATTTGATTACGTAGACGCCATCGAAGCAAAGCTCATTCGCCTGACGCATCAAATCGCCGAAGTGACTGGAGAGCCTCCAGCCTCTTTAGCGCGCGACTTTGAAAACACTCAAGCAGAATTTGCGCAAGCCGGGGGTTATGAAGTAGATAGCCGCGTTAGGCGAATTTTAAGCGGGATGCGCTTTGATGAAGATCTTCAAAAGCTACCGGTAAGCGCCTTATCGGGTGGTCAAAAGACGCGCTTGCAACTGGCTAAACTATTGCTTTTTGCGCCAGACCTTTTGATTTTGGACGAACCGACGAACTACCTCGATATGGAGACGGTTGTGTGGTTAGAAGGGCACCTCGAGCAGTATCCGGGAGCGCTTCTCGTCGTCTCGCACGACCGTTATTTTCTAGATCGCGTCACTCAGGTCACGTACGACTTACAAGATGGAACCACGATGCGCTATCCCGCCAATTACAGCGTATTTGCAGAATTAAAAGCGCAAAGGCAGGAAGAACTGGAACAGGCCTATACCATTCAGCAAGCCGAGATCGCCAAGATGGAAGACTTTATCGCAAGAAACCTCGTGCGCGCCTCAACCACGAAGCGCGCGCAAAGCAGGCGCAAGGCGCTGGAACGCATGCAAAAAGTCGAACGGCCCAATCAACAAAAATCAGCAGCATTGCGTCTTTACGCCGGACACGAAAGCGGCAAAGTCGCATTGATTCTAAAAGATATGGAAGTCGTGCGATCGGGGCGAAGCTTATTTGCACCCATCAACGTGCAGATTCAGCGAGGGGAGCACGTAGCCTTGTTGGGACGAAACGGCGTCGGTAAGACTTCGATTCTAAGGGCACTGACGGAAGATCTTCCAGCGAAAGGGCAGATTCGCTTTGGCACTGGTGTAAGAGTTGCCTATTTTGCGCAAGAACAAGAGGGCTTGAACCCCGAACACACCGTGCTAGAGGAGCTATGGAGCGCATATCCGCAAAAGACGGAGACACAGATCAGGACGAGGCTTGGGCAACTTCTATTTGTAGGAGAAGATGTGTACAAGTCTGTGGGCAAACTGAGCGGGGGCGAGCGCAGCCGCTTGGCACTCGCAAAGTTGTCATTTACCGAAGCCAACTTCATGCTGCTGGACGAGCCTACGAACCATCTGGATCTTCCGAGCAAAGAGGTCCTTGAGGAAGCACTCCTGGATTATGATGGCACCATCCTTTTCGTGTCCCATGACCGCTACTTTATCAATCGTATCGCCACACGGGTCCTTTACTTATCCACAGGACGCCTCATCGATTCACCTGGAGATTATGATGAATTTGTGCAGAGGTGGCAAGAGACCATAACTGAAGCGGCAAAAGTGGGCGCCGACGCCAACAAAAAGCTGATGGCCAACGCCTTGAGGCAACAGCGCAAGCAGCAGCGCACGCAAGACAAACAGAGGCTTGATCGCATCGCGCGCCTTGAAGGTGAAATTAGTCGCCTAGAAGAAAAAAAAGCAGAGATTGAGCACCTGCTCTCACTCGAGAAAACTTATGAAGATACGGATGCCATGGTGCGATTGACAGCAGAGCACAGCGAGGTTCAAACCGCATTGAATGACGCTTACGACAAATGGGCGGAACTTGCCGCAGACGATCCATCATCGGACACTGTGAATGAATCGACGTGATTCGTCGTGATTCGACACGTTTCCCCATGTTATGCAGAGGATATCCACAGACTTATCCACAGCCAGTGGATAAGTCTGTTTCTACCACGCATCAATGCTCAGATCCGCTCGTGCCGTCAGATACAAGTCATCCAGTTTCCCCATCTGATAGCGATGATATGCTGCCGCGCCGATCATGGCGGCGTTATCCGTGCAAAGCCACAGTGGCGGCACAGCTAATCGAACGCCCTTAGTCGCGCAAGCCTGTCTCAATGCCTCTCGCAACGCCCCGTTTGCCGCAACGCCACCTGCCAAAACCAACGTATCTTCGCGCGTCTGTTCCACACACTGCATCGCTTTTGTAACGAGAATGTCTGTCACGGCACGTTGAAAACTAGATGCGATGTCCTCCTTACGCGGTTCTCGACCCGCACGCTTTTCCTTATCGATGTGCAGCATCACCGCAGACTTCAATCCGCTGAAGCTAAAGTCATAAGAGCCAACTTCAAGCTTCGCGCGTGGAAATGAAATATAATCGGGGTCGCCCGACGCAGCCATCCGCTCTAACTCAGGGCCTCCTGGGTAACCGAGACCCAGCGCTCGCGCGACCTTGTCAAACGCCTCCCCCGCCGCGTCGTCGCGCGTTCTTCCCATGCGTACCATGTCCCCATGACGCAACACATGCAAGAGTTCCGTATGCCCACCCGATACGATCAGCGCGGTAAATGGCGGCTCGATCTCATCCGATATCGCCGCAGCATACATGTGACCAGCCAGATGGTGCACCCCGACGAGTGGCAAACCGCTCGCTTGTGCCAACGACTTGGCCGCAGTTACGCCAACAAATAAAGCGCCGATCAGCCCCGGCGCATACGTCACGGCAATAGCCTGCAGCGAATCTAAAGTCCGGTCGGCTTCACGCAGCGCTTGCTCGATCACTCGCGTGATCTCCTCCACATGCGCGCGCGATGCCACTTCTGGAACCACACCACCATACCGCTGGTGTGTAGTCATTTGCGATGACACGACAGAACTCAGCAATTTCTTTCCATTACGCACGACCGCTGCCGCCGTTTCATCACAACTCGATTCGATCGCGAGGATATCCACATCCGTTTCGCGCGCCCGATCTAGTTCATACTTCTGGCGCATGCGTTCATTCCAACCCATTTGACACCTCTGGCAACGGAGGCAAATCCGCCCACATAATGAGCGCATCCTCCCGATTGTCCGTATAATACCCTTTACGTATCCCGGCATCCTTGAAGCCAAGTTTCCGATATAACCCCTGTGCGGGCATGTTAGAGACGCGCACCTCCAGCGTCATGCGTCGCGCACCTTCGGCGACAGCCTCAGCCATCATCCGGCGCAACAGTTGCTCGCCTCTGTGCTTCCCTCGATGCTCTGGCGAGACAGCGATATTGGTCACATGCGCCTCGTCAATGATCACCCACATACCTCCATAGCCGATCATAGTCTCGCCTTCAAACATCAAAACATAGCGAGCAAAGTGGTTTTCAGTCAATTCACCCAAAAAAGCATTGCGGGACCATGGAGCGGAAAACGACGCCCGTTCAATTTGCATGACCTGATCGATATCCCGCACGGTCATGCGCCGAAACGAAACCCCGTTACGGTCCATCGTGTAGACTCCCCCACTCCTTAATCCGCCACCGCGCTTCAGCCTCCGCCAGTTGAAGATAGCGTGGAACAAGGGCATGTGCATCCTTCTCAAGCTCACCTTCTCCTTTTGCGCTAAGGCGCTCTTTGACTGAAGCAAGCCCCAACCAATATAGCGCATCTGCATAAACCGTATTCGTATCATCGTAGATAAAAGACGGTATATCAAAACCGAATGATGCTCCGATCTCCTTTGCTCTCACAGCCCCATCACCTAAGAGCAACAGTGATGCGGATCCAAGAGTTGCAGCCTGCTCATAAAGTCCTTTCACCGCAAGCTCATAGGGCATCTTCTGCTCGGAAAAAACACATTCCCATACACCTTCGCCCGCATGATAGCCGCCAACATAGGCCTCGTTGCGCCGCGCATCCCACAAGCAGGCAACGATGGTCTGAGGCGATCGGGCGCGAAATGCTGCCGCAGACAGCGAAGACATCGATACGACCGGTACCTTGAGTGTAAATGCCAGCACTTTGGCAGCGGTTACTGCCATTCTCACACCAGTATATGATCCCGGCCCATCACCTACAATAATCCCTTTTACATCTGATACGTCCAATTTGCAGGCAGACAGCATCTCGTCGATCAAGGGATTCAAAAGCGTCGCATGCATCTTTTGCGCGTTGGTCGTCCAAGAGGCCAATAGATGCCCATCCATATCGCCGCACGCTAATGCAAGAGCCCCTTGCGAAGTATCCATCGCTAAGATTGCCATTTTTCCACCCATTTCTCTAAGGCCAAGTGCTCCCGATCCCCGTCGGCCGCCACTACGATCAGGCGCCGATCGGCCTCATCTTCGTTGGCTTCCGTATCTACAAAATGCACATCGAGTCGCTCTTTCGGCAGGAGCCCTTCTACCAATTCGGGCCACTCGATCACGCACACACCGTCGCCAAAAATGTACTCATCCAACAGGCTGATCTCCGCTTGCGCAGACTCACCCAACCGGTACAAGTCAGCATGGTAGAGCGGCAACCGCCCCTCAAGGTGCTCTGCGACGATGGTGAACGTGGGACTATGCGTGACATCCGGCAACCCCAATCCCCGCGCGAGACCACTTACGAATGTCGTCTTGCCCTTACCCATCGATCCTCTCAGCGAGATTAGCATCCCTGGCCCCAAGACCTCTCCACAAGCCTTCGCCAATCTCACCGTATCTTCAGGACTATTAGAAATAAACGTCACGCCTACCTCTGATGGCCGTTCATTCATGACTGGCCCCCAAAATGGTCAAATCCCTTTTTATGTATGATTTCACGACCTGATTGGGTCAATAAATCGACGCCGGGATCACCGTCTTCAACCCTACCGATGAGAGTCACCCGGATCCCGCGCGCTTGCATCAAGGCCAAAAACGGTCCGGCGCTGTTTCTCGCCACAGTGCCCACCAGTTGATAATCCTCTCCGCCAAAGAGGGCGAAGTCCCTCGCATGCACGCCAGCTAGACGTGCATAGTGCCGGACTCCAGGCGGTATAGGCAACCGATCTTCCATGATCGCCAAGTGCACGCCGCTGGCCGTCGCAATCTCATGTAACTCAGAACCAAGTCCATCACTGATGTCGTTTGCCGATGTACAAATCACTTGAGTAGCCAGGATTTCCGCCGCCTCCACCTGTGCAGTCGGACGGCGATGGCGATCTGATAATAAGACAGCGTCTTGAGGAGCCAGCACACCCATTTTATCGTGCGACATCATATGCACGTAGGCGCCTGCACCGCCGATGTCGCCTGTGATAAACACCTGATCGCCCACCTTCGCGCCGCAACGTTTCAGCGGCCTGTCTCCGATGAGTTCCCCTGTGAGCGCGATGGAAAGCATCAAAGGGCCATCCGTGCTGACCACATCCCCCCCGACGACCGAGAGTGAATAGGCGTCACAAGCCTCTTTCATGCCACGATAAATTTCTAATATCGGTTCTATGGTACCATCTTTCGGCACCGCAAGCGTTACCAGCGCATGCCGCGGCCGAGCGCCCATGGCAGCAACATCGCTGATCGAAGCCACGAGCGACTTGTATCCTGTCGACTGATAATCGATCCAATCTTCACGAAAGTGAATGCCTTCCACCAGCGCATCCGTCGTCATCACGACCGGTCGCTCATAATGCACGACGGCCCCGTCATCGCCAATGCCAACCAAAACGCTTGGGTCTTCCTTTTCAATAATAGAACGCAGCCGATCGATCAACCCAAATTCTCCAACATCGCGGACTAACACCTATTACCCCTGCTCTCTCTTAGCAAAGCTAGCCACCATATTATTATAAACATAGCCAAATAAAGGGGGCAACAATCAAGCGTTATCCACCAATTTGGCTGCGTGGGGCAAGCAGGATAGTCAAAGGCAGCCGGGTCATGTCCGCACCTGGCACTCCGGTGATGCGAAAAAGAACATTGGCCTCCTGACCTGGCTTCAAAACAGACGGCGCCCCAGCCTGCGGTGTGATGTCATCGAAATACTTATAAACCTGGCGACTAAAAAGAGTCGCACTCGGGTTTAATTTGAAAAACAGCATACCTAGGGCGGAGTGAAGATTCCACGGGACCAACCCTACATTTTTAACTGTAGCCGTGACATTGAGAAACTGCATCTTTACACTTTTGCCGCCAACACCAGTGACCTGCACGTTTACACCCGAAACTGTGACAGGAAGGGTTCCAATCGAAAGCGTCGGATAAGCTGTATTTGGGGTTCGAAGCACCCATACGAGGTGTGCAACGCGATGATCTAGCGTAGTGAAGGACGGACTTGGGTTAGGGGTAAATGACCACGAAACAGACCTATGCGGCAAAATGGCTGCTTGCGGACCGTCTACGAAATACTCCCAGTCCGCAGCGTGGCTTGGCGATAGGGCGCGCTGTTGATTCAAGATGAACAGCATGCCTTGCAGCCCGCCTGCTGGGATGGTTTGATCAGACGTGTTGTAAATGCGACACGTGACCGTAAATAGGTTTGGCGCCAGCTCCATGATCCCGTTTTGTGTGTTCGCCGCACCTTGCTCTGTGCCCGGATGTGCCACGCCCAAGCTAGAAAGGTTGCCAGGCACAAGGATTAGCCCCTGCGATTCGACCGGTGCAATGCTGGCAGTGATCATGGTCGCTGCTGCCGCGGACGTTGTGGTAGACTGCTTTGCTGAACTTGATGTAGCGTGATTCATCGTCCCAAAGACGTTACGCTGCGATCCGAGTTGCATATCGTGACGGGACGTGATTCCCCCGTACAGTACAACACCCACCATCAGAACACTGGCGATCATGCCAGCGGTGGTGGAAAGCCAGAACCGTCGATTCTTTGGATTGCGATTGGGGCGACGACCGCGCGCTCCCGATTGCCCATCAGACGCCTGCTCAGCTTTCCTTTTTGCCTCAATCTCTCTTAAAACGCTGTCTTTCATCGATTTTGAAAAAGTAAGCGGTTCGGTGTGAGTTCGAATCGCATCGTGCAGGGATTGCTCAAATTCGCGATCGCCCTGACGGCTCATCGGTTTCACCCCTTCCAAAGTTACGACGAAGCAGTTCGCGTCCTCGGTGCAACCGCGTCTTGACAGACGCTGGGCTGACCTCTGTGACAAACGCAATCTCGTCGATCGACATCTCATGTCCGTAAAAGAGTAAAATAGTCTCACGATACTTATCAGGTAAACTGGATACCATCTGCCACAAGTAGGCATTTTCATCCTTGGCGATCACGTTTTGTTCGACTGACCTATCCTCCGCGATGTGCGACAGGTCATCGACAGGGACCGTACGCCTAGCCGATGACCGAAGATAGTCTTTCGCCCGATTGGCCGCAATCCGCAGAATCCACGTTTTGTAGCTACTCTCCTGACGAAATGTCTCTAGGTGATCGTATACTTTTACAAATACCTCCTGGCTGATATCTTCGGCAAGGTGCCGATCTCTTACATACCCAAATACTAAGCGAATGACATCATGCCCATAGGCATCCATCAACTCTCGCAAGAGTGATACGCGCCAGTTATCATCATGGTCCCGCGACAAAGGACTCACCTCACTGCAGCGCACCATTTAAGACGAGCGCCATTACTCACAGGTTACACGAAGTATCTGGTATTTCACTAGACCCACATTACATTTTGATTGCATGGTACAATTATTTTAAAGACGAGGGATATCATGCCACACATTTTCTCCATTTGCACGGAAAACAAAAAGACAGGTATTGCAGAGGCGATTGCAGAGATCGCGGCTGAAGCCGGCATCGCGTTTGAGGTCAAAGAGTGGCGCTGTCTATCGAACTGTCATCGGTGCTACAAAGCGCCCTTCGTGCTGATCGACGATCAATGGCTCATCTCAGCCGATTCGCTCGCCGATGTCTCAAGCAAGATCATGGAATGGATCAAAACTGAAGCCCTTTTACACGGCGAAAAGGGCGACGCCTAAGCGTTCGCCCCTTCGTTCGGCCATGACTTACGGCAATTGCACGACAGAAGCATCGGACGTGTTCAGTTTGGCCTGCACCTTTTTGACGATTCGCCCGGTCGGAAATGAGAAGATATCCGCAGCGACGATCGCATCCATCGCCGCCCCTACTGCGATGCTGTCAATAGGCTGCTTAGGGTTCGGTATTTGCAGGTGCACAGTTTTATTCAGACTAGTCAAAAAGGACAGCTGGAGTACTTCTTTCATCTCACATCATCCCTTCATAATTGGTGACCAGCAGCCGGCATCAAGCAGCATTAAACCACAGGCGTCGCACTGCCCGAGCCAGAGGAGCTGGCTGACGTGCCGCTTGATGCCGTAGTGCTTGATGCCGTAGTGCTTGATGCCGTAGTGCTTGATGCCGTAGTGCTTGATGCCGTAGTGCTTGATGTTGTGCCTATGGAGGTGCCGGTCGACGTGCCGGTCGACGTGCCAGTAGACGTGCCGGTAGACGTGCCAGACGCGCTCGTGCTACCCGCGCTGGAAGAAGTTGACGCTGCGGGATCGATCTGAACTGTATCGACTCGACCCATGGCGTAAATCGTATCGGCAAATAAGGGCTCAAGCGCTTGTAAAACCTGAGCCACCGCTGCGTCCGTCGCGTTGACATCGACGTGCTGAAACGCGTGATTCTGCAGTTTTGGCTTTCCGGCTGCATTTTGTCCCACCTGCAATTGCACGAGCAGATGTCGATTGAGAGGACTGACCACCATGATTGAAACCTCCTTTTTTGGCAGCGGATGCTTTTTACGATGTCGCATCAGCCACTAGGTAGAAGAGTACGAAAGGAGTCTCACTTGGGGTACAAGGTTCGTGGTATACTGTGTGCTGCAAGGAGGGGGAACTGTGGGCGCGCTGCTTAGAACTTTGCGCACGATCATGTACAAACTAGGCGTTTCCGGAATCGGATTCATATCCAGCGCCTTGGTCGCACGGGTGCTTACTGTCAGCGATCGCGGCATATATAATCTCGTAACAACCGGTCTATTGCTTATATCTACTTTTTTAACGGGTTATGGTAATTTTTTTAACTATGGTATCAACCGTCTACAATACGATCGCGCTGACGTCGTGGGCGTATTGGCGCGACTTTATACAATGGTAACCGTGGGCACCGTCATCGTACTCGCCATCAGTGTGTCACTCATCAAAGCGAACGACCTGTTCATCTACATCGCGTTTGTGGTCGGCACCGTGCCATTTTCCTTACTTTTCGTCTACTGCACGCGCCTTGTACAGGCTCAAAATGAGATTGATTGGTTAAACCGTCTAAATACCATCCAAGCCGTCATCTTTCTTGTGTTCGCGGGTTGCGTGTTTGCAGCGCACCGCTTTCAGCACAGTGAGTTAAGGCCGGAATTTCTAACGTATATCCTGTGGGGATGGCTTGTATCCAATGCGCTCGCCTCCCTTGTCGCTGTATTTGTAACGGCGCGCCTATCGCGCGTTCGACTGTATCCTAAAAAGCACCCAGAGATCGCGCAGAAGATGTTTCAATATGGTCACAGTATCTCTATGCAAAACCTCCTATCGCAGCTTAACTACCGTGGCGATCTGTTCTCGGTCTCACTTCTTGCTGGCACAGCCGCCGCAGGACTGTACGGCATTGCCGTGGCTTCATCAGAGATTTTGTGGCAGGTGTCTTCTAGCATCGCACTCATCGTTTATACGAAAGTGGCGCGTGAGGAGCGAAATAACTCGATCATGCTGACTGAGCGTACGTTTCGCTTCACATTCTGGGTGTTAGTGATTGGAGCACTACTCATGTTCTGGGGATTTTCACCGCTGATTCATATCGTGTACACGTCTCGGTATGACAGATCCGTTCTACCGTTTCAGGTTCTTCTAATCGGAACGATGGCATTTGGGACGACAGGGGTTTTCACGCAGTTTTTCACGGACCAACTTGGCAAAGTGAAATACCCCATGTATATGCAAGGTGCGAGCCTCGCCACCAACCTAATTCTATGCTTTGTGCTCATTCCGCACATCGGCATACTAGGTGGCGCGCTCGCGTCTTCCACTGCTTATGTGGTGGCTTTACTCATGTCCATCACGTATTTTCATTATCATACAAAAAGGCCAATAGCTCGTTTATTCATACTAAGTCAAGATGATCTACACTTGCTAAAAAGACTAACTCCTGTTCGCCGCAGCGTTCACGAAGGTGGCAAATAATCGCCGGTGCGCTTCGTGCCGGCGCCACAGATTTTCTGGATGCCACTGCACGCCTACCATAAACGCATGATCGGGGTGCTCTATGGCCTCTACGAGGCCATCACGACTCTTAGCACTGACCCTAAATCCTGGAGCAACCTTGCGCACAGCTTGATGGTGAAAAGTGTTGACCATGACTTCTTCATGCTCATAGATCTGAAACAGCCTCGTATCTCTCTCTACCAAAACGCTATGCGCCAGGTAATCTCGCGGCGCCTTTTGCGAGTGCTGCAAGGTGCCCTTCCATTCCCTAGCCAGATCCTGATACAAGTTGCCTCCCGCCGCAGCGTTCATCACCTGAATCCCCCGGCAGATGCCGAGCACCGCTTTACGAGCCGAAAACATCCGACGAAACAGGCCCACCTCCATCTCATCGCGAATCGGCGCGATCTCTCCTAAGCCGATGTGCGGCTCTTCCCCAAAGATGATTGGGCTGACATCGTTGCCACCGGTAAGCAAAAGTCCGTCCAACTGCTGTGCCATGTCGTCGAGAATTTCATTATCCTCGGTAAATGCAAGTACGACAGGGATCGCGCCAGTTTCATAAAGCGCATCTGTGTAATCCGAACCCAGCCAGATCCCGCTGCGGCGCCCAGAACTCTTATCCTCATCGTTGACTGTCACGCCAATTCTCGGCCGCATATTACACCTACCCCATCATCTCAAGGTCCGTTAATTGTGCTGCCATCCTGCAAGATATGCGTGCTGTTCGTCCGACAGTGTATCAATTTTCACGCCAACGGCATCAAGGCGCATCCTAGCCACTCGTTCATCCAGTTCATCCGGAAGATCATGAACACCTGCGGTGAGCTCACATTTTGACACATACTCTAAAGCCAAAGCTTGCAGCGCAAACGTCATGTCCATCACCTCGGCTGGATGTCCATCTCCTGCAGCCAAGTTAACCAATCTACCTTCTGCAAGCAGATAGACCTTTCTTCCATCGGAGAGTTCAAATTCTTCCACATTGGGCCGTACGGTCCGTACCGAAGTCGCTCTATTGTATAGATCTGGCTTGTTGATCTCCACATCAAAATGGCCCGCATTGGCTAAGATCGCACCTGATTTCATCACATCAAAGTGTTCGCCCACGATACAGTTTTTGTCGCCTGTCACCGTGATGAAAAAGTCGCCGATCTTCGCAGCTTCAGCAATCGGCAGCACCGTGTGACCATCCATGAGTGCCTCCACCGCTTTAATCGGATCCACTTCGCAGACGATGACGTTCGCCCCAAGTCCCCGCGCGCGCAGCGCCACGCCTTTGCCGCACCAACCATACCCCACCACGACCACATGCGTGCCCGCAACCACGAGATTAGTGGTGCGCATGATCCCATCCCACACGGATTGGCCTGTTCCATAGCGATTGTCAAACAGGTACTTGGAATAAGCGTCATTTACGGCGATCATCGGAAAACGCAGCGCCCCATCTCTCTCCATGGAGCGAAGGCGCAGTATACCGGTCGTCGTCTCCTCGCAACCACCGATAATCTTCTTCACTTGCTCCGGACGTTCACGATGCAACGTCGCCACGAGGTCCCCGCCATCATCGATGACGAGATCTGGCTGAAAATCAAGCCCCGCGGCGATGTGAGCCGCATACTCGTCTGCGCTTGCGCCATGCCACGCAAATGCAGTGATCCCATCGTGAACGAGTCCAGCCACCACGTCATCTTGCGTCGATAACGGGTTAGACGCCACCACAGCGACGTTGGCGCCACCTGACTGAATTACCTCAGCAAGATAAGCTGTTTTGGCCTCCAAGTGAAGGCAGATCGTAACCCTTTTGCCGGCGAATGGCAACTCCTTCGAAAAGCGCGCTTGCAAACTTCGCAAAAGCGGCATCCGTTCCTTTACCCACGCGATTTTGAGCAAACCTTTTTCATATAAATCATAGTCTCGAATTTGCGAAACAGATCGTGCGGACTCTGCCACAGGACGCGCTTGTCCAACGTCTTCCATCGACTTTCCGCCACCTTCCCAATACAGTCCGAAGTAGGCCATGGACCTTCACTTACAAAGTGCCGCTGACAAATGCCCCGATGAGATAAACGGCAGGCGGCAGCACCAGCACCGCATACAAGGTACCCTTTAGCCAAACGTCTCGAACCATTGTATCATGATCTTCCTGCGATGTGACAGAGAGGGCGCCAAAGGCCACCATCAACCACAGCAAAACGCATCCGATGATCGCAAACACGAGCGAGTCATTTCCAACAAATCGATAGATTGCACCAGTCCATAAAAGGTGCGTCATACTGAACGCATAGGCTATCATGATCACGAGACGCAGGACCTTTTCCGAACGCATATCAAACCCATCCCCCTATCATCAGGCGATTCGTTGTGAGAGCGAGGGCGAAGATCAAGACGACGACCACTGAAAGTCCCAAGATAAATGTTCCCTTTCCAAACACCTTTGGCATAAGGACGAGGTTGCGAATATCAACCGTCTGACCCATCAACAAAAAGGCAAGCACCGCGCCTGGAGAAAATAGTGAAGTGAGGCTCGCCGCAACGAATGCATCGGCCGCTGAGCACAAAGAGAGCACCGAGCCAAGAGCCATAAGAAGTAAAATCGACCACACCGAATGTTGGGTAAAAGCCGTGATCCCACGAATGGGCCACAGGCCTTGCGCAATTGCGGCGAGCATCGCACTGGCTACAAAAAATGGGCCAACAGCGAACAACTCTGACACCGAGTGATCGCCAACATGAATCAGCTTCTTGAGTCCTTTATGATGCACAGCATGAATATGTATCGCCTGACCCCACTTTTCAGTCAGCGCATCATCGCGAAAATGAACGATTAACCCCGCAACCATGGCGATTACGATCGCCCAACCGGCGCGCATCAGGAGCCACTGCCAACCCGAATGAAAAGCTACGAAAGTAGCCACGAGCGTCACAAGGTTCAAAGTGGGTGTCGCCAAAACGAAGCTAAAAGCGATCGACTCAGAAACACCCTTGCGACGAAATGTTCTGGCGACAGATATCGCGCCGCAATCGCAGACAGGCAGTGCCAGACCGAGCAGTGTCGCAGCAATCCTGCCGAGGATTGAGTCCGATAAGAGTGCAGAAAGGTTTTCTTTACTGATATACGTCTCAATCAAAGCAGAAACCACGGCGCCTATCACAATAAAGGGAATCGCATCCCATACGATGCTTTGAAACATGTGATGAATCGCATGAAAATCGAGGTACTTGTAAAGGGTTCCAGTTTCGTTTAGCCCGATTAAGAGCACACCTAGCGCGATCAAAGCGAACAAGGTTGCTGCTCGAAGTTTGGTACCCACAACTGCATCGTGCGCCAAGGGTAGCCCCACCTTTACCATGAAAGTCTATTTTGGTACATGATATTCAGGGCTTGGTCACATGATGCCAATCAAAAGGAGCACGGCGGCTGCCCTGCTCCTTGTTATCGCTTGAGCGATCTCACGCTATATGAAGTTTTAAAACTCTATTAAACCAAGAGAAATTTGTAGGGCTTCATCTACCCGACTCATCATATCTTCATCAAGGTGTGTAATCTTTTCCGTCAACCGCTGCTTATCAATCGTACGGATTTGTTCCAACAAAACGACCGAGTCTCGCTCTAGGCCGTACTCAGACGCCGCAATTTCCACGTGTGTAGGCAACTTTGCCTTTTGAATCTGCGCGGTAATGGCGGCGATAATCACAGTAGGGCTGAATCGGTTCCCGATATTGTTTTGAATAATGAGTACTGGGCGAAAACCACCTTGCTCCGACCCGATCACTGGAGACAAGTCCGCATAATAGACGTCACCGCGCTTGACGTTCATGGGCTACCCCCCGTAGACGAGCCGCTGTGCGATCACTTCTGCTTCTGCCTCTGCATCAAAAGCTTCCGACGCCAAACTGAGGTTGATCGGTGCCATCTCAATATACCCTTGTTGCAAAGACTCACGAATGCACTGCTTTTTCCGTTCGCGAAGATACATCGCCGTTGCTTGCGTAATCACGTTGCTTCGAGTTGCTCGATCCTGGGCCACTAATCCATCAACCTCATCCACAAGATATCGGGGCATGCTAACAGCAATCCTTCTTGACTTAGACAAAGCTAGATCCCCCTAACTACCGCCAAGTCCTTTTGTATTATAACTCACAATGCCAAAAGGCATCCAGTTTAACACAATCTTTCTGCGGCACCCTTTAGGCACCATAGCGATCTAGGTGTAAATCCTCGGCACACGATCCGAGATTCTACACAATAACTCGTAGGGTATCGTCGACTGCAACTCAGCCATTGCCTCTAATGACGAACAGGACCCACGCGCACCACCATAAATCTCGGCGACATCCCCAACGGATACGTCCATGCCCGTAACCTTTATCATCATCTGATCCATACAAACGCGGCCCACAATCGGTGCGGGCTTGCCCTTGATACATACGTGCCCAACGTTTGATAAGCCGCGTGGGATGCCGTCTGCATATCCTATCGGAAGAGTGGCGATCCTCTCAGGTTCCTTCGTTACAAATGTGCGCCCATAGCTAACCCCTTCACCAGACGGCAAATCCGCTACACGCACAACTCGGGCGTGTAGTGATAAGACAGGCAAGAGGTCAGCAGGCTCCATCCAGTCTCTTGCAGGATGATATCCATAGAGCGCGATACCTGGACGGACCATGTCATAGTGATATGAAGCATCGCGAAGCATCCCTGCACTATTAGCGGCATGAACGGTTGGAATCTTGATTCCTTCTGCCTTCGCCGCAAAGATCATCTTTTCAAAGCGCATGCGCTGCAATTCGGTATAAGAGTCTCCATCAGATCCTGGAGGCTCGTCAATCGACGAAAAGTGCGTAAAGGCGCCTTCAAGGATCACGCCAGGTGTTTGCGCAGCCGCCTTCAACAGTTGTTTTGCCGCATCGACATCACGCACACCAAGGCGGCCCATGCCAGTATCTAGTTTCACATGAATATGGCATGCCTTGCCCATCTTTGTCGCTATCTGCCCGATCAAAGCAACCTCCGACAAGTCGCCGACAGTGGGCATCAGGTCATGCAGAATCACAGCTTCAACGGCGTTTTTCGGCAAAGCTCCATACATCAAAACAGGCGCTTCAATCCCATGATCACGCAGTTCCACGCCTTCATCAACCGTGGCGACGCCAAGCTGATCTGCCCCTGCACAGAGCGCCGCACGCGACACCTTTACAGCACCATGCCCATATGCATTTGCCTTGACCGTAGCCATCATCAAAACGTTTGGCGCGAGTCGGGACTTTAGCTCACTTACGTTTGTTGCGAGCCGTTTTAAGTCGACACGAGCCCATGTCTCTCTCCACACATCAATTCACCTTATACGAGCATACCACAAATTTCCCTTAGGTGAACGCCTAAATCCACTTAGATTGAGGTACATTATTTTACAGATCACTTACCTGTTATTTCCACCGTCGAGGCTGCCACGTGAATCAAATCTTGCGTAGCCATCTTAGATGTCAATTGGAATTCAACACCATGATCCATCCAGTACAATTGGTGCACTCCGCTGCTGCCCGTGAGAACGGCAGGTATGCCATATAGCGTTACAAGGTTACCTTGGCCGATCGCCACATCCCCTGCACCGGGGCGTTCCTCGATCATGGTAAACGGTTCTTGGCCATTATATCTCACAAATACCACGCCATTTCTCTCCGTCTCATCCAGTAGCGCATCATCACTGGGTACCCAACTCGGTTCGATGACACCAAACCCTTGTTCAACAGAGGATACTGGCATTTCAATCGTCTGCAGTGTTGTCGCTTGGTCGGGGGAAAAGGTTCCCGGCTGAAAGTTCATACCTTTTTCAAATGATAGATAGTCCAAGGTGATGACTGGCTGCTTTTGCCTGTCGTATAGGACCACTTGCTTGGGGGAAAATGTACTCGCATCCAGCGAGATCTTCTGCGTACTGATCAGCGGGTTTAGCGGGTCAGCAGCCAAAACGAAGGATGCCACCTTGTCGCGTATTGAGTAATCTGGATTTGATGAGGCGATGATGCGATTTAACAGCGAGTGATACAGATACAGATAGCCCTGCTTTTCTGCCCAATCTCCTTCAAAACGAATGACCTTTTTCGCACCGGGACTGATAATGTATATGCCCTGTTCATTATGCAAGATGATCTGCGAAATCTCTTTATTTTCATTTCCTAGAGCAATGCTGTATAAGTTTGGCGCTCGAAACTTCGTTTCGACATAATACTTCTGCAGTGCTCCTTGAACATGAACCGTCATCATGGCCTTCGTCTCATAACTCGTTAAGCTGCTCTGCACCGTTTGTAACTGATGAATCATTTGGGTTGCACTTGGCTCGCCACACCCGACCAAAACAAACCCTAGACACAGCGTTACAAGAAAACCCCAAAATCGTTTCAGCCGCATAGGACCCACTCCTAACTGAAGGCTTTTTTACCAGAAGGGGCCCAGCCGGTGATGGTTTACCATCGCCGCTTAGAGATCACCCCATCTTTATTTCGGCGAAGCTCCAAGAACACTTGCCCGATGTACGAAAACAAGTCAGATGCGATGAGAGATTCTTCACTTTGTGCTGCAACGCATGCGATATCCGCACAACGGCCATGGACATAGGCCGCCAACTGCACGGCTTCACGTACGCCATAGCCTGTGGCAAGAAGCCCTGCTGTCATGCCTGACAAAACATCTCCAGTGCCACCGGTGGCAAGTCCGCTATTGCCAGTGGTATTGATCCATATCTGTCCATCGTACGACGCGATCACGCTTCCCGCACCCTTTAGCACCAGCGTGACACCATGCTCTGTAGCGTAAGCACGCGCCAACCGCACGCGATCAGCCTGCACATCAGAAACTGATAGGCCGGTCAAACGCGCAAACTCTTTGGGATGTGGCGTGAGAATGGTTGGGCCCTGACGCCCTTGTAACCACACCTTGCCACGCGCTGGCAGCTGACTCAATGCATTTAAGAAATCAGCATCAATGACAAGCGGCGTCGAAATCGAGGACAACGAATCCAACCACTCGGGATTTTCAGCCGCCATGTCTACAAAGCGTGACCCGAGACCTGGCCCACAAAGGCCGACCGAAACCCCTTGGACTTGGAGATGATAGGCAACATCTGCAAGCCCGGATTGGCTCCATGAGCGATGATCCACACGCAATGATTTCATCAGTGTCTCGACAGGAAATGCCATCTTAACGCTACTCGGCAAATCGCGAGCCGCCAAATAATCGACAAGCCCTGCACCAACGCGATACGCTGCCTCTACTGCAAGGCGTGCTGCCCCATACATGCCCTCACTGCCAGCAAATACCACAGCGCGTCCGAATGAACCTTTATGGGAATTCTCCGTTCGCTGTTTGTATAGCTTGCTTGCATCATCCGATGTCACCGCACGGCACTGCACTCCTGCTGCACTTGCTAACGCATCCGTCATCGAGAGGGACTCGACAATCACTTCTCCTGCGAGCGCGCGACCCGGATATTGGAAGTGACCGATTTTTGCAAATCCACATGCGACAGTGACGACCGCTTGTAAGGCGTCATCATCGGCTTGGCCGGTGTCCGCATCCACTCCCGTAGGGATGTCGATCGCGACAATTGGGCGCCGACTTGCTACGATGGCTTTCGTCCATGTTTTAATGGCATCAGATAACGGCAACCGACTGCCTGTCCCGAGAAGACCATCGATGATCACGTCGGCATCCTTCAAATCATCTCCTGAGCCTGCCAACAAGCCTCCCAACCGGCGATATGCTTCGTACTGTCCACGGCACAATTCACTCAAGTTTTCTGCACTGGCGCTAAGCCAAACCACTACCTGATGGCCCTGCGCGAGAAGATGCCGAGCAGCCACTAGCGCATCCGCCCCATTGTTGCCCTTGCCAACCACCACACCGAAGCGGTGTTTTGATGACTTCGCACAGGCAATGGCCACAGCTTGCCGCGCCACAGCGATGCCCGCTGCTTCCATCAATGCTACCGATGGTATACCGACCTGGTCGATCATTTGTGCATCAAGTTCTCTCGACTCAGTGCTGCTGACTAAAAGCAATGGACTCCCTCCGGTTTGTACAGATATATTCAATGCCGTGTACAAGTAGTACGAAAAACCGAAGGACTGCTTGCCAGCGCTTCTCTCGCTTTGCAAGCAGTCCCTGATCCCTGATTATCGGCGTAGCCGTATAATCTTTCCCTGATTATCGGCGCATAAATTTACGGGGCGTACACTACCACCGCAGATGAATTGGTACCCTGTTCAACTAAAGAATTGCCCGTCGCAAGCGC
>JAKACY010000226.1 GCA_021821025.1 Bacillota bacterium | reverse complement strand
CGATGCCCACATCCACTTGTCCATGAACCAATTGTTCCAATATCTCTCCAGAAGACTCCACCTCAACATCAAAATCCACGTGAGGGTACTCTTCTCGATAATTTTTAAGTGCGGTTGGCAGTAAATACGTTCCTGGAATCGTACTTGCCCCAATGCGTAGCAGCCCCGTCAAATGGCCCTGAAAAACAGTGCAGCTGTCTACTAGCTGCTGCCATTCCTTCAATAACCGTTTGCCCGTCTGATACGCCATAAGGCCCGCTTCTGTCAGTTCTACGCCCCACTGATCCCGGCGCAGTAAAGTCGTGGCCAAGTCTTGTTCCAGCGCTTTAATCTGTTTGCTAACCGCAGGCTGTGTCAAACCAAGACTTGCGGCCGCATCAGAAAAACTGTGTCGATCCGCAACCTCCATCAGCGCGATAAAGCGTTTGAGATTCACGATCCAGCCCCTTTTACGCCTGTCCTTCCCGATTATGATATCATTGAAAAAGCGTGGAGAAAAAGGGGACTTTATCATGACCGCGGATGGAAATAAAAAAGTTGCGATGGTCACGGGGGCCAGTAACGGCATCGGGATGGAAACCGCTCTTCTTCTGTCAGAAAATGGATTTGACTTGATATTAGGCGCACGTCGGCTCGAACGTCTACAAAACGTTGCACAGACAGCGTCGAAAAACGGTGCAAGAATATGGGCTTCTACACTGGATGTTCGGGATAAACAAAGCGCTACGACATTTGTCAAAGAAGCGATTGCAAACTTCGGCAAGATCGATATCTTAGTAAATAACGCAGGCCTCGCCCGAGGTATGACGAAAATTGCCGAGCAAGACAACGAAGATGAATGGCAAGACATGATCGACACCAACTTGATGGGACTCTTGCGTATGACGCGCCTTGTCATCCCGCACATGATTCAGAATCAGTATGGTCATGTGGTGAACATCGGCTCAACCGCTGGCCATGACGCGTACGCAGGAGGTTCTGTGTACTGCGCGACGAAGTTTGGCGTACGCGCGATTACTGCTGCACTGCGCCAAGAGGTGCTCGGCCATCCGATTCGAGTCACATCAGTCGATCCTGGCATGGTGGAGACAGACTTTAGCCGAGTGCGGTTTTATGGTGACAATCAAGCTGCAGACAACGTATATGCTGGGATGACTCCGCTTACCGCGCAGGATATCGCCGATATCATCTTATTTGCTGTCACTAGAAAGCCTCATGTCGATCTCGACACGATCGTCGTACGGCCTACGGATCAGGCTCCTGGCGGTCTCGTGAGCAGAAAGAAAGATTAGCCTTGAAGCATCAATAGTACCTGGGTATTTTTCCCTTACCAATTCGTTCGTTTTCCTGTCGAATTGTTGACGCGCACCAAGTGGACTTCATGCGCAAATTTGGTTACTATAACCTAGAACTTATTTAAATATGGTGGTTCTAGGTGGCGCGATAGCGTCTCACAAGTCTACTCGATCTGATTCATGGAGGTTCACCATAATGGAAAAGACAGGCACTCCAGCTAACGCTCGTGACACAAGTGGACACGCGAGTAAAAAGGGGATTACGCGACGCCAGTTTCTCACTTATACGCTTGGCGGCACTGGTGCGTTTATTGCAACGACCATGCTTACGCCACTCGTCGCGTTTGCAGTAGACCCGCTTCGACGTGAAGGCGGTGGCGGAGCCCTCTCTCCTACCACTTGGCGCGTGTCTGATTTCAACGAATCTTTACCAACACATGTCACTTATAATCAACACATCGACGATGCATGGAACTCTCACGACGTGCCAAACGATGTGTATGTGATCGTTTATCAGAATAAATTGATGATCATGTCCCATGTTTGTACACACTTAGGTTGTCACGTGGACGGTTCATTTACCAACACGGCCCAGACCATCTCGGGGCCAGCCCAGTACGACAGTAACGGGCAGAAGTACTGGTTCCATTGCCCATGCCATGGCAGTGTTTACAACAACTACGGCGTCAACAGCCCATCATCTCCGGCGCCTACACCGCTCGATATTTACGAGTATCAGATCGTCAATGGATACGTCCATGTAGGCCGCAATATTTCGCGCACAGATTCAACGTGGGACGTCAACCCTAATCCGACGATCGCATAATTGCAACTACATAAACTTCGTAGACATAGCTTGATCCAACAAGTGGCAACGTATGCCGCTTGTTTTTTTCTGTCTCCCGTGCTGTCCTCATTTAACCGATCATGCCATACCTTCAGTGCCACACGCATACGCATGTAAGTGTGATCTAGATGCGGAGGTGAGCAGGCATTGTATGTCTATGTCGTCAGACCGAGAGACACGCTCGCAGCGATCGCTCGCGAATTTAACACAAACGAGCAAGAGTTGCGACAACTAAATGGTTTAACCGGAACAGCGCTGACGCCAGGAATCAGCCTCTTGGTTCCTGGTCCGCCGAGTACGCTCATTCACCATACAGTGGGGCCAGGCGAGAGTCAGACCATCATCGCTCGCCTATACAGAATACCGGAAATCGCAGTCGCTGCCGCCAATGGCTTGGCGCCAAATGCACAGCTCGAGATCGGCCAGATTTTGTTTGTCCCTTTGCCTATCGCGGAAAAAAAGCACGCCGATGTGAACGGTTATCTGATTCCATCTGGTACGGAACACGATTCGCAAGTGGTGCGCGAATCAGGAGAGCTAACCTATGTGACGATATTTAGCTACCGCGCAAGCCCTGCTGGCGATATCATCGCGCTGCCATCCCAGCAAGCGTTAACAGAGATCAAAGCGCGCGGCATCGCACCACTTCTTTGCGTGACCAATTTTGACGGCAGCAACTTTAATACAGAATTGGCACACACCATCCTATCCAATGCAACACTTCGCCAAAAAGTGATTGCAGCGATTCATCAGGTCCTCACATCTCAGGGATTTCGGGGTATCAATATCGATTTTGAACACATGCAGCCGAGTGATCGTCCACTATACAACGAATTTATCCGCGAACTCTATCAACACATGAACCCGCTCGGCTATAGCGTTTCGATCGCTATGGGTCCAAAGACTAGGGATGAACCGGGCGCGGCCTGGATGGGCGCATTTGACTATAAGACGCTCGGATCCATCGTCGACTTCATCATGCTCATGACATATGAATGGGGCTGGGTTGGGGGACCACCGATGGCGATCGCACCGATTGATCAAGTGCGGGCCGTGCTTGAATACGCCACTTCGGTGATCCCAGCTGACAAAATTCTGATGGGTATTGCGACATATGGTTACGACTGGAGAATACCGGATACGCCAAACAACTTGGCTACAGGTGTTTCCCCCAACCGCGCACAAAATCTAGCAATCGAACGCGGCACAACAGTTCGGTTTGATCCCTTATCGGCAAGCCCGACATTTCGCTACTGGGTAGGAAGTCAGGAGCACGAGATCTGGTATGAGGATCCCCGATCGATCATGGCCAAACTGCACCTCGTATACGAAATGGGCCTTCGCGGCATCAGCTTCTGGGTGCTCGGCCAGCCGTTTCCGCAGATGTGGCAACTGGTTGCGGACACATTTATCGTAAACCAGATTAGCCGCATCCGAACGACAGCCGAAAGGCTACTGCATATGTACCTCGACGAAGATGCCATCGCTGAGGCCCGCGAGCTCCCTTCCACTACTGAGGAGGCTGCGCTCGCAACCCTCTTTGCCACCCTCGGGGATATTAAGGAGCGGTACCGGCACCACCCAAGCTCCCACAAGTACCAG
>JAKACY010000033.1 GCA_021821025.1 Bacillota bacterium | reverse complement strand
AACCACTCAGGCAGATTGAGAAGAATCGGATTTATAAAAAGCCCCCCCACTATCACTATCAACCCCGTAGTAATTGCATATTCATACGACCAGATCGGTAAACGCGAGTGCCGACTGCATACCAGACGGCAGCGCTAAATCTTGTATACCTACCACCCTACTTAGGCGGTATCATCGGCCCGATGATTTCATCGAGCCTGGCATATCTCGAATTATAACGCAATTTTTTATCGCTGCCATCATTTTTATCATCGGGCTGTTGATCGTCATCAGTTTGGGAATACGAGAGCGTATAGCATGACGTGATTTAAGTAGAGAGGCTATCCATTTTACGGATCAGAAGTTATGTAAGGGCACAGTCCCGCTCAAAATACGGCGTGATACTGTGCCCTGTAAGCAAGCATGTGATCGCTTGACATACTCCTTTTTTTATTGAAAGATATGTGCATCGCCGCCAGCTTTCCTTCTGGATCGGGATCCTGCCTCAGATGATTTCATAGACTTAACCGATTGTGATCGCCATTGCCATATGGCTTTCCAGCTGTTTGCGATCAACAAACCGATCAGCAGATAGGCGAGTCCGCCTTGTGTCGCAAAGATAATGGTGCCTACAAGTGCTGAGATCACTCCGAACCAAATCTGTTGCCGATAAGGTGCGGGCGATGTCGGCGGATCGGTTACCATAAAAAATGCCAAGTACAGCGCCGAATTGACAAATGGTACGCGCAGAGCATCTGCAGGTGTGTCAGATGGTAGTCCAAGATGAAAAACGGCCATAATCAGCAGCAGGGCAAAATAGGTGAAGAGAAACGCCGTCACTTGTGGAAATTTGTTGACTCGTATGGTGACGATTACCCCAGTTACCAACAGTAATAGTGTGATCCAGGTGGGCATGAGTGCGAGGCTGCCCCACCAACTTTGGCCGGTGGAAAATATATAGATGGCAACCAATAAGCCAAATGCCGCTGGGTTAAAGATAGGTTTGCGCCCGATCTTCAAAATATGCTTGGAAAAAAGTGCAACGGCCGTGGTGGCCGCCACGATATACCAGGGGGTGGCATGACTCAATACATCGGTTACGATCAGAGCGGTGATGACGGCGCCGTCTGAAAACAGTTTTTGTCGCCGCTGCAAAAGAGCAATCCCGCCGTCGATGAGCAGCCCCGTTGCGATAGCAATTGCCGCATTAATAAGTCCAAAGTGATCCTGTGGGCGCAGTGCTGCAATTAGCGTGAGTAGGGTTAAAGCAGCAAATACGTACCCTTTTGGCGTTTTTAAAAAGCGGATGAACAAATCGGAGTTAGACTGCGTGCCTAGATTTTTATTCATTGAATATATCTCTCCATACCTTTCGTCATGATCATGTCGAGCGCATCTGTGATGCACAGTGCATCCAGTTCGAGTTCTTGGGCGAACTCAAGCGCCTGGCTTGCGCCTTGTAAAAAAGTGGATGTTGAAACAACATCCGCCATCATGGCTTGCGGTGCGATGATCGTACAACTGAGAAGTCCACGCCCGGATTTTCCTGTTTTAGGATCGATTAGGTGATGAATTTCATCGGATAGTGGACTTTTGCGTTCATAGCTGCCTGATGTGCAGACGGCAGCATCCGTAACCTGTAGCCAGCATAGGATACCGTTTTTTTTAAGCGGGTGTTGAATACCGACCATCCATGGCTGACCCGTTGGATCTACGCCATGTAAGTACAGGTCGCCGCCAGCATCTATAGCAAAACCTTCGAAATTCATGAGTTCTTTGGCGGCGAGGTCTACAGCTAGTCCTTTGGCGATCGCGCCTAAATCTAACAGCATTGGTTTGCGCAACAGTACCGTTTTATTTTCCTCGTCAAGTTCAATGTCTTGATAGCTTACGTTTATTGACCCTTCTGACAGCGTAGGTGCATTTGAAACCGATTCACCCGTTAAGTAATCACGGTTAAATCCGAATGATTCGAGTATTTTGCCCAATGTTGGATCAAACAGTCCATCTGTAATTTCTGCCATTTCCAACGCCACTCGCAGCAGTTGAAATAAAACATCAGGTACCTGCCTGGGCTCTCCTGGATGGCGGCATAGCTCACATAGCGCGCTGTCTTGATTAAACCGGCTGCATGTTTCCTCTACATACTGTATAGCCACAAAAGCCCGCTCAATGGCATGAGACAGCGCGTCACGTGTTGTGCGCCCGACTACTTGGATGGAAACGAGTGTTCCCATCAATAGCCGTGATTCTGCTACATGCTGTGGTTGTGAGTTCATCGATGTCGTCTCTTGGGTCATGTGTTTTCATCCTTTAAACTTTTGCTTTCTGAAGCGCCTGGTATACCGCTTCGGCAAAATCATAGGTGCTTGCAGTTGCGCCCGAGATCACATAGATTTTCCAAGTCTGCATGGAGACGACCTCTTGGGGCAGTTGTGGATCGATTACTGATTGGGGGTAATGAGTCGTGCACTGCGTGATGTTTACAGACGCGATTTTTCCATTTGAAATGGTGACGGAGACCCCCACAGAGCCGTAAGCGTTTGTGCCTAATCCGGCATACGTGCCATCTTTATATTTGGCTGCGTGCGCGGCTGTTTTTTTTGTGTGTGATTGTTTGTGTTGAGTCGAAGATCTGGCCGTCGCGGCGTGGCTGTTCCCAGAACTCGGATGGGACGATGGTTTGGATGCAGCAGATCCAGAAGAAGCAGGTGTCTGCGTGCTGTTCGACTGTGTCCCAGAGCTGGAGGACGCGGTGGAACTGGTGGTAAGTGGTGATGCCCCACTGGCATTAGCTTGTGCTGCTGGTAGTGTATACATGTATCCTGCTGCGTATACTGCAGTCACTGCCAAGCTGCAAACCGTCATCAAACGTTTTCCCATTTTTTTCGGCATTCGGGATCCTCCATTCTTGCTATCTGCAGACGAGTCTAGCAGGGAAGGCTGAAGGATACCTTGCGTATTATCCGATTTTTTATCTTAAAATCCAACGTTGGCTGATCTGTTCCAGAACCCAGCGGCAGCGGCATCAATATGACTTGCGAAATTAAAAAAGCTCTCTGCTCGGAAAAAGAATCCCTCAGTGACCTTTGGCATCCAGCTCAATTTTAGGTATTGAAATAGGCTCGATTCTGTTGACGCCGTGACGAAGTGATTGCCTTTCGATCCGCCTTCAGGACTAAATCCAGCTTGAATGGCAATCCCCTCAAGCAATGTTGATTTTCCACTTCCGTTTTCTCCGACGAAAAAAGTAAGAAATCGGTTCACGTTCAGATGGTGTACAGTACGAAAAACGGGCAAGTTGAAGGGATATTTACTGTCATTGGGTAAATCAACAAATCGTACTTCACGTAAGAACATAGCAGCCAACACTCCTGCAACCGATATATACTACTATATCGAACATGGCTGGTGACACACTCTGTCGCTCTCCTGCCCAAAATCGGCGTAAGCCGACTCGCCCGCTTCGCATAATCATGCAATATATCTGCATAAAATCGCCGTGCACGGATCTCTCAACGCTAGGTTTTCTGCGCGCTCCTAGCATCCTTTCCCTCAGTATACACGGCGACAATTGGTTTTGCAGACATTCAATCACTGTACAAAATATCGCTGATATGCTTGTTGTCGCACGGTGCCACTGAGGTTGCGTACAATTGCGTGGTCTCCGACCATTTCCATGTGTCTCTCGCAGCACCCGTGGGCAGTTCATTATGACTAAAAGTCTGATTCTTGTGTCTCTTATAAGGGCGACTCAAAACTTATTTCTTGAAAAGTCTAGACAAGTTTTATGCAACGTTAGTGACCCGAAGCGATGGCTTGTATAATTTGTGGAAAAAGCGAATTGTCAGCCTGCTTGAATTGCAACTCGATACCAGGGGACTTCGCACGATCAAACTCCCAATCTTGGCGGCCCTGAAGCCCCCAACACGCCAACGGTGTGAGGTGACGAACACGGTGCCTCATTTTCAAACTTGCGCCGACAAATATTCATCAAAAAACTCCCACGCCATCCGCTGTGCCTCCGGTGGAAAACTGTGACCACCTTCAAACACATGCAGCTTGACATTTGCGTGTATCTTTGCGGCTTCGGCAAATGCCAAAACTCCTCGCAACGGGAAAATCGCATCGCTCGCTCCCTGGCTGATGAACAAGGACTTGCCAGCCAATAGCGGGGCTAGCGCCGGCGTATCACCAATCTTCAATATCCCAGGCAAATACCACGCAGGGTTATGTACAATGCTGTCTTCTATAAATGAACGAACTGTCCCGATCCCACAGCTCGCCACACCTACCGTTACCCGCTCGTCAGCGAGAAGTGTGAACAGAGCATTTTGCCCGCCCAAACTGTGACCGATGGTTCCAATCGCTTTAGGGTTTACCTCCGGCAGCGTCAGCAAATAGTCCGTCACGTACATCGTGTCTAGAATGTACTCCCGTTCTAGACAAGCGCCTTCAGCCAAAGCCTGGCCGGCTAAAAAATGCTCGTATGACCGTCCAAAAAGCGGATTATTGCGCTCCTCGAACCCAAGTGCATCCCAAGCAGCTACAACATACCCGTGTTCTGCTAAATGCGCGGCGTACCGCATACTGGGGTTTCCAGCGATCCCGACCACCTCGCTCTTTCCCAGATGATACTCCCCGGCATGCTGATGATGCGCTAATATAGCAGGCAGCCGCCCATCAACTTTCGGATATAAGATGTATTGTGGAATAAGCCTGTTGCCAGCCTGCAAAATCACTCGTTCACGACGATACGCAGGTAGTTCGGTGGTTTCCAGGCGCGTTGCGCTGACAGGCTCCCTAGGCGATAATCCCCCGCCCAAAAGGCCTACGAATTGCCCATACAAGTCCATAGCCATCTTGACCCTCCCACGCATGGTTGAATGAAATCTTTCAACATATCATCTGCCTAAATGACTCGATCCGTTTAGGATCGTGGAGCCTCGAACATGAAGCACCGATGGAATCTGGATCAACCGTGGTTTTCCCGTGGCACCCCGAATCCTTGCAATGAGTCGATTCGCGGCCTCCGCTCCAACTTGGTAAGTCGGGTGTTCAATCGCCGTAATGCCCGGTCCGATCAGCGAGGCCCATTCCCAATCGTCATATCCACATAATCCAAAGTCCTGAGGAATCTTTAAACCAAGCCTGCTGGTACTTTTCAATACAGCCAGGGTCGTTACACCATTGACCGTAAAAATTCCAGGATTCGGATCATTATGATGATCTAAAAATGACCTTAGACATCGATCTGCACTTGGTGACTCGAGTTCAAAGACCCGCTCTTCACCTGTGCGTCGCGCGTGCCAAAAGTCGCGATACGCCTCTAGACGGGCACGCCGAACACTGTTACATCCAATTGGCTGTGTAAAAAATGCGATCGTCTGAAACCCGGCCTCATCCATGTGCAACAACGCCTCTTTGGTCATGGAGTAGCTGTCATTTGCTACGGTGTCAAATGACAGCACTCGCATGGCACGCTCAGCCAAGATAATCGGGCAGGTCTCCCCAAGCTCCGTTAAGAGATCATCATTATTCCCTGTCGTGTTGATGATAAGCCCCTCAACCATTCTGTCGCCAATCAGAGATTCAAGGTAGTCGCGCTCTTTATCCGGATCTTCATCCGAATAGAAGATGATAATATGATATCCAAGCTTATTGCATAGATCGCTGATGCCTTTGACCAACATGGATGAAAACGGGCTTTGGATGTCAGCCACCACCACCCCGATTAACCCACTTTTCTTCGATTTCAAGCTGCGGGCAAAGTTACTTGGACGGTAATCTAACTCGTCTATCACATGGGCAATGCGATCACGCGTCTCGTCCGACATGAACTCGAATTTGCCATTTAAATACCGCGAAATCGTTGTCTTTGATACACCGCACAAGCGGGCTACCTGATCGATCGTCGGCTTCTGGTTCCACTGCCTCATGTCATCCCAAACCTTCTCTGGTGGGCATATCAATGCTGTGTTATATGATGGATTTCGGTGGGTGGCACAGCAACACAGTCATCGGCTCACTGCTATCACAAGTCCAAGTTAGCTTAGGCAGGTATGCTGGTAGAAAGATAGACTGACCCTGGGCGATCGCAGCTGATTCGGTATCCCACATGATCGCCCCGGTTCCTTTAACGATGATAGCGAGTTCAAACTCTGAAGCCCGCTGCACCGTGACAGATTTGTGCACCGTCAAGCGCTCCATACCAAATCGGCGCGTGTCGTGCTCGTCTATCAGCGTGACCAGTTGACCGTTAAATATCTTATTGTTATCCCCGTCAACCCGCCGCTTGTCTCCCGTGTCACCCTGCATCCAATCATGCGATGCATTTTTCCCATCTTCATGCGTACAGTTCTCAACCTTATCTTGGTCCGGAATACTGCTAGATGCACCCCTTGTAACAACCCTATCGGTTGCTTTTTCCCTTGGCTTTAAAAGGAACCGTTCGCAAACTTCTTCATAGCAATACGTATCATAATGAAAACTCTCAAATATCGAATCAAACCCCAAACCTTGATGGCAGGCACGATCTGGAATCACTTCGCCGCGCGGCGTCATTTTTTCCACGCGAAATGTATAATCAGTCGGCTCCTGAATCTCGATGAGAAAGCAGCCTTCGCCTATCGCATGCGGCGCTCCTGCTTCGATCAGAAAAACCTGACCCTCTTCAACCGGAATGCGATGGAGCGCGTTTATCATGCCCTGTACGTCCTGCTTTTCAAATAAAGTGCGCCACATCTCACGAGTGACACCCGGTTTAAAACCTAACAAAACAGATGGTGGTTCTTCTGTACCATCCCTAGCCCCCAAGACATACCAGGCTTCAGTTTTTCCAAATGGCGAGTCAAAATGAATCTTCGCAAATTCCTGATCAGGATGAACTTGAATCGTAAGTCGCTCCGCTGCATCTAGGACTTTCACTAAAAGCGCAGTCGTCACGCCAAACATCTCCACATGTGCCTGACCCAGATACGCGGCGGGGTTAGAGCAAATGACCTGCTGCAATGTGACGACACTGCCATCTTCCAGTCGCACCTTACTGAGCCCCTCATCCGTCACATACTCGCGTCCAATGTTCGTCGCCCGTACCACTGACCCGACCCAATCCTCAGGAAACCGATCATCACCTTTTGTGAATGGTTCTCCTCCCACACTGCTGTCGGGCGCGCCTTGCCATTTCTCTATCATCTTGCCGCCCGAATACGTGCGCCAGACTCGATTTGGCAATAGAAAAAGCGGTTGGCAAGCCAAGCCCTTTAAAAGGTCGTCTTTTCCCGGAATCTCATCATACCCACTCTCACAGTTATTCATCACCAAGGACCCCATTGCTTAGACGTTGAACGATTCATTCATATTAATTTGTGCATCCCAAACCGTAGCCTTCGTAAACTTGGAATTGCGTTTGAGGTCCTGCAAAATATGCTCATATTCGTCCGCATCAAATGGCACCTCTACTGTGCGATGGGTGAACGATGATAGCATGATGCCGTTTGCGAGTATCAATCCGTTAATACCTTCTATACCGTGGGCCGTGAGATCCTGTGTTCCATTCAAGATCGCCTCAACAAAGCGATTTGTAACCACCTTATGACCCACTGGTACATTCGTCTGAACAGGAATCTCTGTGTACCAGTTTTCCACGTGCGCAAAGCCCTGTTTGGACTCGGCCAAAAACTTCAGCATGGACTCGCGGTTGCGGTAAAACACGATTTTCGAGTCCTCATAGACCAACTTTCCGTTTTCTCCGGCGATTTCCAGGCGATTGGTCCCAGGCGATTCTGCTGTCGTCACAATAAAATGGCCCACCATTCCATCTTCATGCTCAAAATACGCGGTCACTTCATCCTCCACTTCGATATTGTGGTATTTTCCAATGTGCGCATGACCCGTGATCCGCTTCGGCAAGCCAAACAACCACTGATACATATCAAGGTTATGCGGACACTGGTTCGTCAAAATGCCGCCGCCCTCCCCAGCCCATGTCGCGCGCCACGAACCACTGTCATAGTAAGCCTGCGTACGAAACCAACTGGTATTGATCCATGTAACGCGCGTCAAACGACCGAGTTCACCATGTGTCACGATGTCTTTTAGTTTCAGATAAAATGGATACGTGCGTTCCTGAAACATGATCCCGAACAGCAATTTAGGATTCTTGGCAATGGCCGTCTCATAGGCGTCAATCATTTTGTTGGCGTCATTGACATGAACGGTAAGCGGTTTCTCACACAGGACATGAATACCTCGCTCTAACGCGTCGATCGTGATGGGCACGTGGTCATAGTGAGGCACCGCCACGATGATCGCTTCAAGCCCTGCGTCCCGAAGCAGGTCATGATAACTATAATAGGCCTTTGTGCCGTGTTTCGCGGCAAACCGGTCAGCCTTATCCTTATCAATGTCGCACACTCCAACAAGATCCACATTATCCATTGTGGTTAGATTCGCAATATGTGTGTTCCCGATATTCCCCAGCCCAACCAAACCGACTCTTACTTTACGGTCGATGCTCATCACCGATCTCTCCTTTAAAAGTCATTCATACACTAAAGGTACATCATACCCTCGCCAAGTAGTCTTTCAATATCGCCCTGTGTTTCGGCAGCGACGTCTTCGCCTATTCAATCTCCGCGTGCCATTTACGTTCCCATTCCACACACAAGTAGCGATCATACCCTTCACGGCAAAGCTTGCGAACGACATCATAAACTGGCACTTCACCTTCGCCAAATACTACAAGCTGTCAATCGCCACCGTTACGAAGCGCATCTTTCAAATGAACGTGTTGCAAGCTAGGCGCTAAGTTGAGATACGTTTCTTCTACGCTCTCGCCCATGCGATAAGGGTGATGTACGTCCCACAATGATCCAACTTCCGGAATGGAAATTAACCCCAGAACATCCCGAACCATCGCGGAGTGGGAAAACTCATCATGCGTCTCGAGCAACACTGATACGCCAAGTTGCCTTGCTTGCGATGAAACTTTGGCGAGTAACTCAGCCACATATTCTACGGCTTCTATCTCACTTGCAGCGCCCTGTTTAAATCCACCACCAAACGTTCGGACCATCGGCACTTCCATCTCAGCAGCCAGTTCCATATACTGCAAGAGTTCATCGACATTATCTCTCGCTCGAAAACGTCAGGAGTGGCAAATCTCGTTGACGCCGCAATCACTGGCTAGCTTCATGGTTTGCTGGCGAAGGCCAGCATCAATCGTATATGGAATAACATTACCGTCAAGCAACCGGATCTCAACACCGTCAAATCCCACCTTGGCAGCATGCGTAAAGACTTCATCCATCGACCATTCTGGGCACGCTAGATTGGAATAGGCAATTTTCATCGATGCAGTCCCTTTCTATTAAGCTAGATTCTGATCACCATGATTCATAACCATCTATCCCTTTACTGCACCGTTTGCCAATCCACCGATAATATATCGTTGGAAGAACATAAAGATGATCACCACAGGAACACCACTGGTCAAACTGGCCGCCATGAGTTGCCCCCAGAACACGGTTCCTCCCGATTCTCCAGTAGAGATGTAGGTTTGTAGCCCGACCGCCACTGTTTGCGAGGCACTATTCGTTAATACGCTTGCAAAAAGCACATCACTCCACCCAAGAAGAAAAGAGAATACGAAGGTCACGACCATCCCCGGCAAAATCAACGGTAGAACAATTTTCATCAATACTTGAAACCGAGTGCACCCATCGATTTGGCCTGCTTCTTCCAACTCAATTGGAATACTCGCCATGTAAGAGAGAAGGAGCCAAGATGCAAATGGTAGTGCAAATGTGAGATATGTGACGATCACCGTGCCATATTGGCCGATCAGGCGTACACCAAGCGTGTTTTGAATAATCACCAACACGACGAAAAGTGGAAGAAGCAGCATCACCTGCGGGATCGTCTGCATGGTGATAAGCGAAAGCATAAACGTTTTACGGCCCCTAAAACGAAAACGAGATACAACATAAGATGATAACAATGCGACAATCGCCGCTAACAGTGCAGTACATCCGGAAATAATGATACTATTGAAAATATCCTGCGCCAAAGGAACCGTGACCCACATGGATACGTAGTTATTCCATGCAATATGACTGGGCCAAATAGAACCCCCACCAACTTCCGTGTCAGGCGTCAACGACACGAGGACGACGTAGGCCATTGGCACCGAAATAAATAGTGCAAAGATCACAATTCCGACGAAGCGCACGCGGTTCCAACGCCGCCTTTGAACCGTTAAACTGCCGCTCATGCCGTTTCGTTCCCGAGTCGCAGCATGCGAATATAAAAGAATGCTGGGATCATCATTAAGATCAGAGTAATCAGCGACATGGCTGCACCCAGGCCGAAATTAAACGTCTGAAACGACGTCACATAGACATTGAGGGGGAGCACATCGGCTTGTGGTGACGGAGGCGTCCCAAACATAATAAAAGGCAGAGTGAAGTTGTTAAAGTGACTCAACGTAGATAAGAGCAATGCCAGACCTAAAATCGGTCGCAGCATCGGCAATGTGATAGAGAAGAAGCTTCGAACGACCGTCGCACCGTCCATATAAGCGGATTCATAGAGATCACCCGAAATACCTTGCAGTCCAGCAAGAACCATGAGGTAGATGAATGGCCAGGACGACCACACGTCTGCTATCACCATCGCCCAAAAACTATTGGGTCCGATCAGCCAAAACGTATTGATGCTGCCCAAATGTAAAGCTGAAAGTATCAGATCCACGAGACCCCAGCCATTCATAAAGAGCATTCTCCACGTTATGGCGTTTACGAAGACCGGCAATACGTAAGGAATGAGGAAAAGTGCTCTGACGAACGCCCGTCCACGAAACGAGGTATTGACGAGCAAAGCAGCGATGATGCCGATCGGCGTAATGAACACGGTTGTCAATACCGAAAATGATACGCTGACCCACAGACTTTGCAACGCCGATGCGCCAAGGGCGCTTCCTTGCGTGAAGGCATAGATATAGTTCCGAAATCCCACGAACGGTGCCTTCATCCAGTTTCCAATCGTGTACTGATCCAACTGCGTAAAACTGGTGTAAATGCTGATGAAAAACGGCACCACTACAATCACAAGTAGTAAAAACACTGCTGGGACGATCATCCAGTAAGGAGGTCTCTGTCGTTTCCTCAGCACCTGACCGAGGGAGAATCTTCGAACCTGCCCCTCGACAATCAAGTCGTTCTCCATTTTATCGCGTCCTTCAAGCGGAATCACAGCTGCAGGTGAGAGAGATCCGAGGTCTCCCTCACCTTGGTTTCACCTATTACTGCTGCAATGATTGTTGCACCTGCACGTTGGCTGCCTGAAGCAGGCTTGCGATATCGCCCGCATGATACGTGTTGGTCGCAAGTTCATCGGCCACCTTGTTGGTAACACCTGCAAATATAGTCTCAAGATTACCCCATGCCCCCGTAAACGGCGTTGGTGTCGCGTGCATTTCAGCAGCGACGAATGCGCGAATCATAGGTGTATTCAGTACAGCATCGTGCGTGTAAGCCGCCGGGTTGATCGGAAGGTATCCATACGCATCAAAAAACTCTCTTTGCTGATTAGGCTGTGTCACGAAATTGATCCACTGCAGCGCAGCTTCGTACTTGGCGCCAGTGACATACGTGGGGATAGCCAAATCCTGCCCTGACACGATCGTCTGCGTAGGTTGACCTCCTTTCGGTCTTGACTTCATCCCCATCGGAATCGTGGGCAGTGGCGCAAAAGCATATTCCCCTTTGACCGCTGAGTTGTTCAACGACGGTATCATAGTCGGGCCCTGAAATACCCACATACCAATGTGACCGTTTTCAAACTGTTGCATAGCGTCTGTAGATTTATAGGTCAAGTCATTGGAAGAGACAATCTTGTACTTGATCAGCCAGTCAAACCAAAAATTCATCGCTTTTACCACCTGTGGGGCGTTAAGCGTCACTTTTTTCAAATTTGGACTGATAAAATCTGATCCCAGCTGTTTCGAATAGGCCCAAACAATCTTCCATGGATCAAAAGAATCAGCAGGGTCGATCACAGTGCCCCACTGCCCACGGCTTGGGTCTGTCATCTTCTGCGCATCAGACACAAATTCGGCCCATGTAGCTGGCGGGGTTTTAATACCAGCCTGCCTAAATAGCTTCGTGTTATAAACCATAGCGAATGGCAACATGTATTCAGGTACACCGATGTAATGGCTTGGATTCGGTCCTGATAATCTTAGTTGCGGATTGAAAAATCTCTTCATACCACCCACAGTGACCCAGTCTTTTGCGCTCAGTACATGAAACGATTTCGTCGCATAAGCAGTCGGGACAAACGTCGTACCTAATTCAAAAATGTCTGGCCCTTGATGCGTTGCAACTGCGGTCTGCAGGGTCGTGTTTTCCTGAGACGCCGAAGAGTAGTAGGACCAAGTCACTTTAACATTAGGGTGCGCCCGCTCAAATTCCGGAATCAACACGTTATTATATAGATTCGCTTGAGCTTTCGGATTAGATGCGTTATAGCCCACAAAGACATTCAATGCAACAGGTTGTGAAACTGCTTTGGCATAAGCTGACATGGGAATAAGTGCTGCCATACTAACAACAGCCGCACCGACCAAACTCGCTTTTTGTACAAACCATGGTGATTTGTGTTTCAAGTAGAACCCCCCTCAATATGTAGATGAATTTTGGACAAATTCATGATGCAAACGCCATCTGCAGTATCCTTTTACGAATATTGCCTCAAAGCATGAATCCGCTTTCGGAAAGTTAATAGTCTCAAATGTTTCAGAGTAAGAGATGATTTACCCTACTCTCCACAACCAGCCACTCACCCCTCTTCCAGAACAGTCACTTAGAAAAGTTAACGAAACCGATAAACTAGTTACATTTATCATTATATTCATAAACTTGCATCGGTCAATAATCTTATAGTTAGTGATTTTCACATCTTCAATGGCAACTCAGTGTAAAACGCTATCCGAAAATTGAGAGCCGGCAAGTTGAGTCCGTATAATTGGTGTAAATTCAGTGGGCGCACTGGGTGACATAATATGAAAGTGCCACCTCTGTTTTTGTCAAGGATGAATTGGCTCTTGCGATCTTTTGGTGAACTCTGTCAGGGGGATGTGTTGCCGTCGACGTCTTTCGACAGCCTGACCCATCAGGCGTGATGAAGTACGCGGGCTCGCAGAAGATCGAAGCCGGCTCTGCCGAACATCTTGACAGAAGTCCAGTCAGCATTCGGACATTTTGGCGTAGCTAAAACAGCGCACAATAAAAATCCCCCTCACCAGAGGGGGAGATGGGGGACAATTTTACGAGATTGTAGGACCAATCAGAATTTAAATGGACCCCGTCTTGCACTAAGTGAATTTGCCACATCCCAGAGGCTATTTTCCAGGTACTGGTTTTGATATCCGTATGACGCCACATAGTTGTACCCCGACAGGAACGGACGGTGCAGAGGTTGCGTAATTAGCGACCGTGTTCTTAGATTATATTCGCCGCAGCCAGACCATCATTTCTCCAGCACCCTCCCGGTTATCCCACAGAAAGTAGGGAATTGCCCTCAATATGAATGGAACATATGGGGCGGTCGAGAATCGATACAACTGGGATCCCAAGTTGGGATCAAGTCTTGCTACCGTGCCTTCAATAACGGTTACGTCACTATGAATCGTTTGAGAGTCACTCACCGGCGATAGTACCGCGTCATCTGGAATCACGATAGCGTCCAAGTCGCTACCGTTATCTATTTCCTCGACGCAATATACTACTGGCCCTCGCTGTATTGCGATCCTACCCCGATCCATTCGCACATTGGGGTGCGCGTGCACACGTTCTACAGGCATGTCGAGAGATAATACAATCACATCACCACCACGCCACTCACGAGTAGCGGTCACGTATCCATGGACCGCCTCAACACTCTGTTCCTCGCCGTTGATCACCAAGTGGGCATTACGACACCATCCTGGAATCCGAAGACGAATTGCAAATGTGGCCGGCTGCGTCGGATCGATCTCAATCATAACGTTCCCATCGTACGGATAATCGGTTTTTTGACGTAGTTTAACGATCTGACCACCAATCTGCAATCGGGCCGTGTTTTGGATGTAAAGATGAACGTCGATACCGTTGTCCTGCTCTGAATACACGTACTTACCGAGAGAAGCGAGAAGTCGGCTCGCGTTTGGCGGACAGCAGGACACATCGAACCACGTTTGTCGGTGGTGCATGCCCTGACTCTGGAGTGGATTATCGTAAAAGAACTTTGTTCCGTCCAACCCCACACCAGAGGCAATCAAATTGTAAAGCACCTGTTCCATCGTATCTGCGTAACGTCCGTCGAAGTCTACTTTTAACATCCGATGCCCCCAGAAGAACAATCCAATGGACGCGCAAGTCTCACAGTACGCATGTTCGTTCGGAAGATCGTATTCCTGTGTAAATCCCTCATTCCTATCCGTAGATCCAATCCCACCAGTGATATAAAGGAGCCCCTCGGTCAAATGGTTCCACAGTCTCTTGCAGGCTGCAGCCAGTCCTTCATCTTGATATTCCTGGGCAAGATCAGCCATGGCGCTGTAGAGATACATCGCACGAACCGCATGACCCACCACCTGATCCTGTTCCCGAACAGGCTTGTGTGATTGGTTGTATTCATGCGAGTAGGTTCGCCCCGGCTCATTATAATACCATTCAAAGTAAGACGGTGTACCGCCCCGATTCTCGCGTTCGTGATCAAAATAGTGTGGTTGATTACCGCGCTCGTCCACAAAATACTTGCTGAGTTCCAGGTATTTGCTGTTACCGGTTGCACGATACAGTTTCACCAAGGCCAATTCTATCTCTTCGTGGCCAGGATAGCCACGTTTCTTACCAGGCGCAGTGCCAAAAGTGTCATAAATGTAGTCCGCATATCGACACATCGCATCCAGCAAAGAGGCCTCTCCCGTCGCTTCATAGTGTGCAACGGCAGCCTCCATCATATGGCCGGCACAGTACAACTCGTGGCTGTCGCGCAGATCCGTCCAGCGACCAGCGAGATCGACCGAGGTAAAGTAGGAATTAAGGTATCCGTCTGGCTGTTGAACACTGATCACAAGTTGAACCAACTCGTTTACGCGTGCTTTCAGGTCTTCGTCTGGATGCGCAGCGATGCTATAACTAGCGGCCTCAATCCATTTCGCTACGTCCGAATCCCAGAATACGTGCGGCTTTGGCTCCTTTCCAGGTTCCCAGTCTAGTTTAAGCGCATCAATCCGCCCAGTCACCTTGCAAAGTTCGTAGATGCCGGGAATGGTCCGCTGCCGATTTATTTCAATTCTTGGTGCCCAGAATGTGTCATCAAACGTGATATCAATAACCCGCGATCTGCTTCCTGCAGTTTGAATACTCAAAGTTCTTTCGCCTCCAAAATCATCTACAAAATTGCTAGACATTTATCCTTTGACCGACCCGCTTGTCATCCCCGCCGTAATATATCGCTGAGACAAAATGAGCAGTACCGCGGCGGGTATGGAAGCCAATACGGCAGACGCCATCATTTGATTCCATGACTGACTGTACTGGCTAATGTATCCATAGATACTCACCGTGATGGGTTGAAAGCTATTTTGGGTAATCATGGTGACAGAGAAGAGAAAGTCACCCCAAGCAAACAAGAAGGCGAATAAACCTGCTGTAATCAAAACCGACTTGCTTACCGGGAGGATGATTTGTATAAACGTACGCAGATCACCCGCGCCGTCCACGTAGGCCGCCTCTAGAATATCTTTCGGAATAGACTGCATAAACGCCCGAAGGATGAGAATATTAAACGGAATCGAAAACGTACAATCGGTCAACATCAACCCGAAATAGTTATTCAGTAGTCCAATCTTATTGAAAATGATGAACAGGGCGTTATCCAAGGAGACGCTAGGAATCATTTGTGAAATTAACAGCGCGACAATCAACCAAGTAACCTTTTTAAATTGCAGGTGACTGATGGCATACGCGGCGGGCGTGGCAACCAACACGCACAGCACCGTAGTTCCAGTCGCGATAATGAGACTGCTGACGAGATGTGGTAATTGTGTTTGAAGTGCAATTCTGTACGTTTGCCAATCGAACTGCGGTGTAATCAGATACGGATGGGTCGCAAAAATCTGTGTATTCGTCTCTAACGATGACGTGACGGTCCAGTATACTGGAAATAACATTACACATACGATAAGGGCTCCAATAATTGTTAGATGTGAACGTCGTAAACCCTGTCGTGGCACTTCCGGCTATCCCCTTTCCAGCCTGGTTTGTTCTCTTAAGATTCCTTTGTAAAGCGAAGATAGAAATACGAAAAAAATAGTGATATGACAATCATAATATTGCCAACAGCAGCACCTTGACCAAAGGACATGTCCTGAAACGATAGAGTGTATGACCAAGTAGAAAGGATCTGTGAAGTATTCGCTGGTCCACCGCCAGTCATCACCTGAATGATGTCGAAGACCTTCAGGGTGTAGATCAGCGCCAACATTAAGACGATAGCCAGTACTGGTCTTAAGAGCGGAATGGTAACATGTATAAACTGCTGCCACCGGTTTGCGCCATCTAGAGAGGACGCCTCATATAATTCATCCGGGATTTGCTGAAGCCCGCTATGAAACAACACCATGTCAAACGGGATTCCTACCCATATGTTCGTGATGATGACAGATATTAACGCCATGTTTGGTGAAATGAGCCATCCAATCGGAGCGTGGATGATGTGCAACTGCATTAGAATATAGTTCAGTACACCGTGCGATTGATCAAATATCCATTTAAAAATAGTACCCGTGACAATTAAAGGGAGAAGCCATGGCAACAAGATCAATGTTCTTAGAAATGTGCTGAACGGAAAGTCGCGTTTGAAAAATAGTGCCATGGCCATGCCAATAATTACCTGGAAGAGGATTGATCCGATAACAAATTCAAGTGTGTTCCAGGTTGCTTGACTCATCAAAGGCATTTGAAACAGTTGAATGTAGTTCTGCAAGCCGACGAAGGGTGCATTTCCTGTCGCAATGGAGATCGTAGTATAATTCTCCAAGCTCATAATCATGTTATATATAATCGGAAACACAAACATCGCAGCTAGAAAAATCAACGTGGGCAAAATAAACAAAAATCGAATGATGGCTCGTTTACGGGCAAGTCCGAGCCGAGGCTTTGAAATACTGGCGCGATTACCAACGACCACTGAAGTCAGATTGTTTTGTGACACATGGCCACCCCCTTGTTTCGAGAAATGTACCAGGTTCGGAGTGCTTGATGGTACCCGAACCTGGTTGTTAATGATTACTTAATCAGAGGTGCGATGGTGGAAGCAGCCGAGGATGCTGCTGTCTTCGGAGTAGCAGTCCCCGTCAAAACCTGTTGAATAGCTGTGGATACCGCGTTCGAAACGGCTGGAAGCTGATCTTTCAGGCCGGTGTACAAAGCCTGCGCCGATTTCAATTGCTTTGCAAAAACTGCAAAACCCGGGTTTTGCTTCACAAATTGTGTGTAGGCTGGTAAGTAAGCTGGAATATACCCGAACTTCTCATCGAAATTCACCAGAATACGTGGTTGTTGTACCCATTTTATAAACGTCAGCGCAGCCTGCTGCTGTGCCCGGTTTCCGTCTGACGTCACGGTCCATGCCTCCCCACCAATTGGGCTAATTGGCGTTTGACCTACTTTTGGCGTTGGCAGTGGAACTACACCATATTGAATATGAGTAGATTTCAATGGAGGAATCATCCATGGACCCATTTCCATCATGGCAGCACGTCCACCAGCAAATTCGTTGTAAACGTCAGTCTGACCGAAGTTAACTACAGACTTTGAAGCACCGCCCTCACTGACCAATTTGGCCCACAAGGATAGTGCAGCCACTGCATTTGCAGAGTTAAAATGCTGATAACTGCCACCTTTGCTCCACAGGAAAGGTGCAAACTGCCACGTCGCTTGCTCGTTGCTTGGAGCGGAAAAAGCAATACCATAGACTGAACCGCGGCTCAACTTCTTGGCGTCGATCAACAACTGGGTCCAAGTTCTCGGAGGTGCGATGTGCGCCTTCTTCAGCATCGTTTTGTTATAGTACAATGCCAGATCGTTATTCCCAAGCGGCAATCCATATAATTTCCCTTGATACGTAACGGTAGACAGAGGTCCCTTGAGGTAACCCTTTGTGCTTACCGCACCAATTTTCCTTAACGGAACAAGAGCTCCAGCGGACACCATAGTAGGCACGTTCAGGTTATCCGTGACTAAAATGGTCGGAAGTG
>JAKACY010000032.1 GCA_021821025.1 Bacillota bacterium | reverse complement strand
GAAGGCGCTCGCCTGCTAAGCGAGTATACGCTGTAAAGGCGTATCGAGGGTTCGAATCCCTCTCACTCCGCCATATATATTATAAAGATAGCGCCGACGATTCGGCGCTATCTTTATAGTGCAGTAAAGCCCGCATTTGGATTGCTTGGCTGAGGTTACTCGGAGTCCTCTTCGTCAAAGAGGGTGTTATACACTTTTTCCACTTCAGACCACTCTTGATCATCTTCGATTGCGACGAAGTCGAGATAGCTTTCGCCGTCGTCTTCTTTTTGCTCGACTCTGAAGATAAACCCTTCATCCGATGAACCGTCAGCGGAAATCAACACCGCGTACATGCGGGAATTGACATCAAATGTTTCCGCGATGACAAATTCATGTTCATTTCCATCCTCATCTTCGAGGATGACGATCTCATCTTCCTCAAAGTCCTCATCATGTTCGTGGTTATGGTCATGATCGTGGTCATGATCGTGCTTGTGCTCGTGATCATCATGTGCCATGGATAATCGCCTTCTTTCTTCTATTTAAATCGCCGAATCGATACGCGACCATCATAGCATGCCTGAAATTGCAGGGTCAAATTAAAGATCAGACATCGGCAGGTTCTTTTTTAAGACCAGCATGTTCCATCATGCTTTGCGCGATAATTTGAGACACTGTTTCGAGTAACGCTTGTACTTTCTCTTGAGCGGTGAGAAATGCCTCCGCTTCCGGGATTGCACGCCACTCTTGCATCACTTGATCCAGTGCTTCGTCCACGAGGTCACGGTCGTCTGATTCGCCGATCGCTCGTAGAGTATTCATCAACTCTGCCGCCCGAGGATGCTTCCATAATACCGCCTCAGCTTCTCGATAGGCGATGACTTCCTCGTACTTTGCAAGCATAGCCCCGAGTTCTGTGGCTTCGCGTTGAACTTGATTTCTGTCTACCAATTAAGTTCTTCCTTCCATTGGTCATGTCACATGAGTCATTATAGCGAATCTGATAGGAAAAGACATCGTGTACCGGAAAAAGATGTGTGGTATACTACACATGGAATCATAAGCTGGAAGTTGGAGATAGCAGGGGGATTTGAAGATGACAGTAGGAGTAATCGCCGCGGTGCTCGGTGCGCTGTGTATGCTGTTTGTCTGCAGCAGTATCACACAAGAAACAACCAACAAGGCACTAAAACGGCAAACGGAGCGTTGGCAGTAGTATCTAATCGGGTATGGCGGCCTTTGTAAGGCTGCCTTTTTTATGGTTGAGGAGGTGAATGTATGAGCGTAACCCCGAGGCTTAAGTTTCCTCACGCAGAGCACTTTGCATTCTTTTTCGAGGATACCCACCTATTGCTCGTACGTTTTTTGCGGGAAGATCAGCGATTGCTGTTCTTAGTCACTGAGGCTTCAGGCGAAGAGCTTCAGCTTGATTATCCTGGCAATCTTTACGAAGATCAAGTTCGAGACAAGGTTGACCGGATCTTTTTTGTTGAATTGAGTCAGGAGGGTGAAGGCTCCGTCAAGTTGGCCTTAGGTGCGTATTTTCCTGTAGGTGATGACATGTACGGTGCTTATTATGATCGTGATTCGGATGAACAAACATTGTACTTTCTCAGGGTGATGGGAGAAGGAGAACTGGTTTCGCTTGAGGCGGTAGAGGATCCGCAGGAGCATCAGATGGTGTCGTCTGCTTTTACCGAGCGATACCAAGGGATCATTGATGTGCTGGAATAGGCGTCTATACGTTGCACTTGATCCTGACGATCGCATGCGCGAAAGTGGCGTGGGCTGACCTTCAGGATCAAGTGCTATCGTAGATTGGTTCGAGGCTTACAGGTTTGAGGCCAGAAAATCCGCTAATTCCTGGGCTTCCTCCTCCGAAACTTGAAAAGCAGTAGCGACATACTGGAAGTCGTCTACTTCTTCTACAGTAAGAATGGCTGAGCGACCAGACTGCAAGCAGTATACCAGCTTCTTTCCATAGAAATGATTTGTTTCCGTGATCGCTAAATCAAATCGGGAACGCTGCCCGACAAACCCTACAAACCGCGTGTGTGTGTCTTCTAATTCATCGTACATGATATCGAATTCGTTCACTTGTTTACTCCTTATGCGAAATCTCGTTCATGCGGCGCAATTCATCCGTATAGTAACGGAAAGCTGCCCGATCCCCACGAATGAGCGCGTCATCGATTTTTTCACAGATGCTGTCGCGAAGTCTCATCTTTTCTGAAACCTCAAGAATCAGCGCCTTTACATACTCAGGAACTGGAATCGCTGGCAAATTCACATAGAGATAAAGCATCTCGTGGCCACTGAAGAATCGACTCAAAGCCTCGGCGATTTCCGCGCCTTGCGATAGCTTTTGCATAGTACCATTCACCGGCAGGCGCGCAATCATGCCATGTCTGGCGACGATGACGAGCGGAACATTCTCTAAGGCGACTGATGTCACCGCTACACGGTCCCGATGACGATTGATAATCTCGACCACGCGGGTACCGCCAGGTGGCAGAGCCTTGATCCGGAGGTCGTTAACTTCAGCTTCTGTGATCATCGACATAGGCCCCCTTTTAGAGGATCGTGTTTATGCAAAATCATTAATATTACTATATCATACGATTTTTATTGAGATCGACAACCCCAGTTTGAACGAATTTATTTGTGTTAACATTACGTGACAGTCGGTTCGCGCCATGTTTACACTGTCACGGGGAAATGCTACCATGTATTATGACCAAGCAGGCGAAAGGTGAGACGTTCCGATGGCAAAAAAAGCGCTGATTTTGGCGGACGTACAGGACGATTTTCTTGGTAATACGCTGGATTACATAGCGTCTGTATCGCAGCGTTATTTGGATGAACACAGTGATGATTATGACCTCGTGATCACTACTCGTTGGGTGCATTCGGATAATCAGAACGATGATACGCTGTTGATAGAACACCCGAAAGCAAAAGTTGTGAATAAGTCTACCTATAGTGCATATAACGAAGAGTCCGAAAAACTTCTGAAAGAAGCCGGGATCCAAGAGGTTCATCTTGGTGGCGTAGATGCTGAGATGACGATTATGGCTACCATGTACCGCCTTTTGGACGAAGGATTTAAGGTCAAACTGTTGGAGCGCATGATCGCTTCGTATCATGGCCGGAATTGGGAAGCCTTGACGATCGCACGGCATGTCATCGGTGATGAGAACGTTGTGGCACTAGGCGGTCAAAGGGTTTGGATCTGATACTGCCCAAATTTTACGCGTTTAGGACGAATGCAGCCGAACTACACTAAGCGCATCGGGTGATGCGGAGGTGAACAGGTTGATTCGGCCAACATGGGTCTACTGGGCTGGATTGTATCAGAGTAAGTTTGAGGCGTACTGCGCCGCGATGTGGGTGGAAGGCGATAAGCGGGTATATGGCAGACAGGCGCCTGAGGAAGTTCAATTATATAAGACGGACCGTGGAAAGTTCGGGATTCGTTTCCGGTAATATATGGCATCATAACTGGTCGATCTGACCAGATATGATGCAGCTTGGCATAAAGGAGGATGAGAGATGTCAATTGTGCCGACAGTCATTGAGCAAACGAGTCGCGGTGAGCGTGCGTATGATATTTATTCACGCCTGTTGAAGGATCGCATCATATTTTTGGGTTCAGAGATCGATGATGATGTGGCCAACGCCGTTGTTGCGCAACTGCTGTTTCTTGCGTCAGAAGATGCAGAAAAGGATATTTTTATGTACATAAATAGCCCGGGCGGTTCGGTGTCTGCTGGTTTTGCTATTTACGATACGATGCACATCATCAAACCGGACGTGGCGACCATCTGTGTCGGACTGGCGGCGTCTATGGGCGCGTTGTTGCTGACAGCGGGAACGAAAGGCAAGCGCAGCGCACTTCCCAATAGTGAGATCATGATTCACCAGCCATTAGGCGGACGCCAAGGGCAAGCGAGCGACTTACAGATTGCCGCAGAACATATCTTGAAGACGAGAGATCGCCTCAACCGCATCATTTCCGCAACCACAGGAAAGTCGATTGAGCAAGTTGAGAAGGACACCGATCGTGATAACTTCATGTCGGCAGGTGAGGCTAAAGATTATGGGTTGATCGATCAGATTTTGTACCCATGAATTTCCCAGTAACTTTCTTGACGTACATGCAAGAAGCGCTCTACGGTCCGAATGGATACTATATGGTCGACCGCTCACGGTTTGGGCGCGTTGGCGACTTTTACACGAGCACCCAGGTGTCGCCACTGTATGGCGATCTCTGGGCGCATTTTATTGCCCAGAGACCAGAATATAGAGCGTCAGACATTACAGTGGTGGAGTTCGGCATCGGCGATGGGCACCTTGCTGAGTCACTGGTTGAGGGGCTTTTGAGGCATCCACTTGTTACGCAAGCTGTCTGCTATATTGGTCTGGACCAATCACCGACAGCGTTAGCGCGAACGAGAGACAGACTGCAAAAGCTTGAAGGTCGTGCACAAGTCTATGTGGTGCACTCTGTCACAGAGTTACCGCACGAGGTGCGAAGTCGCTTGCCAGGCGCTTTTGTGCTGGGAAATGAGGTATTAGACGCAATCCCTTGCGAGATTCTTCGAGTGACAAATTCTGAAGTGTCGCGCCTGATGGTGACCACTCATGCCGACTGGTCTGGAATTGCAGTGGGTCCATATGCAGGTGAGAAGCTTGTGACTTACTTTGAGCAAACACAAGATTGTTCCTGCTTAGAGTATGCCAACCGCTATATTAGGCCTGTAAACGACATGGATGCGCCGATAGAAGGGGTAAACGACGACGTGATTGCGGAGGCCGGCGTCTTGCTGCCACAGTTTTTGCGGCATGTTCATGAAACGATTCAGCCTGCTTATATTGCGTTTGTAGACTATGGGGGATTTGCAGAGGACCTTATCGCGTCGGATCGCCCGCAAGGCACGCTACGAGCTTACCGGTCTCATCAATTGCTGGACGTATTCCTTGATCAGACAGGGGAGTGCGATCTGACATACGATGTGAATTTTACTATGCTTACGGATGAATTGGAGAGGCTAGGCTATGATGTGGTGCCACCCGTTCGGCAAGGATCGTTTTTCATGTCTCTGCCTGACATCCACAATTTTCTTTCAGAACGTATGAAAGAAGACACAAAAATGGCCTCTGCGCTTAAGCATTTGGTATTGCCTGGGGGGCTTGGCGACCGATTTCTGATATCTATTGCTCAGCGAAAAGGAGAGAAGTGATGGTTTATAAGCGATTGGCTGTAGTCCTCATCGTAGTGGGCGTCCTATTTTTGTTACTTGGCCTTTTCAAGTTTCACATCCTGTAATTGGGTGGATAAATTTCGGTTCGTTTCTTCACAATACAAACACGTGGAACCTAGCGCCACGATGGCGTTTGTGTTTGGAGGTAACGGGATGCGAACATTACGGATATTGTGGAGAATGACTCGGGTCGGCAGTCAATTATGGGCGGCCGTATGGGCCATTCAAAAGGTTAGAAGAAGTCGCACGTGGGCCACGGCCAGAATGGTTATAAGATTGTTGCGTCGGCAAGGTACACTGCGCGCAAGAATGTAAAAGTGTTTTAAAATTACGAAGCAAGTCTATAAAAATGTGTGTTTACCTCTGTCATGGCGCATATACATATGCTAAGGACCGCGTTTGTGCAGGAGGTATGCACACGGATGAAGACGATGAGACAGGACGCATGGACCGCAGAGGACGATGCGAAGCTGGCTGACATCATCCTGCGCCACATCCGGGAAGGCAGTACGCAACTGGCTGCGTTTGAGGAAGGTGCGCAAGTGTTAAAGCGGACGCCGGCTGCCTGTGGTTATCGGTGGAATGCGTGCGTCCGTAAGCAGTTCTTGGCGGCTATCAATATGGCCAAACTCGAGCGCAAAGAGCATCGGGATTCGTCAAAAGACGATCTCGCAGTCGAAGGAGTCGTCTCCGTAGACGCGTCGACAGAGAGCGTTACATGGAATACGGTGTTTCGTTTTTTGCGCCAGTATCGCCATGACTTCCAAGTCTTGCAGGCACGGGTCAAAGTTTTAGAACGCGACTGGGATATCGCTCGCATTGAGGTTGAACGGTTAAGACGAGATAAGACTGAGCTGATTGGACAACTAAGACATTTGTCAGAAGAGCACCAAGTTATCAGCGAAGATTATCGGGCGCTCTTGAATATCGTGGATCGGGCAAGAAAAAGGCAGCTCACAGACGATACGATTACGGATGCCTATCGTTCACCCAATAAAGGTGATAAATAAAGCAGAAGTCTCCCGTGCCCTGCGCGAGAGACTTCTGCTGTGATTGCAGCAGTTTACTTAGCTTGGTCGAAGTTTTTGACCACTTGTGGCCAGTTGACGACGTTCCAAAACGCGGAGATATAATCGCCACGCTTGTTTTGGTACTTTAGATAGTAGGCGTGCTCCCACACATCCAACCCCAAAATCGGCTTTAGACCGTCCATGAGCGGGCTGTCTTGGTTGGCGGTGCTGATAACTGAGAGTTTGCCAGCTTTGTCAACCACCAGCCATGCCCAACCGCTGCCAAATCGGGTCGTTGCAGCCTTGCTGAACTCTTCTTTAAATTTCGCGAAGCTTCCAAACGCTTGATTGATCGCATCTGCCAAAGCACCAGTCGGTTCACCGCCGCCTTGCGGGCTCATCAGGTTCCAGAACAGGCTGTGGTTATAGAAACCGCCGCCGTTGTTGCGGACCGCTGTACGGATCCCTTCCGGCACATCGCCTATGTGCGTCAAGATGTCTTCGATGCTCTTGTTTTGCCAATCAGGATGTTGCTCTAGTGCTGCATTCAGATTGTTCGTATAAGCGACATGGTGACCATCGTGATGAACAGTCATCGTCTTCGCGTCAATGTGTGGCTCAAGTGCGTCTGCTGCATACGGGAGAGCAGGTGTTTGAAATGCCATGGGAGATCCCCTCTTTCATATGTAGTAAGTGTGACATAAAAAGTATATCACAATCCGCACGAAAAAAATCTAGTTGTCAACCTCTAAACAGGCGGTAAGTGCAATTCCTAGTTCATTTTTTAAATCTTCTACGTGTTCTGTCCCTATTGAAAGGCGGATCAGCCCCGGAGTGATGCCAAAAGCGAGTCGCTCTTCTTCGGTGAAACCTCTGTGCGAGGTTGTCCAAGGATGTGACAGCGTGGTGACGACACTGGCGAGCGATGGAGCAAACGGTATAGATGGCAAGGCGCGCATAAACCGATTGACAGTTGCTAGGTCATCTCTCAATCGAATTGATATGATGGCGCCAAATAATGAGTTAAGACTCGCCTTCGCAAGGCTATAGTGCGGGTGTTGCTCGAGGCCTGGATAAAACACCTCGCGGACAAGTTGCTCAGCCTCAAGCCACTGTGCAAGCTGTAGCGCCGTGTCGCATTGCCTGCGAAATCTCAGCGAAAGCGTCTTTATACTCCTTGCAATCAACCACGCATCAAATGGCGAGAGATTGGCCCCCACTGTAGCCACCACAGATCGAACGCCCTCGATTAATTCCTGCGATCCACATACCACCCCACCGCTGACGTCGCTATGACCACCAAAGTATTTTGTGGCGCTGTGCACGACTAGGTCTGCGCCAAGTGCAAGTGGTTGAATCGAGAGCGGTGTAGCGAATGTGTTGTCGATCAGTAACTTTGCGCCTGCTTGATGCGTGACCTCGGCCAAACCTGCGATGTCTGTGACAGAAAGGAGCGGGTTAGAGATGCTCTCTGCGATCACTAAAGCCGTATGGTCTGTGAGTGCGCTCTGTACTGCAGCGAGGTCCGTTGCGTCAACCAGTGATAGTGTCACGCCATATCGCGCCAAGACACCGCGCAAAAGCACCAGCGTGCCACCGTAGATCTCGCGCGCCATGAGCACATGGTCGCCCGTTTTGCATATTGCGATGATCGCGCTGCTGATAGCCCCCATCCCAGATGCGGATGCAGACGCGGCTGGTGCGCCCTCCAAATCTGCAATCGCTCGCTCGACGGCGGTGACGTTCGGATTGCCGTTACGCGAATAGAGGTAGCGGCCGGGTGGCTTTTGCTCATAATACTCAACCACATCGTCGACATCGGTGAAAGTGAAGACGGACGTCTGGTAAATCGGCATAACTTCTGGTCTTGGCCACTCCTCATCATGCAAATGTTGACCAATCCGCGCGCTGATCGTATCAGAATGTTTTTGTAGTTTGTCAGTCATCGGTTTTCCCCCTTATCAAAGTTATATTATCTTAATACATATCAATCCCGCAAAAATGGAATATTACGCCTAAAGAGGGTGAGGGATTGCGTAGGAGTAGACTGTTTGGATACGCGATTGCTGTGGCGTTATTGCAGGTCTTGATCACGGGGTGCTTCGACCGGTCGGAACTTGAGGAACAAGCATTCTTGGTCACGCTTGGCATCGACCAATTAGACAAATCACACGTTGCGGTTATCGGGCGCGTGGCTGTGCCAAGCAAACTCTCTGGCACAGCCGGCGGGTCTGGGGGCTCTGCCGGCGGAAGCGATTTTTTGTCTGGCGCCCCTGTCGTAAGCGCGAGTGGGCGAAGCCTTCATGAGGCGCTCAACATGATGAACACGGGTATCGAGCGCACGATCAATCTCTCGCATCTGTCAGCGGTCATGTTTAGCGATCGCGCGGCAAAAGCAGGACTGTTGCCGTATTTGCATACATTAGTACGCTATCGTGAATTTCGGCGCACACTCTACGTTTTCGTCACAAAAGGCTCGATGTCGGACGTGTTCTTGAAAGACCAGCCAGTGCTTGAGACGTCTGCTACAAGGGTGATCGAGGATTTGCATGAAACGAGTCAACGGACGGGTTATGCGACCAGTGTGGAAATGCATCAGTTATTAAATGGCCTCGAGGTGCCAGGTGGAGATCCTGTTGTCCCCATCTTATCCTATAATAAACAGGTTGGAAGAGAAAGCAAAAAGTCTTCTGGTAGCGTGAATCACCTTGATCCACATGAAATCAGTTATGTGCCCGGGCAAGTGAATCGCGCTGGTGGCAACCCCGTGGAATGTATCGGCACCGCTTTATTTAAGTCGGACCATATGGTTGGTGTGTTAAGTGGAGAACAGACGAGATATTTGCAACTTTTAAATGGAATGATCGGTCGCATCGTGATCAACATGAAGTCTCCGGTTGGCAATCCAAATTACGTCTCCGTAGGCGTCAAGTATGCAGAGCCTATTCGCGTGAGCGTGCGACTTTCCAAAAATCCACAGATTCGTGTTAATCAGTCCTTTGAGGCGGAGTTGTTAGGAGACCAGACCAATGCAACTTTCGCTTCCGACAAGAACCGTCAAATTTTAGAGCGGGCGCTGGCGAGTGAGATCAAGCGTAACGAAGTCGGGCTCATCCAGACTGTGTTTAAAAAATATGATGCAGAACCATTTCACTTTTTTGAGTACGCCCGTAACCAGTTTCATACGTATAACCAAATGGAAAAATTCAACTGGCGCAAGCAACTTGCAAACGCGCAGGTGCAAGTGACAACGTCTGTCAGTCTGCGCCGACTCGGGATGCAACTCAATCCACCCGTAGCCGAATGATGAAAGCTGATGGGGCTAGAGTGGTGAGCGTGATCCCGGCGCAGGCATCACTATGCGCCTCCCAGTCATGGGATCGATCATCACGATTTGAGGTAGTGGTCTTGGTTGAACCGTAGGTGGATCTGGGCGAGGAGGTGCCGCTGGGCTTGGCGAAGACGGCAGCGATATTTCATCAGATAGATCCGTGTCGAAGTAAGTTTTTACGTTCGACCAAATCGTACCAGCCAGCGTAGCGATCATCTGTAGCAAAAATGGGTTTTTCACCACTGCTTGCAGGATCTGCGGATCTTTTACACCATCCGGCATGCTGGTCGTACGGATCGCCTCGGCTAATTGGGTAATAAGGTCTAAATATGCGTTTTCGGATAGATGCAGTGACGTGCTTTCTTTTTTAATTCGAGCGCGAACCGTCGGGTTGACCGTCTGTACCCGTGGTTTTCTGTCTTTAGCCATGTGTCTTACCTCCGTTTGTTGGGCAATCTACATGCAGAAGCGGGGCGGTGGATATGGACTATTCTAGGAAAAAATTTTTCTTATGGGGACTCCTTGGCGTGGTGTTTGCCGTTATTTTATGGTTCGCCTACATGTATGGTGCAGGCGCCCGTTAACGGGGCGCTTGCACCATACATAGATATATCAGTGTAAATATGATACAATGAACTGTCTCGCGTTTATTGATTTGTTGACTTGTTGGGAGAGGAACGGTTTATACACATGAATCATTTGAGAAATATTGCGATTATCGCTCACGTTGACCATGGAAAGACGACGCTGGTAGATCAACTTTTACGGCAATCCGGAGTTTTTCGCAAAAATGAACACATGGTTTCCCGAGTGCTTGACTCCAATGATTTGGAGCGGGAGCGTGGGATCACGATTTTGGCAAAAAATACAGCGATTGAATACCGCGACTACCTGATTAACATCGTTGATACGCCGGGACACGCTGACTTTAGCGGTGAGGTCGAGCGCATTTTGCAGATGGTGGATGGCGTCCTGTTGGTTGTTGATGCTTTTGAAGGCTGCATGCCACAAACAAAGTTTGTGCTCCGCAAAGCGCTGGAACAAGACCTGATTCCGATCGTCGTGGTCAACAAAGTAGACCGTCCGATGGCTCGTCCACTCGAAGTAGTCGATGAGGTTCTGGAACTGTTTATGGATCTCGGCGCCACTGATGAGCAGCTTGATTTTCCAGTTGTATATACGTCTGCAGTAAACGGGACATCTTCCATGGACCCTGATCAGCAGACGGACAATTTTGGTCCGCTCTTTGACACGATCATCAGTACGATACCAGCTCCGTTAGGCGATCCTGAAGGACCGCTGCAGTGGCAGGCGGCCATTTTGGATTACAACGAATTTATGGGCAGAATTGGTATCGGACGGATCGCCCGCGGCAGCATTAAAGTTGGACAAAGCGTGGTTGTCATGAGCGCAGCGGGTGTGTCTGCGCCGCAGCGTATCACCAAACTATACGGGTTTCAGGGCTTAAAACGAGTCGAAAAAGACAGCGCTAGCGCTGGTGATATCGTGGCCGTTGCGGGACTAGGGGACATCACGGTAGGGGATACGGTTGCGGATGCGAGTTCGCCAGAGGCCTTGCCCACAATTGCGATTGAAGAGCCGTCGCTCCAGATGACTTTTGTGGTAAACGACAGTCCATTTGCAGGTAGAGAGGGTGTGCATGTCACCTCTCGCAAGCTGCGTAGTCGTTTGTACGGGGAGCTTGAACGTGACGTGAGTTTACGGGTCGAAGATACCGACTCTCCTGATGCCCTCTTGGTGTCAGGACGCGGGGAGTTGCATCTGTCTATTTTGATCGAGACCATGCGCCGAGAAGGTTACGAGATGCAAGTATCGAAACCGCGCGTGATTTATAGGCATGCACCAGATGGCACCCGTCTAGAGCCCGTCGAGCACGTGGTTGTCGATGTACCGGAAGATCATGTCGGCACCGTGATGGAGAAGATGGGCACGCGCCGTGGCGACCTGCTTCAGATGATTCCCGGAACGTCTGGCACGCGTCTTGAGTTTTACGTTCCGGCGCGTGGTTTGATCGGGTTTCGGTCAGAGCTTTTAACGGCGACGCGCGGTTACGGGACCATGCACCATACATTTCATGAGTACCAGGCATTTCGGGGCGAGATCGCAGATCGAGCCAGCGGTGCACTGATCGCGAGCGAGACAGGCGTAGCCACATCGTATGCTATCGCATCGGCGGAAGAGCGCGGCGTGTTGTTTATCACGCCTGGTACTGATGTATATGAAGGTATGATCGTAGGCGAACACAGCCGAGAAAATGACCTAGTGGTTAACGTATGTCGCGAGAAGCACGTGACTAACGTGCGATCTGCTACAAAAGACGAAGGCATTCGCCTGAAGACTCCTCATACGATGTCTCTCGAAGAGGCTCTGGAGTACTTGGCAGACGACGAGTATTGCGAAGTGACGCCGACCAACATCCGCCTGCGTAAAAAAGTTCTGCGCAAGAGTGAGCGGGAAAAGCAGCAAAAACAATCATCTAACAAGGGCTGATCGTCAGGTGACTAGTCCGCCGTTTGGACTGATTACTTGCCCGGTTAGAAAGGATGACCCGGGATTAGCTAGAAAAGTTACAAGCGCTGCAATGTCACCCGGAGTGCCCAACCTTCCTACGGGCGTCTGGGTGACAAGGCTGTCGCGGTCTTCCTCGGTTAGGTCCTGAATCATATCCGTGTCGACTACGCCAGGTGCAACAGCGTTTACAGTGATTCCGGATGGCGCCAATTCTTTAGAGAGCGCCTTTGTAAAGGCGATGACTCCTCCCTTGGCCGCGGAATATGCGCTTTCGCAGGACCCCCCGACGATGCCCCAGATCGAACTGATATTGATGATGCGACCGTATTTTGCTCGAATCATATGATCCAGGCTTCGCCTTATGCATAAATAGGGCGCTTTTAAATGCATACTCATCATGTCATCCCACTGTTGTGGCGTTGTATCGATCAGAAGCGAAGTAAGGGCATGTCCAGCGTTATTCACGAGGATACTCGGTGCGCCAAGTGTTGCTTCGATTTGCGTAAATAGGCTAGCCACTTGCGGCTCCTTTGTAACGTCTGCGCTTATTGCCATGGCTTGTGAGCCGAAAGATCTGCATACGGATACGACATCCAGCGCTTGGTTCGAACTGCTTACATAGTTGACTGCGACACTTGCGCCGGCCTTCGCTAAGGAAATCGCAATCGCAGATCCAATGCCCCGAGATGCCCCGGTCACTACCGCCACTTGCCCATACAGGGGACGAGTTGTAGAAAACTGTATCGATTCGTTCATGTTAACTCCTTTTCTTCAAATCATATCATATTGGGAGGTATCGTTATATGTCGTTTGTACAGTATGGCAGGCAGGTTGTCTCTTGGGCTGTTGCTCTTGCTTTGACCAGCGTGGTATCTGGCTGTTCGTTCGGACAAATCAGTGCAACCCCAGCACCATCAGGGCCATTTCAGGTCGTGCATGTAAAAGCGTTAGACTTTCGTTGGATCATATCTCCAAACCACTTGAAATCTGGAGAGACAGTCAAGTTTGTGGTTGATTCCGTTCAGGGTGTCCATGGATTTTCAATCGTGGGAACCAATATCTCCAATTCAGTTTCGCAAGGTAGTGCACCGAGCATTGTGTATTGGAAAACGCCGATAAAGGGGACTTACACTGTTGCCTGCAACGTTTATTGCGGCGCTGGTCATCCCACAATGGTGACGACATTAAAGGTAGTTTAACTTTGCAGTAAAGGCCCCCGCCTTCGTTTAGCGGGGGTTACGCCGATAATCAAAGTTACGGCTGGGTGCGCAACTCGCGATCAATCGACCGCTTCATACGCTCAAATTGTGCGTCTTTCACGATATCCTCCATCTCTTCGCGCGCGGTTTCTACCCATTTTCGCAGATTCTGAGACATGGCAGCAAAGCCTTCGCCTAGCGTATTGCCTAAAAATTGCAACCTGGGTTTTAAGACAGGGGTCAACATAATACCCACAACACTCGCTGCCACTCCCACCATAATGCCTTCAATGGTCACAGAAGATCGCATATATAGAAGCCTCCTACTCTAGATGAACGTGTTTGTAGGATGCACCAAACTCGGCTTTCGCATGCGTTTTGATGGCTTGGGTACGCTACATATGAAACGGCTAACGACAAGGGGGTATGCGATAATGAAAATGAGGCGGGTATTGCCTGAAGAATTCCCGGTTGGATGGGTCGCATTGGGAGTGGTCGCCCTTCTGGCTATGCCTCCGGTGCGCAGAGCACTTCGCCTTGCAACGGTAAGCGCAGCAGTGGGCGTGTTGAAATTGACGGATGGTATTAAAGATATGGGCGGAAAAGTCATGGATCAGACGGGGCAGATCATGGCTGATGCGACACAGAAAAAAGAGGAGTGGACGGCTGCAGCAAAGTCCGAGCCGCCGACCTCAAAGATCAGGCAGACTGTCATTAGTGGACTTGCATCCACCTTATCGGCTGTGGATGCTGTGTCTGAGTCCGCGAAGCGCATGGTTCCCAAACGACCAACATTTGCCAATGCAGAGTTCGGTTCCTTAGGGGAAGATCATACTAACGAAAGAGACGCCATGCTGCCAGACCATTTGCTGCCTAAGACTTCCTCATCATACCAGGCTCAAAATCGCCAACCGTCAGGGCATGTGCCGGAGGATTTTGCCGTACGCAAGACAGATGCTCTTCTAAGTTTTGTCGATGATGTAAACAATGTGGGAGCCACATTTAAACCGGAATACAAACAGATGCTGAATGACTTGAGAGATGAGTAGGTTCAGGCTGTATTGATTTGTCCGGAGACAAATGCCGCACAGTGATCTGTGCGGCATTTGGTCATCCTGGGGTATTTTAACGTCACTTAGGCTCTCGTGCAACAGGTGCTTGTTTGCCGGGAAATAGCACACTCGGCAGTCCTAATAAGAGTAAAACGAACGCATCGGACCAAAAATTGACCCGAAATGCCTTCATGCCGCGCAGCGTGGATGTGATTGCGGCGAGGTTGAATCCGGCTCCGGCGATGGTTTGCCTCTTGACATGGCGTCGTAACTGGTGACTTAAGTTAATAGTGTTTTCCAGTTGCATCATGTTTCCCCGCAACACCATCGTGTCGCCTTGGCGCTGATGCAATGTTAGCGGATCCTCATTAGGGGAGATGAGGATAATTCTTCGGATCGCCACATCAGCTTGCCGCTCTGTGTTGAAGCCCTTAAAGACCTCATATGCCTCTGCGGCTGTCATGTAGCGTACGGATAGCTGCCCAAAGTGATCTACGGATTCTGGTTGGTCGGATAGGATGACAAGTTTTGTTGCACGGGCCAGGTCATATAGATCCATACCCGTATGTATAGGAATGTAGGTGCAATCTTCATGCGTCAACGTTTCAAAGTGGTTAAGTGAGTAACGCGCGCTGATGAGCGCAGGCCGAGGGTTAGCGGCCAAGAGCAGTGTGGAAGCTAAGACCGGTTTTCTATATACGACTGCGGCGATCGCCGAGAGTGTGATGCCAATCGTAGATAACCCTTTCGCGTAACGCGCGACCAGGTGTGGCTCGATATTTTCATGATCCATGCGAGCGATGGCTTCTCCGGCTTTTGCAGCAGCAGCGAGGGTATTGCTTCGCCTGCGGTAGGAGTTGTAGCTCAATAAAAATAGTGCCGCGAAAACGAGGTAAGACTCTCGTAGTACTGCTAAAAATAACGCTGCGCTGGTAAAGATCATATCATCGCTGATCTGTGCACGTCGTGCCACGCTTTGCACACGGTTTCTCAGAGGTGGATACCCGCTGAAGACTGAGACAAGCGTCGCAGTTTCAAAAATTAGTAGGTTATCCGCGATTTGTGAGCGGCCGAATAAAAGCCGTCTGGTCAATACGCCAGCCACGAGCCCGATGGGAAACAGAAGATATATTTTATGTCTGTTTAGTGCATACGTTGCCGGCGCCAGGTTCTGGTGCTGATCTTTAAGCCTTGCCGCCAAAGCGCTCAACTGCCAGGCTTCGATCTTACGATCGTCATACTCGACTAAAACCCGTTCCGAACGCGGATTGGTACGAACCTGTAGCACACCGTCCACCATGCCTAACAGGCGTTCCCAGGTGGCGCCGATCTGGTTTTGGCCAAGACCTGGTACGCGAATCCTCATCCTCTTTTGGCACCATGTTTGGTTCATGCGCTTCACTCCTTGCCTTTAGTATGGCTTGAAACGCCAAATGGAATCGGGGGCACAGAAAACATTGCCTAGGCAAATTTCTTATGGTACTGTGAATTCGTTTCCAGATAGACTTTCATGCCGCGCTTCGGCACTTGAAGGGAGCGAGATCATGGTACACAATGTGATGGAAGAGATGGTTAGTCACATGCTCGATGACCTGTTTGCCCTGCGTTATGACGGGTGTGCATGCGAGGTTTGTAAGGGCGATATCATGGCGATCGCGCTTAATCACCTTCCGCCCCACTACAGTGCGCGGCCTGTTGGTAATGCATATATTAAGGCGCAACTGTTCTCAGAGCAGTATAAAGCAGACGTGATGAGGGAGCTACTACGAGCTGCTGCAATCGTCAAAAAGAATCGATTACACGCATAAGGAAAGGCTAAAATTTATAGATGCTTTACTTTAGCAAGTGAATTCTAGTATATTCGTCTTACGGACTACCACGGGTACGTGCGATTTTTTGTCTGTCCGAGCGTCCGTTTGTGGTATATGCTAGGGAGCGAGGAGATTCTCGTAACATGAAGGTATGGCAAGAGCAGCGATTGACAGGGAATCGTTTGACGGACGCTTATTTGTCGGGTGCAGATGGCGCTAGAAAATTATACGATCATATGACTTGCGATGAAGGGTTTATCCCGGAGAGGGTTAGTCAACTCGATGAATGGTTTGATGTTTCGAGGAGGCGTTCTCTTGTTGCTGCTTTGCGAGACTATACGCAGAGCGTGACGGGATTGAATGAAATGACGACCAACTTGCTGGACAAACTGAGCGATGCACGATGTTTAACCGTCGTGACAGGCCAGCAAGCGGGGCTTTTTACTGGCCCTCTTTTTACTGTGTACAAGGCGCTGTCCGCAGTTCAGTATGCGAAGCACTATGAAACCGTCACCGGTCGCCCGGTCGTTCCAGTGTTTTGGATTGCGACAGAAGATCATGATTTTGACGAAGTCGCATCAGCTTACTATGTGAGCCAACAGGGAACTGTAAAGCGGGCGCATCTGCGTGAGCGTCCGCCTCTTCGTACGCCTGTTGGAGTGCATGTGATTAGTGATGCAGAGTATACCCGCATATTGGGCGAGCTATCCAATTTTCTGCCCGATGGTATGTACAAAGAAGATCTCTTAGGTCGATTAGCGCATGCGCATCATCGTTCGGTTAATATGGGCGAGTTGTTTGCTAAAGTGCTGTCAGATTGGTTGCGGGATGTTCCAATTTTAATCCTGGATCCGTCGCGCTTGTCGTTTAGGCAAATTGTGAGAGATGCTTTTGCGAAAGTGCTGGCCGATCCTCGAACATTTCGTGACGCAGCCATCGAAGGATCCTCGCGTGTGTCAGACTGCGGCTTTACGCCTCAGGTGCAAGTACAGCCCGATCACTCTTTACTGTATCTGATTGAAGGTGGCAGGCGGTCTGCGCTGGATATCGATCCATACGTGGCCGATCGCTATGTTCTGCGCGATACCAAGCAGACTTTTACTAGGGACGAATTGCTCGATCGACTCGAAGCGTCACCGGATCATTTTTCAGCCGGGGTTTTATATCGGCCTGTTGTACAAGACCACTTGCTGCCAGTCCTAGCTTATGTAGGAGGTGCGGCGGAGGTCTCGTACCATGGGATGATGAAAGAGATCTTTGCTGCAGCGAGCCGTGCTGTGCCCCCACTGCATCTGCGCCAACGCGTTATGCTCGTGCCGGATCGCGTCCAAAGGATCTTAGAACATCATCGCCTTTCGTTGAAAGATGCCCTATCACGGGATATTTTGAAGGACCTCGTGGAAACAGAAGTCGCGCCAACGATCAATGAGATGATCTCAAGATTAGAGATCGAGATGTTATCGGATCTGGAAGAAACTCGCCCATACTGGCTTGAGATGGATGAAACGATGGAAAAGGCATTACAAAGGACTCGCGATGCCATCAGCAGAGATCTAAATCGGTTACGCAATCGTGCGCATCGAGCGATGCAGATTAGACACTCGGACGTCGTTACCGCCATGACTGCTGTATCATCTTGGTTACGCCCTGAAGGTGAAGAGCAAGAGCGTGTTTTATCGCCTTTATCTGTTATTGCAAAGTATGGCTATGGATGGATTGGGGAGCTTTTGTCACAAGATCTCACCCCATGGGATCAAATCACCTACATGCAATGGTAGTTCAGTTATAAAATGGAATAGTGTTTTCTCCAAAAAATCCTGCCAGTTTCTCTGAGACGGCAGGATTTTGCTGTTGGTGGGCGAATATATCAACTAAAGTGGTGCAAAGTGGGTCAAGGTGGGGAATGGGGGGATCCGCGTGTTCATGGGGGAGTATTCCCATACGCTTGATGACAAAGCGCGCGTGACGATCCCGGCCAAGTTTCGGGAAAGCCTTGGTTCTAATTTTGTGATGACACGAGGCTTGGATCAGTGTTTGTTTTTATATCCACGCAAAGACTGGGAGATCCTCGAGGCAAAACTGCGTGCCATGCCGCTATCGCGTGCGGACGCAAGGCAGTTTATTCGCTTTTTTTTCAGTGGAGCAGCGGAATGTGAACTCGATCGGC
>JAKACY010000225.1 GCA_021821025.1 Bacillota bacterium | reverse complement strand
CCGAAGATTACTGATACGTCCAGGCTGCATCTTGGCCAGGGACCGTGGATCTGGCCTGTGCCTCATTATGTTGATATCACATCACCGTATGGTTGGCGAAATATATTCGGAAGTAATGAGTTTCATAATGGCATTGATATAGGCGCGCCTGATGGCACACCGATTGTTGCTGCGGCGGATGGTGTGGTGCTTTACGCGGGTACCGCGCTCGGGTTTGGACACTGGGTCGTACTGAAGCACGCAAATGGGCTTATGACGATTTATGGTCACATGTATGCATCGGGACTGCTAGTTAAGCCTGGAGATGTAGTGAAACAAGGCCAAGTGATCGCCTATGTGGGCGCTGATGGTCAGGCGACAGGGCCGCACCTGCATTTTTCGGTCGCAACAGGATTTGATGCGCAGGGCTTTCCTACTACCGTCAATCCACTTACTTATATCCATGGTTGAAACTTGGGGGCGAGCAATATGACTCTGATGCACGTTGAAAATCGATCTTCGGACCCAAGTTCCGTGATCCCAAACGTCATCGAAAATGTCGGTAAGGTGATCGTGGGAAAGACGGACGTCGTGCGTCTTTGTCTTGTCGCGATGATCACGCGTGGTCACGTATTATTAGAAGATGTACCGGGTGTTGGCAAGACGATGCTAGTCAAATCCCTTGCCAAAAGCGTGGATTGTGAATTTAAGAGGATTCAGTTTACCCCCGACTTATTGCCATCAGATGTGACGGGGACGTCGATTTTCAATCAGCGTAGCGGCGACTTTGAGTATCGGCCCGGTCCGATTTTCAGCCAGATCGTGCTGGCAGACGAGATTAATCGCACTTCTCCCAAGACGCAGGCCGCGCTACTTGAAGCGCTCGAAGAAGGAAGCGTTTCATTCGATGGTGTCACCCACGCGTTACCCACTCCCTTTTTCGTGCTTGCGACGCAAAACCCGATCGAGTATGAAGGCACATTTCCGTTGCCGGAAGCTCAACTAGATCGCTTCCTGTTTAAGTTATCGGTCGGCTATCCGTCTCCAGAACAGGAACTGGATGTGTTGGTAAGGGGTACGACTGGGGTAGTGCCAGACGATCTATTACCTGTCGCGATGCCAGAAGACATCGCGAGATGGCAGACGGAAGCTGAGAAAGTTTATATCGACAAAAGCCTCTACGAGTACATCGTACAGATCGTTCACAAGACAAGACAACATCCTAAAGTATACTTGGGTGTATCCCCGCGTGGAGCCATCGGACTTGCCAAGGCGTCTCAAGCGTTGGCTTACTTATATGGGCGTGACTACGTGATACCGGATGATATAAAGTACTTGATCCCGCATGTCTTCGGCCATCGTATGCTGCTTCACCCTGAGGCGCGAATTGGCGGTATGACGGCATCGTCGTTACTGAGTGAGATTTTGCACGATACGCAGGTACCTATTCTCCCGGCCCGGAGGTAGTTATGCGAAACATCTGGATTTTGTTCGCGGCGTATGTGGCAGATGCAATACTATATGTGATTACAAGAATGTATGGGGGATTTGCACCCCGGTTTCTATTTGGTGCGTTTTTACTCTTTGCGCTGTATGAAACGCTGGCTCTGATTTCGCAGCGACGGTCGTTCACCGTCTCTCGAACGCAATCCGCGTGGCGAATCAGGGAAGGGGAAGACGTCCTGATCACCTTGCAGCTTTACTGGAAGGATAGGCGGGGCTTGCCGATTGATTGGCTGCGCTTGGAAGAGATGTTGCCACCTAGACTTACAGTGAGGTTGGAACGCCCGTTTTGGGTTGCGTTTCCATGGCGGCAAACGTCAGTGAGCATCGATTATGTTTTGCGGGACGTCCCGAGAGGCGTTTATCGCTTTGGAGACGTGACGATAACCAGCGGTGACGTGTTTGGAATCTTAAATCGCCGGTCGATAGGCTACGCGCCAGGGGAACTGGTGGTTTATCCAAAGACTTACGCGATTTCCAGTTGGAGTGCCTTGCAGTCCTTGCGCATCGGAAGTCGGGTGTCGCATTCCGTATCATCCGATGATGCGAGCAGAGTGATCGGGGTGCGAGACTACGTACCAGGAGATCGGCTGAGTCGGATTCACTGGCCTGCAACCGCTCGCACTGGCATCATGCGGTCGAAAGAATTTGAACACTATACTGTCAACGAACTAGTATTGATATTAGATGCTGCTAAAGATAGTTATAACGAAGACCTGTATTCATTTGAACTGGCCTTGTCAATCGTTGGATCCTTGGCTGAATATGCTTACCGCGTGGGGCTGGGCTTTGGATTTGTGGCGTTTGCAAAAGATGTTTTCGAATTACCGATGAGCCGGGGAGATGTCGGACTGACACGACTGCTTGAGTACTTAGCAATGATAGAGCCGGATGGTGCCGCCCCGATGGCTGACTCGATGTGGCGCCTTTTGTCCTTACCGCGCCAGACTACCACCGTGCTGGTAGTCTCCGTGATTACGGAGGCTTTGCTGGGCTTTGCTGTGATTGCTAGAGATCGGCAATTGCACGTGGAATTATTCGTAGCACGAACGATCCAAGTCGAGGTCCGTGAGCAAGAACACAGATGGGCAGACAATCTGCGGGCACTGGGTTGGAAGATTCGTCTGGTTCGATCACTGGATGATTTGGGATCTCTCGGGGTAGGGGGCGATGGGCGTGCATATCAAACGTGATGTAATGCATCGCATCGCGGTCGTTTCCCTGCTATGGGCATGGACAGCCATCCCTCTTTTGACGTCGCAAAACATCGGCTATATGGGTGACACGACTTCCATCGCGGGGTATGTTGGGATACTGCTATTCAGTGAATTTATTCCTCGCAGATGGCTGCGCATCACGATCAACCTGCTCGTGGTATTGGTTTTATTAAAATGGGAATATTATCCGAACGTTTCTGCGTTGCAACCATGGTCGTTTGTTGCGGTTTTGTCGGGAGATATCCGCACTGCGATCGTGGCGCTGGTCGGTGGCAATTACCAACTCATCACGAATGGTGTGAGAACGCTCGCGTTTTTCGGTGTCATCATCTTCGGAACGAAACTTTTGCTTGAGTGTGTGAACCGCCCCTTGCTGATGCTGCTTGCCCTTCTTTTGGGTGAGTGTGGGCTGCTTTATATGGCGACGAGTTATCGCGTACACGATTCACTCAGCATCATCCTGTTTTTGGGGGCAGGTCTAGCGCTTCTCACTTTGACCAACGTGCCTAGGTTGTCAGTTTTTGCTGCACGTCCGCGGCAGCAGATTTGGAAACTCGTGATTCTGCCCGGTGGTCTGGCAAGTATCATGGTGCTATCAGGCGTTGCGATGCCCAATCCTCCAGCTAACTGGCCCAGTCTTCAAAACCTGTGGATGTCCTTAACGACACATAAGAATGCTTCAATTCCACCGGCCTACGGTTCCAATGATGATGCGCTTGGCGGAAATTTTAACGGCAGTCACGCGGTCTACTTGCGTGTATACGCGAATCAGCCGTCTTATTACCGTGGTGAGGCTCTTGATGTGTATACGGGTACGGGGTGGGTGGCAGCACCGCCAAAACTAGTGTCCTTTTCGTCTGGCAGTAAAATTCCTGCCGATCTGACTTCTCAGAGCGGCCTGGTAAACGGTATACCGACACAGGTTTTCCATGAAAAGGTGGAGGTGGTTCGGGGATCCTATCCAGTGCTCTTTGGCGGCTATCAGATTAGCAGAGTTACGCCTCCTTCAGGTGATAAGACTTATACATTTGATGCGCAGACAGACACTGTATCAGCGGGGATGATTCGTC
>JAKACY010000224.1 GCA_021821025.1 Bacillota bacterium | reverse complement strand
CCACAGCAACGTTGCAAGCACATACAAGATCAATCCGATCCAAATGATTGGAGACAAAAAAACGGAAAACATGTTTTGCAGGGTAAGCGCGCCGATGCGATCCAAGCCAATCTTGAACAGAACTTGCCCTGCGACCAGTAAAAACATATTGATGACGACAAAAAGATAAACCATTACGACTACCTCTCCCTGTAAAATCTATATCGCCTGCATTGTACACGATTTTTACGATGTTTGCCTGAATGGTCGACAATTGTCGAAGATGATAATATAACAATGACGAGAGCGTGCCGGAGGGATTTTAATGGACAAAGATTTAAACCAAGATGTCTTTGAGTTCGATGAAAGGCTTATGATGCGCGTACCGAAGCTGCTGCGACAGTGGGAGGAATATAGCTTAGAAGAACGCCGTCACATCCTTGAGACGTGGGAGACGCTTAGGGGTGGTATTCCCAACATTATGGATCGATTCGAAAGTGAGATCAACGCTAGCCACGAGAAGCTGCAGATGGTCGATGATTGGGATGAGACCGTGCGTCTGATGGATCATATTCATGATTATGCGAGTCGAATCAATGACCTCAATATTTTGTACAGAACGCAACCAGAGCTTTATTTGGATGATAAGAAGTAAAATACTCTGCATGATGCCAGTCGATCAAAAGACTGGCATCATGTATGCATGCCTCAATTATTTGGCAAAAGAGAGTGTCTTGATCTCCCCTGGCTCGCCTTTGACCAACAGATGCCCCAACGCCGCTTTTAATACCCGGGTCTGCATCTCTTTATCAAACGGCTCCCCAAGTGAATGTCCAAATGTGAACCCTTCTGGGTGAATCGCCCTGGGTGAACGCATCATGCCAGACTGCTCTGGATCAAGTGTGATCAGCACCGTCGGAATCCCGATCATTTCGATCGCTCGCTGAACCGTGACCACGGTTCGATGGCAAAGAGGTCACCCAGCCGTAAGTATGACAGCATCGGCCCGCGAGTGATCGACTTCCTTTGCGATCGCAGGCACAGTCACGGTGTTGATTTCGTTCAAGCGCATGGCGTATCCCATCATGGACAAATGTTTGTCCGAAACGCCCCCTATATAATTTTCGGCAGCTAGTTCGCGCAAGCGATCGATTGGGAAGATCGTGTTGGGGTCGCGGCGTGGTTCCTCCCAGTTGTAGTCGTGAAGAGGCGCCCCATGTGTGACCGTCAGGTCTGCCACTTGCACATCGCCAGAAATGACCCGATAAGTGGTATCACCTTTAAGGTTATATGGCTCTTGCGTCTTCAAATGCGCCCCTGCAGTTGACACAATCATGATAGTCATGTCAGCAAGCGCTTTTGTGACTGGCGTATAAGGAATCGCTTTACGCGACAATTGAATAGACAACCGTGTTCACCGTCCTCTTTGCTTGGTATATGTACACCTTGTATTATTGTACGATACAAGACAAAAACTGCAATGTGATCCTAAGTTGCCTAAATTACCGTGATGTGCACGTCCTATGTATGCCCGGCTAGCGATGCAGCCGAGCGGCTCATTAATCGCAGAAAAGCAAAAAGCCCCGGACATAGTCCGAGGCCCCTCATCGCTTATCGATTAGAGTTTCGTCACGTTAGCTGCTTGTAAACCACGGTTGCCACGAACAACTTCGAAGCTGACGCGTTGGCCTTCATCTAACGACTTATACCCTTCACCAACGATTGCACTGTAGTGTACGAATACATCGTCACCGCCAGGTACTTCGATGAAACCGAAACCTTTTTCCGCATTGAACCACTTGACAATACCTTCTTGCATTTACTCTTTTCCTCCTACTGCCGCCTTCATAGCGGTGCCTTCTAATATGCGTCCACAGAGTCAACCTCGACTCTTACCCGCCCAGGACATAAGCTAGATGCGGGGGAACACTTACTACTGTACACACAAGTGTCCAATCTTATTCAGGAATCAGGTGAGGTTACCTCGAAGTTGCAATCTCATTCCTAATGTACATCGGTCCATCGTCTGTGACATCTGTGTCTCGCAAAATGATTATTGCACATCCCAGCGCAAATGTCTAGCCTTGATACAAATAAAATCATAAATTTTCTGAGTGGTACAACAGTACGGACATTAGATAAAAAAAATACGTACATTAAGGCATCACATTGTGCTGGGAGGCTTTATGGCACGACGACCTGAACTTGGCAAATGGCTTTTATGGAAGCTGATGCATCAAAATGAGTATATACGCCCGTATCTCCCACAAACTACAGTCTTATCCCTGGACCGATTACTTCCGTTTGTGCACCGATTCGGTTCTTGTTACGTAAAACCTGTGGCGGGTTCACGCGGCGCAGGGGTCATACGAGTTGGGAAGACGGAGAACGGGTTTATCTTTCACAAAGAGAATCAACCAAGCCTTTCATTTTCCACGTGGTCAGCAGTGCTGTTACGCATCAAACAGGAGACCTCAGGCAGAAAATACATCCTTTCGCCAGATGTGCGGCTAGCAAGGGTGAATCAGCGTGCCTACGACGTCCGCGTGATGATGCAAAAAGACGCGACTGGCAGGTGGCTTTGCACCGGCTTGTGCGCCAAAGTAGCCGGACCGCATTCTGCGGTGACAAACGTCGCGCGCAGCCATGGACGCGTAATCAGCGTGGATGAAGCTTTAGAAAGATCCCTTGGCTACTCACCCACAGACATCAGGAAGACGATTCGCGAATTAAAGGCACTAGGATTTGCCGCCTGTAAACAGATGGAGCGCTACCAACCCTATAGCGAAATCGGCTTAGACGTAGGGATCGATCAGAGTGGCCGACTATGGCTTCTTGAAGTGAACACGGGCCCGAGCCATGCGCTATTTCGCCATATGAGCGATCCCACATACTACCACCTAATACAGCGGATATGGAAGGAGCGGCGACAAAAGCATGGCGACAAGAGCAAGTTCAAAACCGCGTTAGCATAGCCTGCCGCCAAGCGATTTGATATACTTCCTGCAGAAACTAGATCTGGCAAACGCGATCTGGCTCGATGAGATCTGCAGGGAGTTGACGTTATGGGACAGAAGATTGCCCTGATTTCGGATATTCACGGCCATGCCACAGCACTTGAGGCCGTGCTCAGAGATATTAAGACCCAAGAACCGGATCAGATCCTCGTGCTCGGTGACCTGGCTTATCGGGGTCCTGAACCCAAGGCTTGCATCGAGCGCATTCGAGCGCTCGAATGCCCAGTGATCGGAGGAAATGCCGACGACTGGGTCGTGCGCGGCATCCATGCAAGTGAAGTGCCAGACAGCGTATTGAGACGCATGTCTGAAGAGCGTGACTTTACCGTGTCTCACCTTGATGCCGCTGATGTACAGTACTTGAAGGACCTTCCGTCTACATACGAGCAGCGGCTTTCAGATGATGTGATCATAGGAATATGCCACGCAACGCCTAGCGATAGGTTCAAGATCGTCAAGCCCGATGTTGCAGCCAAGACAGCAGAGCAGATTTATTTTCAAGGACCCGAGGAAAACCCACAAATTATGGCTTACGGTCACATTCACTTACCGTATATGAGGATGTTCGACGGTCACACCCTGTTGAATCCGGGCAGCGTTGGCTTACCTTTTGATGGTGTACCAAAAGCATCCTACGCCATGATCGAGGTCAAAAGACAGCATGTCAGCATCTCTATTCGGCGTGTTGTGTATGACATAGACGCTGCTATCGAGGCGCTCTTCCGGGTTGAGTACCCCCATCGAGAACCGTTGGCAGATGCCATGCGAAACGGCGTAG
>JAKACY010000031.1:17974-18449 GCA_021821025.1 Bacillota bacterium | reverse complement strand
TTGGCGAAGCTCGATAACTCATCTCGTTCTTGACGGGAGCGGCGGCGAAAATTATCAAAATCCGCCCGCACGCGCAGCAGCATGTTCTGGAGGTCATCCACTTGCTTTCTCAGCAAAGAGACCTCGTCCGTCGCAAGATTCTGTGTTGCGGATGCTTCGTCTTCACCGGAATTCTCGGTATTTTGAATGTCCTCGATCTCAGTTGCTTCTTCGCTTACAGCCTCTTCAAACGCCGCTTTGTCAAACGACTCTTTCAAATGAACATGCCTCCAATTTTCTGGCGCGTTTAACCGCTGTAGAGCTTCGTATATAGCTCCGTCAATCCATGAGACAAATGACTTAACAAACGGATGACACGAGCGTACTCCATGCGAGTTGGTCCAATGATTCCGATCGTTCCTACCGGAATGCCGCTGACTTCATAAGTAGCCGTCACCAAGGAACAGTCCTGCAGTGTTCCAGTGCCGTTTTCTCC
>JAKACY010000031.1:14825-17964 GCA_021821025.1 Bacillota bacterium | reverse complement strand
GCCGATTCGTATCGAGACGCTAGGCGTGCCTGGAATCCCCCTCGTTCCATCGCCAACATGGAGTGTGAATGACTGCAGCGCCTCAATCACGTGTTCTGGTTGCTCCAACCAGGATAATACCTGTGTCAATTTATCCACATCCCGAAACTCCGGCTGCAGGAGCATGTTAGCCGTTCCACCCATGTACAGCTTGCTATCGCCCCCGTCTTCGATCGCCTTTAAGATCTGGTCGAGCAGACGAATGGACTCCTCATAATCTCCCACGTGGCGCGCAACCTCACGCATGATCTCTTCCAACATGCGTGAACGGATGCGGTACATCGGAGTGCCAACAAGCTTTTTGTCTAAAGTCCTGATCAAACTCTCTACTTCCCGCACTGAAATACCTTCTGGAAAAGTCACGGTTTTATTTTGAACCTGGCCTGTGGATGTCACGACTAGAACCACGGCTGTTCTTTCACTCAAAGAGATCAATTGCAAACTCTTGAGCGTCGTATCGTATACCCTCGGGCCCAAAACCACACCAGTGTAATGAGTTAACCCAGACAACATTAAAGCTGTCTGCTGCGCAATCTGCTCAATCTCGTTGATGCGTTCAGAAAACAGTGACTTGATATCGTTAATTTCACTAGCGCTAAGCTTAGGCTCAGGAACTAACAAGTGGTCGACGTAGTATCGATAGCCTGTCTGCGATGGAATACGCCCCGCAGATGTGTGCGGCTGCTCTAAAAAACCCAATTCTTCTAAGTCAGCCATTTCATTGCGAACCGTTGCCGCCGAAAGCCCCAGTCCTGAATGCTTTGAAATTGTGCGCGATCCCACGGGCTCTGCAGAACGCACATAATCATCGATAACCATGCGCAAGATCAGCATCTGCCGTTCGGTTAACAACGTGCATTCCCCCCTACGAAATCACCACGAACTTCATCTTGTTAGCACTCAAACGCATCGAGTGCTAATCAACACCCAAAATGTATCAAACCGCCGTGGCAGTGTCAACTCTTTCATTCAATGAACATCGCATAAATCTCATTAGCCACGGGGTCGTATTCCCGCGGGATCCATACCTTTGCGCCATCTGTCATGAGCCAACCCTTTTTGAGCAGTTGCTGCACAACTGTCCCGAAGCGACTCATGAGGCTGTGCCCATGTAGGATCTCAAAGCGATCAAAAGGCACGCCTTCACGAAGGCGCAAACCGAGCATCATGGTGTCTTCTTGCGCCTCCGTCGCGTCCACTCGGTGCGTGGACGCGACAGGTCGCTTGCCCTCGTCGATCGCTGCGCCATACGCCAAAAGCGTGCGTTCATTTTCATACCGCATCCCCTGAACATACCCATGCGCCCCTGCACCCGCTGCAAAATAAGGCAGGTTACGCCAGTATACAAGATTGTGCAAAGCCTCTTCCCCCGGCTGTGCAAAATTGCTGATTTCGTACTGGAGAAAGCCAAGTTGCTCAAGCTTGTTACGAACCAAGTCATACATATCCGCCTGCAGATCTTCGTCAGGTAAGTGAAGGTGCCCTGCGGCGTGCCACTTGGCAAATGGGGTGCCCTGTTCAACCTTGAGCCCGTACGCAGAGACATGCGTTATGCCAACATCTCGGATCACGTCTAGTGCATCCGACACGTCTTTCATATCCTGATCCGGAAGCCCCAGCATGAGATCAAGGTTGATGCGTGAAAACCCAGCCTGTTGCGCCAGTTTTACGCTGTCTAGCACATCACTTGCACTGTGCAGGCGGCCGATCGCTTGTAGCAACGTGTCGTTGAAGGTCTGCGCGCCAAAGCTGATGCGATTCACGCCAAGACGACGCAGCAACTGCAATTGATCGAGGTGCACCGTACCTGGGTTTGCCTCGATCGTCCATTCTGTATCTTGCGTGATTGTAAAAAGCCTCATCAGAGTGTCGGCAATCTCTAGAAAATGTTCGTCCGCCAACATCGTCGGCGTGCCGCCACCAAAAAAGATCGTATCTAGCCTAGGTCTCTTATCTGCATGGATGAACTTAGCATGGAGCATCGATAACTCTTGAACCAGATGGGCAACATATTGATCGCGCACGGCACGATTTGTCACATAACTGTTGAAATCACAATAGAAACACTTGCTTTGGCAAAATGGCACATGAACGTAGAGAGAGCGTGGCGCGGTGTAGAGGGGAGACTGTTCAATCAATCTTTAACACCGCCATAAACGCCTCCTGTGGTACTTCGACACTACCGACTTGCTTCATGCGTTTTTTGCCCTCTTTTTGCTTTTCCAGCAGCTTCCTTTTACGCGTAATGTCACCGCCGTAACACTTTGCAAGCACGTTTTTGCGCATCGCCCGGATCGACTCGCGCGCGATCACTTTGTTGCCGATTGCGGCCTGAATCGGCACTTCGAACATCTGCCGCGGGATCAAATCCTTCAGCTTCTCACAAAGCGAACGACCACGCGAGTACGCTTTATCACGGTGCACGATAAACGAAAGTGCATCCACGATCTCGCCATTTAGCAAAATATCAAGTTTCACCAGTGCCGAAGCCCGATACCCAATCACTTCATAATCAAATGAAGCGTAACCTTTGGTGCTTGACTTTAAGCGATCAAAAAAGTCATACACGATCTCCGTTAAAGGCAGTTCATAGATGAGCGTCACGCGTGTGGTATCTAAATACTGCATGTCCATAAACACACCGCGCTTTTCCTGACAGAGTTCCATCACATTGCCGACGAAGTCTTTCGGCAAGATGATCGATGCCTTCACATACGGCTCCTCGACGCGCTCGATCTTGCCTGCTTCCGGCAACAGGCTGGGGTTGTCGATTTCAATCATCTCACCCGCTGTTGTGTAAACGTGATACACGACAGAAGGCGCGGTCGTGATGAGCGTAAGTCCATACTCTCGTTCCAGGCGCTCCTGTATGATCTCCATGTGCAACAGCCCTAAGAATCCACAGCGAAACCCAAATCCCAGAGCAGACGACGTTTCGGGCTCATAGCGAAGCGATGCGTCGTTTAATTCCAGGCGTTCGAGCGCTTCGCGCAGCGCCGGGTAGTCCGCACCGTCAACAGGGTACATGCCGCAAAACACCATCGGATTGATCTTGCGATAGCCCGGTAAGGCTTTTGTAGCCTGGTGCCTCGCATCGGTA
>JAKACY010000031.1:0-14815 GCA_021821025.1 Bacillota bacterium | reverse complement strand
GTATCACCAACTCGAGTTTCTCTAACGGTTTTAATCGCAGCCGCGACGTATCCCACGTCACCTGCGACAAGTTCATCGACCGTCGTCATACGGGGGCGGAACACGCCTACTTCCACCACATCAAACTCTGCACCCGTCGCCATCATCCTGATGCGCATGCCGGGCCTGATCGCGCCATTTTTAATCCTGACATAGACGATGACACCTTTATATGCATCATAATGGGAATCAAAGATCAGGGCCTGCAGCAGCTCGCCCGGATCTCCCACCGGCGCCGGGACTTTGTGTACAACCTGCTCAAGGATGTCTCGTATGCCGATGCCTGATTTGGCGGATGCGAGAACTGCATCCGACGCATCGAGGCCGATCACGTCCTCAATCTCCGTTCGCACGCGCTCCGGCTCTGCCGACGGCAGATCAATCTTATTGATAACAGGCAAAATCTCCAAGTCATTGTCCAGCGCGAGGTACACGTTGGCTAACGTTTGCGCCTCAATACCTTGCGCGGCATCGACCACAAGCAGTGCGCCCTCACAGGCCGCGAGGCTTCTGGAAACTTCGTACGTAAAGTCCACGTGTCCCGGCGTATCGATCAAATTGAGGATATACGTTTGCCCATCAAGCGCAGGATAGGTTAGGCGAACAGCTTGCAACTTGATAGTAATGCCTCTTTCACGCTCCAAGTCCATCTGATCGAGGACCTGCTCTTGCATCTCTCGCGCACTGAGCGCGCCACCATATTCTAAGATCCTATCGGCGAGTGTGGATTTTCCATGGTCGATATGAGCGATAATACAAAAATTCCGTACGCGATTGTTTTTGCCTGCGTCTGACACGATGATCCTCCCCACAACGATTCCCAGTATCGGCCAAGCCGCATATTGTTCCACGTTTTCCGGTTCATTCATTCCCTGCATTGTACGATAAAAAAACACCCGTAGGCAATTACTGCCCAAACGGGTGTCGCGGTTTTCTCAGCAGGTCTGCCACAGCTAGGCAAACTGGCCATCATGCAGGCCATGCAGAGCTCACTGGCTGTTGGTCAGCGGGATTCCCTGAGGGGCGCTTGGAATCTGCACCCGCGATCTCGTGGCATTATCGAGTACCCCTAACAGCAATCGGTGAATTTCCCGCTGAAAGATCAACCCGATATCCACCGCATCTGACTGTACGACTGCGTCTGCTGGGTTGCGCAATCTTACAGCAAGCTTATTTAAAGCACTGCTAAGCGTTGGCCGTGGCACCATCACCACACGCTCCATACTGATGTTCGCGGAAGCAGGATCTTGCACAGGCGGCGCTGTTTGCGCCACCGCGGTCGGGTTAGCATGAGTCGCGAACTTCGACGCCTCTCCCGTTTGTCCAGGCGTGCCTAATGCCTGGCTGGCCACCACCACGCTGACAGGGTACGTCAGCGTCGGGGGCATATCGGCCTTTACAATCAAGACGTGCATGAACGATGCGATCACAAGTGTTCCACCGCTGATGCAGAGCCCTGAAATCGTTAAAAATATGATTACAGATAAAAATTTCTTCAATCCACGTGGGACGGTGTCTAGTTTTTGTAAACGATGCGCTAAATCCTGAAGGATGTCATCCGAAAAAGAAAGTCTAGACTTAAAGTGGCGCAATGCCATGTCGTACGCCTCGTTTCATGATCGATGCGTTTCTAATAAAAAAGTATGATAGAGTGCTAGAATTCATGCCAAAAAAAATACTGCCGACTCGCGCTCTATGCTTAAGGCGCGGTGCTCGGCAGCCATCATTTCTCCATCCGCTCAGTGCGTGAGCGTCATCGCATCATCATACGTCATACCAGGGTGCAGAGCCATATTGAGCCCCATGGCAACCATGTGCGCCACATCTTCTACGAACTCATCGATTTCTTTCGGCGTTACCATCAAGTTGTTACCAAGCGGCTGCAGTACCTCTGAGATCAACGTGCGCTTTTCTTCATGGGAAAACTGATTCAGAATTTTCCCAGCGCCATTGCCTGGCACTTTGTCCTCAAGGTGACTTAGTAACAAATCAATAGCATCAGAAGCGATCGTAGCGGCATCTAGTACAGTGGGCACGCCGACTGCGATCACAGGTACACCGAGCGTGTCTTGATTCAGCGCCTTTCTGCGGTTGCCAACACCAGCACCCGGCTGAATACCAGAGTCAGCGATTTGTATCGTCGAATTGACGCGCTCAATCGATCGCGCGGCTAGCGCATCGACAGCGATGACTAGATCTGGCTTTACGCGTTCCGCGATGCCATACACGATCTCTGATGTTTCAATACCCGTTAATCCGAGCACGCCAGGGGCTACGGCGCAAAGGGAACGAAACCCATCATTTACGACTTCTGGCATCAAACTAAACAAATGCCGAGTGACAAACAGGTCCTCAACCACCAACGGTCCAAGCGCATCCGGGGTCACATTCCAATTCCCAAGTCCGATTACAAGGACAGTAGCTCGCTCAGGCACACGAATAAATGGTTCCAACTCCAGCGCAAAGCGCTTGGTCACGAGTTCCTGAAGCTCGGGATCCTTGCGACGGAGGTCTGGTACCTCAATTGTGGTGTACGTGCCCTGCATCTTGCCTAACAGCCGCGCAGCACTCTCTGTCTTGACGACAACCCTGGTTACGGTCAACTGTTCTTGCGCATCCACATCCGTCGTAACACCGGGAATGTTCGGCGTACTTCTTTGCGCGAGCTGATGCGCCTCTAAAGCCAGATCGGTTCTCACGCTGATCTCCCGCGGGGGCAAATCTTGATTGCTCCACGATCTTGCCTTCAGGGATCGTGGATTCAGGAATCGTTTCAATCATCACACCTGCCATATAGACTGACCTTGTTCATTGTGTTTGTTATCCCCCCGCGGCGATTTGGATATTCTCCGAGTATTGGCCAGTGGTTGCTTACACCTGGTTGACATGCTACAATGTAGGCTGCACATCTGAGGCGACGTGAGGAGGTGAAGTCATGCCAAATATCAAGTCTGCGATCAAGCGCGTCAAAGTAACCCAAACCCGCGCGCTGCGTAACGCCGCTGCAAAGTCGGCTTTGCGTACATCGCTAAGACGTTTTGAGACCGCTCTTCGTGAAAACGATCTAGAGACGGCGAAAGGCGCCTTGAGAAATGCCACACGGTCGCTCGATAAGGCAGTTACAAAAGGAATTGTCCATCGAAACCTGGCAGCTCGCAAAAAGTCGCGTTTAACAAAACGCTTTAACAAAGCCGCTATGTAGTATTACATGGGAAAACAAGCTAATACTTAAAACGACAGCAGGACTCGGTCTCGCTGTCGTTTTGCTGTCATGGCCTATTGCTGTCACTCATGGCCTATTGTTGTGGCCCGTGCGAAAGCAACTCATCTTTTGCAAGCTCGATCAAGCGCTGCACCATCCGTCCACCCGTCGCCCCGCCCTTTTCTCCTGCTTGCTTCGTCGTTATGAGCCCCCCTTCTGGAACTGAAGATTGAACTGCCGATGGCAGTGGGGTATGTGTCAGCACGCCGTCTTGTTGCAACTCACTTAACACTTGTAGTTTCATATCATGCAATCTCTCACGAGCTTCGGGAACCAACAGACGATGTCTGCCCATATCATTTAAGCCCCCTTGCCTTCTGACGCGGCCATCTGGCGCATAAACCACAGGTCTAGAGCCGTCTTCTCCGATAGCCGCCCTGACTTAATATCATATTCCAATCGGGCAAGCTCCACGATCCTTTTCTCGCACTGCTCATCAGATACCTGTCTGCCCTGTTCACGTGCCACTTTGCATGCATACGGGTGAACCGATAACATCGCTGCCAACTGCGCATCAGAGTAACCCTTATTCGCCTCTGTGCGCACGCGAGCTATGAGGCGATACTGCCTGGACAGTAAAGCGATCAGACCAAAGGTTACATCACCTGCCACAAGTTCCTGCAGCACGCCGTACGCCTGACCAATGTCCCCTCTTACGATCATAGCGACGATCGCAAATAAATCAGCATCTGACTCCGTATGGACAAGCTGATGAAGCTCTTCATCGCTGATCGATGTGCGGTTCCATGCATACGTGCGAACCTTGTCAGCTTCCAGCCGCAACTGCCCCAGCGTGCGCTCTCCTTGCATCAAATACGCAACTTGATCACTCGTCAAAGCAAGATCCCCACCGATACTCTCACGAAGCATACTTTTATATTCATCCGAGGAGTGTTTTGATGCATCGATCACCACAGCGTCTTGACTCGCGGTAAATGCCTTTGTGATCTTTCGGCGCTCATCCAGTTTTTCACCTGTACTCGTCAAAATGACAGGCGTCTCAGGCAGATGATCCAGTAACCAAAGTGCAGCACTCGCCACTTCCGTTTTACCTTTAAAAGATGTTGTTACAAAGTCAAAATCATCACAGATCGGCACCACATAATTTGCAAATAAATTTCCGCCGCCAGCCTCTGTAATTACCTCTTCGATCGTTCGATCCGCTAAAGAAAATCGTGCGATTTCGGCGTGATCCATCCCTTGATGCCCCATAGCAGCAACAAGTTCCTCACTTAGCCACTTGATCGGGTACCCATCCGTAGCATGATACAGAAGATAGACGTTGCCCAATTTGCCTGAGCGAATATCCCGAATCGCTTGGTAGAAAGACTTCTGCATAAAAGGCCCCCGTTCTATTGGTAAAGCGGTTCTCTGGACAAATGGGCGCCTTCTCGCGACACCATACGCATACCACCAAGTTCATACAGGTATTTGACCTTGGTCATTTCTTTCGCAAACCCAGCAACCGTCCCTCTGGTCTGCATGTTGCCAATAGTACCTACCCCAACTCTGTGGCCTAAAGAGGCCAAAGTCCCTCTTAACTTTGGCGAAAAACTCACCAAGGGCTGATTGTTTAGCTGTGCCATCACGTTACGCGCAGCCAAATCTCCCATCTGTGTAGCCACCTGCGCAGTCGGTGGTAAAGGTCGCCCCGCTTGGACAAACGCTGCACAGTCACCTACGATAAAAACATGGTCATCGTCAGCAGACTGAAGATATTCGTTGACCTGTGCCCTCCCTCTGCGGTCGCAAGTAAAACCAGACTCTGCCAGCAAGGGGTGCGCACGTACACCGCCTGTCCACACGATGGTCATCGCTTCAATCACTTCTCCCGATTCGAGGTGGACAGCGTTTTCCTCCACTTTCACGATCTTGGTGTTCGTCATCATGCGGGCGCCACTTTCTTTCAAAACCCTGAGGGCTTCTTCCTGCAAAGATGTACTCAGCGCAGGAAGAATGGTGGGCGCCGCCTCGATATTAATAATCTCTAGACCCGATGGATCGATATTAAGACTTGAACAGAGTTTCGGCAACCACTCCACGAGTTCCCCAACAAATTCGATGCCCGTGAGCCCTGCTCCTCCTATAACAAAGCGCAGCCGCCTTGCATCGTGATCATTTCTATACGCTCTCACCTGCTCATCAATTCGGGTACGAATGTGTCGCGCCGTTTCAAGCGACCGTACCTGCAGACTGTATTTCTCAAGTCCAGGTATACCAAAAAATTCAGGGGCGCTGCCTACGCCGATGATTACAAAGTCGTATGGATATGGCCTATTACGTCCGACAACGTGTTTATTTTTCAAATCGATGGACTTCACTTCATCGTTTACGATCGTCGTTGTATGCTTGCGAAACACATCCGTGAGCTCAACTTTATATTCGTCTACCGGGCGCCTTCCTCCGGCTGCTTCATGCAACCACGTGATAAACTGATGGTATGAGTGCTTGTTGATGATAGTAAAAGGAACAAGCGATCGTTCGAATCGTTTCCCAGCCATGACGCCACCATATCCGGCGCCGACGACAACGAGGTTTGCCACACCATTTCCCCCTATGACACATGATGTCTTAAGTCAGTTTGACCAAAACGATCCATATGCATTCCGCGACAAACCTTACCCGCAAGACCCTATGGAATCAGATAATTCGTAAAGTGCGTTCAGGTAAGATCACCTTCGGTGTTCGAGGATAAGACGGTGCGTGATAACTCATGGCAACGAATAAAATAGAGGATAGTAGAAGAACGAATAAACGGCTCACATGCATCCAAATCCCTCCATAATCGAGTAGGCCCATGACAGGTCATGGGCCTCTGACAGATCAGTACGGGCAGCTGCTTCTCATCAAACGAGATGGGCATCCGCCGCTGCAAATACCTCATCTCGCTCTTTTAAAAAGTTACCAATCTGAGCCGCTGACTCTAATAATGAAACCAATGCGTTCCACGAGGCTCTATCTCGCAAAGCATATGCATCGATTAGCAGTTTCTCGGCAAGGAGTTCAAAGTCTAAAGTCTCAGCTTGTATCATATTTTCACCTTCGCAAATTGGGATTATTATCATTATTTTCTATTGAAACGAAAGCTATACCGCCTAAGAAACAATATGCCGAGCAGCAACCCAAAATCATATAATAACAACGCCAAATATGAGGGTGCTTTGAACTTGAGAAGGATCCTATACGCCGAGATTACGGTAGCGACATGGTGAATCCACATGTATGCAGCGGTCAGTGCAGTGCGCAAAATCGTCGCTTGTTCGGGACTGATAGCTGCAAATAGCAGCAAGACAAAGCAAACGGGCATCACCCATTCAAGCAGTGGATACAAAAAAATATTCACGACGAGCGAGAAGATCGCAAATTGGCCGAATTCCGTTGCGATCAAAGGGGTCATGCCAAGTTCTGCGGCCAGACCGCGACTAAGCAGTTTTTGAACGCTCGTCCACTTGACTTTTTTTAATAACGTGAACCGGATCAGAGGTGGAATGACCATCAGAGTCAGAACAGCCGTATAGGATAAGATTACGCCCGGGTCAAATAACAAGTGTGGTTGCATTAACGCAAGTATAACTGCCGCCACGGCATTGGCAGTCACGTGGTCTGGTTTACGACCCAATCCCTCAGCTATGAGCTCATAGGCGTATGCACTCGCCGCCCGCACGGCAGGCGGCGCCATGCCCGTACACACGACAAGCACCGTGACTAAGAGGAGACCGACGAGATGCGGAAGGCGGGAGGACTTTCGCAAAGTCTTGTGCAAGGCTGTAAGGACTGGACGGATCGACATGCGCACTGTTGCACCTGACGCCACAAACGCGTGGATGATACCTATAGCCACGAACTGTTGCAAGATTGTTTTACTGATGCCTGTTCGATCACCCAACGTAAAGCCAAGTATTAATCCCGCTGGGCCAGATCCATAAGCCGTTCTGAGTTGCTGATGCAAAAAGAACAATACCCAACCTTGCCATATATATGGGTTGAACAGATCGTTCATCCCACTGATCCAGCTCATCCCATACATCGATCCGGTCGCAAGCACTGTGATACCTCGCCGCAAGAGGGAGGTTGCAAAGGGGCCTGCTGGAACCGTGCGAAACCTTAGGTAAATACTTACCATGTCGCCTGGGCGAATAGTGCTTACGTCGGTATAAAATGTCTGCTCAAATACGCTGGCAGTATGAATACTACCGGCTTTATTGCCTATGCTGATATTCAACCACACATCGACCGCTATCGAGGATTGAGGGGACATTCCGTCCGCACCTTGTACTGCAACGATGTGAAACGGCATGGAGAAACCATGTGCCGTGGGGGAAATATAACCATCAACGATACCGATGCAGCGGATTGCTCCTTGTTCTATTTGACTCCGTAAAACTAGACGAGAAGACGCTGCATCATCGCGAATCGCTGCGGATCGAGCCTCGTAGAACCCGACACAAGACGCTAACGAGATGGTCAGCACGACTCGCATCCCTCTTTCTGCTACCCGCACCCTGTTAGACCATGTCCACAATACAAGAGATTTAAAACGCCCTATTTGAAGGATCGACATGTGTCGAATTTGATGCAGGGTCAGCAGCAGTAAAACTTGGATGACGACGAGCATCCAAAACACTGATAAGACACGGTCTGACGCGACGATAGTAGAACACGCGGTTCCTAAACAAAATCCCATACATACCAAAGCAAGCACTCGATACATATATGCGACGCCCTTCACATACATTTTTCTTTGAGCCTTGTCATTCCATGTCGTTCTTGGTAGAATGTTTCATAGAATGATTGAGCCGAGTCCGACACGAGTCGGTACGGGGGATGCAATTCTTGGGGTGAATCCGATTTAGGATGGGCGACCTTTCAGCCCTAACCCGTCAACTAACCTCGGAGGCATGACGAAAGGGGCTTCTTTTTTGCGTTCACATACTTGGATGGCACACGCCTTGGTCTTGGCAGGTATCATCGGTTCCTCTCTGTTGTCAAGCCCTGCTCTAGCGGATCAAACTACCGTACTGCTCCACCTTGGTTCAACCGGACCCAGCGTGGCAGCGTTACAAAAAGGGTTACAAAAGCTAGGCTACTTCCCAGCAGACGAAGGCATCACTCAGTATTACGGCCCGATCACAGCGAATGCAGTTGCGAACTTTAAGCGCGATCATCATCTAGGCAATACCAACACAGTTACTGCAGAGATCTTGGCAGATGTCAAATTAGCCGACAAGAGGATACCAGCATCGACCAATACGATAGGCGATCGCATTGCGAATTTAGCTGAAAAGTACTTGGGAGCTCCTTACGTATGGGGTGGCTCTAGCCCCGCCGGATTTGACTGCTCTGGATTTACTCAGTACGTCTTAAAACAGTTCGGAATCAATATACCGCGAACCGCAGCTGGTCAAGCCACCATCGGTACATATGTATCAGAATCACAACTGCAGCCAGGCGATCTCGTATTTTTCAATACGGATGGCAGCGGGATTTCTCATGTTGGTATTTATATCGGTAATGGCAAGTTTATAAGTGCCGCCAGTTCAAAAGTCGAGATCGATAGCATTCATGATCCTGCTTATTGGGGTAGTCGTTACGTCACATCGCGGTACGTCAGCATCTAACTTCATAACTCGTTTTGAACAAGTCGTACGAGCCCCATATCGTACGACTTGTTTGTGTCCGTACCCATTTTTAAAGTGTAAGAAACGGCAGGATTTTCGCTAGCAGTTTAGTTCCAATGCCCTGAACCAAGCGCAGTTGGTCGAGTGAAGTGAATAGTTTGTGAACCTGTCGGTACTGATAGATGGCTTGTGCCTTTTTGGGCCCGATGCCTGGCAGCTCTTGAAGCATGACAATACTAGCTTTGTTCAAAGGGATGCGCTCCCCGCTTTGCAGCTTATGCTTACGATGAGTACTGTGCGATCGAGACATTTGTATCACGCTGACCGAACTTCCAACGCGTTGTGAGCCAACTGCGCCACTTTGATTCGAAGATGGCACAGCGGACGCACGATCCGGAACCACAACCTGCATACCATCGTCAACGATCGCGGCCATGTTGATCGCAGAGAGGTCGGCCTCCGAAGTCGCGCCTCCAGCTGCGTTTACAGCGTCATCTACCCTCGCGTCGAGCGGCAGATGATATAGCCCTGGGCGCCTGACGTAACCTGTTATATAAACTGTGATCATCGGTACCTTGCGCAGTGTAACATGAAGAGCGGACTGATCTACAGTGACACCACTAGACCCTGACGCCATAGCCGAATTCGCCTGATGACCATTCGAAACAAAATACATCACCCAGGCGCTCACCAGCAATAACACAAGCGCAAACGTCCACCAGCGCTCCTGCCTCCACCATCTTCGCAACTTATCCATCTCCTAGCATGATATCGATACGGAAACTGTTACACCTGAAAACGCCAAACCCTTTTAGCCATGCATATATTTACAAAATAAGATGTCACCCATCAGTTAAAGCCGGACACATAAGGGTCTATCCGTACCATGCAAAATGAGCTGCGATGTAGTACAATATCACAGAATCTGAAAGAAAGTGGGCGACCACATGCTTACGCCTAGCATGGAAGACTATCTGGAAAAGATCTATGAGCTGATGAAAGACAAGGGATATGCTCGCGTTTCTGACATTGCCTCGTCGCTCGCGGTACAACCTTCCTCAGTGACGAAGATGCTACAAAAGTTGGATGAACAAGAATACGTGACCTATGAGAAGTATCGTGGGATTGTGCTAACGAATTCCGGAGAAAAGATGGGCCGAGCGATGAAAGAGCGCCATAGCATGTTAGAGGATCTGCTGCGGATGCTCGGGATTAAGGAGGAAACGATTCGTGTCGACGTCGAAGGTATCGAACATCATGTGAGTCCGCAGACGCTGGCACAGCTCTACCATTTAGTGGAATTTTTCCAATCATATCCGGATTACTTACAAGCATTCGCAAAGTATCGCCAGTCGCAAAGTCCGATCAGCGCAGTACTTGAATTTGAAGCTCACTCTGAGGTCGAGTGAGGTTTATTTGTCTGTAGCGAGGAAAAACCATCTTTGCGCATGATGAAGTGAATCTCGATCAACGCAGGTTACCACTTCGATGGCCGTCTGATTCATATCATCGTCCTGCGCCTCTAGTTGTGGCATCGCAACTGTGGATTCCTCGTTAAAAGCAAACGAAAAGTCCGAACCGATGTGTACTTTTGAAAATCCAGCAGCCGATAGAGCTCGCAGGATTTCTGACAGTGTATGCACCCGCTGTTTGTGCCACTCATCCACGCGTTGGTACCTGCCGTCCTCTTCACGTGAAAACAGCAATAGATCATAACTAATCATTCGCGTCATCGCGTCAAAGTCCGTGCGCATCAGCGCCACAGCCTCGTCTGATACATCGAAGTATTCACCCCGCCCAATCCCACTTTGGGCCTTTTGGACCGAGTGCACGTCGAATAAAAAGTATCCGTCAAGCGTTAGATTATCGCGTACCCGCGAAAAAGACGCCACAAGTTCCTCTGGAGTTAAGATATAATTGAACACATCGCAAAAGGCGACGCACCACTGTGCTTTCTCCGGAACTGAAAAGCTGTCTGCCATCCCCTGATAGAGCGAAATACGCCGCGAAACGCCGTGTTCTTGCACGCGTTTAGCAGCTACGGCTAACATGGGAGCAGACGGATCCACTCCCATGATCATTCGCGCATCATGAATCATGTAAGGAAACATCGCGCCAGTGCCACAACCCAGATCGATGACTCTCCTTGGCTCACGATTCGTGTATTGCACACAGGTTCGGAATAACTCCGCAAACTGCGCGTATGGAATATCGCTCATCAACTGATCATATACACTAGCAAAACGATCATACATCTCGGCCAAAGTGCTGCATTCCCTTCCTACGGACGCCCCATCATGCTAGGCGTCAAACACTAACTGACAATCGTGGAGCATCTCCCCACAAGCGTTCGATGTTAAAAAAGTCTCGCTCTTCTTCAGTAAACACGTGAATGACCACATCGCCAAAATCGATCAAGATCCATTTGGCCTCATCTTTGCCTTCCATACCGCGGCATCTCAAGCCACGTTCTTCAAGCTTATCCCTGACACCATCTGCAATCGCTTGTACTTGGGTACGCGAATTGGCACTGCAGATCACAAAATAGTCCGCGATCACAGACAACCCTCTGATATCCAAAATCACGACATCTCTGGCCTTTTTATCTTCTGCCGCGTCCGCAGCCAATCGAGCATACTCCATGTACTGATCCTGCATCTACAAACCTCCTCAGTCATTCTTATCATACTGTATGCGCCAGGCAGTTTCATATCATCCTACTTTAATCCCGCCCAGATGGCATTTCTTAGTTGCACAGTCGACAACGCGATCGGTTTTTCCCTTGCAATCAGATAGGAGATCGAAGAGTCAGCCACTTTTGCCACCGCCATGGGCAAATTCTCCTGTGCGACTAAACGCAACTCTTCAATACCATGATAACGCCTTGTCGGCTCGATCGCATCTGCGACAAATAAAATCTGTGACAAAAGTCCCATATCGGGATGACCCACTGTGTGCCACCGGACCGCCTCTGCTATCTCCTCGTCATCTATGGCAAATTCAAATGACATCCTAGCCGCGCAAACTGGCCCGTGCCACGTCACCGGATCACCGTCTGGAATTACGGCACCGACTTCCTGCGCGAGTTCGCGCAAGCGTTGTTCCGGAAGTTCTCGATAGATATCGTGCAACCACGCGGCCGTCTGCACCCTTTTCTCATCAGCACCGTGCTTTTGTGCCAAGCTTCCGGCCGCCTTAACCACCCCGCAAACATGTGCAAAGCGGCCACTCGATAAGCGTTCTCGCGCATAGTTTTCTAAATCAATCAAGGTATAACCCCTCGGATACAATTTGCTCGTAGACATCTCTTGGCAGAAGCGGATCGATCCGGAGCCCCTTTCGCAGGCGCTCCCGAATCCATGTGCTGGCGATATCGAGTTCGGGCATATCCAGACAGACGACGTTAGCGCCCGGAAAACGTTCGCAAAACTGTCTCGCTTCCAACTGCAGATCAAAGTGCGGCCTCGGTGCTGCAACCAGTGTGATCATTTGACTCAGTTCATCTGCTCGGTGCCAATTTGGAAAATCATTCAACATATCAGCACCAACTAGCCACCACAACTCGTCGTTCGGAAAAGTTTCGCGAAAATAACTTACCGTATTAAACGTATAACTTGGGCCATCACGCAAAATCTCCACTTGTGACACTTGAAAGCTCGTAAAACTTTCGATGGCCGTTTGTACTAATGCGAGCCGGTCTCTTGCAGGCGTGTGTCGAATGCAAAGCTTATGCGGAGGTTGCCGCGCTGGGATAAATTCAACCACGTCTAGCGATAGCGTCTCCCGCGCGACTTCTGCAATCATTAAATGTCCCACGTGGGGAGGATCAAACGTGCCCCCGAAAAGTCCTCTTCGCATGATGAATCACCTTGGAAGCTCAATCTTGCGGTGGTCCTGTGACCGCCGGTATAAGATGATCGTACGGCCGATGACTTGCACCACATCCGACTTCGTACCGGACGACACGGCCTGTGCCGCTTGCTCCACAGTGAGATCAGAGTTTGTGAGCACCGACAACTTGATCAGTTCGCGCGCTTCCAAGGCAAGTCCGACCTGATCCAATAAGTTTTCCGTCACGCCGCCCTTGCCGATCTGCATGATGGGCTCTAAGTGGTGCGCCAGCGACCGTAAATAGCGCGCCTGTTTCCCTGTCAACAATCCTATTCCTCCCGCTCAAAGACTGCACTTTACGAATTATACCACACACTGACATCAATTATTTGCCTGTCGGCTCTCCCCTTGAAGCACTCGCCTAAGCGTCTCTTTCATCAAGGAAGCGTCTGGCATCACGCCAAACCAACGCTCGAACGCGAGCGCCCCTTGGTACGCGAGCATGCCTGTGCCGTCATGCGTGCGTGCACCACGGCTCGCCGCTCTTTGTAGCAAGGACGTTTCAATGGGTCGATATACAATATCGCTCACGATCATATGCGAGTGAATCTGTGCCTCGTCTAGCGGCAACATCCCCTCAAGGTGTCCCATCATACCTACGGGTGTCGTGTTGATCAGAAGGTCCACGCCAGATCCACGAACATCAGCGATTGCAGCAAAACCCAGCCGCTCGCTGTTATAAAACTGCTTGAGGTGCGCACACAGCATCTTTGCGCGAGAAACGTCGCGATTATAAATCGTCACACCAGCACAGTCAGCCATCAATAGCGCACTCGCGATCGCCTTGGCCGCGCCGCCTGCGCCGAGAATAGCAACTCGAATCCCCGACGGGTCTAACCCTAGTTCCGTCTGCAAAGACAAGAGGTACCCCTGCCCATCCGTATTGTCGCCGATAAGGCGATCACCATCGCGAATTACCGTGTTCACAGCCCCAACGCGCGCGGCTGCATCTGTCAAGTCATCCATGAGTGGCAGCGCCGCTTCTTTGTGAGGAATCGTTAAGTTGATGCCTCTAAAACGCAGCACGCGCAAAGCCGTGAGCGCCTCAGGTAAACGTTCAGGCGCAACATCGAACGCTTGATAGATCGCACCGAGCCCCAACTTATGGATAGCTGCCATGTGCATGATTGGCGATAGCGAGTGACCTACGGGGTGGCCGAAAACCCCGACTAACGCGATATCCTCACCTACTGGTATCATTTGCTAATCAAAGCCGGTCTGACGGCTATCTCGATTCCTTTTGGCACATGCACTCTCAGGTCCACCGCTTTTCCTGATAGGCGAATAAATCCAAGCCCAGGGATCACAACGTCAAGCGGCCTACCATCCTTGAATCCCATCTTCTTCGGGAGCAAGCCCCTGAGATCCTCATCACAATGCTCGCACGGTGGAGTCAGCAACCCACCGACATGCTCTTCATAAAGCGCATCCGCGTTTTGCAGCTTCGTCCGATGCACGCGCAGGGCGTTAGCTGCGTAAACAACAAAAGGTTGGTCCTCGCCAGAGACAAAATCAAGTCTAGCCAGCCCGCCCAAAAAAAGGGTTTGCCCCGCTTGCAGCTGATAGACGCGCGCCCGGATGCGTTCTCTCGGCATGATGTCGCGCACAGACTTGGCGCATACGCGATCTTGCAAGCGATGGCTGCCAAGAAGCCCTGGGGTATCGATGATCGTCATACCGCGACCTGGCAACATGATCGAATACGCGCCGAGTGTCGTGCCAGGATATGGGCTCGTCGTAAACGAGTGTTCCATATCCGTGTCACTAGCTTTAATCAAGCAGTTGAGCACAGATGATTTTCCGACATTCGCCATACCGACCACCACGAGTGGGCGACTTTTTGCCCGAGCTTCGATCACCTCCCAAAGGCGTTCAACACCGAGGCCTGTCTGTGCGCTGACCACGATGACTTGTCGGACATCCACGCCGTTTTTTTGAGCGGCGCGCATCACCCAGGATTCAATGCGTGCGGTGCTTGTCCCGCTTGGAAACAGGTCGAATTTAT
>JAKACY010000030.1 GCA_021821025.1 Bacillota bacterium | reverse complement strand
CCGAGCTGACGGCTGCAGCTCTCCTTGCCGCACCGATCTCATAGTGGCGAAGCACGATAACATCTGCGTAGCCTGCAACCACGCGAATCGTGTCCTCGAGCGTCTCGCCTTTGATGGCTGACGAAAACTCACGCGCATTCTCCGTGCTGACGACACGTCCTCCAAGGCGCAACATGGCCGTTTCAAATGACAGCCTCGTGCGCGTTGATGGTTCAAAAAAGAGGGCTGCCATCACCTTTTTTTGCAGGCGATCCGATCCGCCTTCACACAGTTCCCTTTGCATGATGGCAGCCCGTTCCAACAGCCTATCTATATCCTGTCGCTCGAACGCTTTTGCACTGATCACGTGATTCAAAAGACTTACCCCCCTGTTTGCCTAAAAGCCGTGCCAATCACTTTGCGCCGCTGACTTTGTGAAGCCGAACCGCATCTTCCCCATCCACTTCTTTTACGAGGACCTTGACTCTTTCCAACTTCGCTGTAGGAAGATTTTTACCGACATAATCCGGGCGAATCGGCAACTCACGGTGCCCTCTGTCCACGAGTACGGCCAGTTGAATAATCGCCGGCCGCGCATCGTGAGTTAAGGCGTCTAAAGCCGCTCGGACCGTGCGCCCCGTAAACAGCACATCATCCACCAGCACGACGCGCTTACCGTCGACCATCCGGGCGAGCTCTAAGTCATTTTGCATGACAGCGTCCTCTCGATACGCCGGCGCCAACAGGCGCCTGCCGTCACCCTCTTTACTTCGCCGATCATCACGAAACAAAGATACATCGAGAGCCTGACAAGGCATATGTTGACCTTCTATATCTCCGATGCGCGCTGCAAGGCGCTGTGCAAGGTACCATCCTCTTGTCCTGATGCCAATGATGATGAGATCCTGCAAGTTGCCCGAGCGTTCCAGGATTTCGTAGGCAATTCTGGACAGTGCTCTACGGATACCATCTTGATCGAGTAAAGTTACGGGTGTTACATCCTGCATCCACTCATCTCCAGTTCCCAACACATAACATTTCCGAAACATAAAAAAGCTACCCTCCCAAGGAAGGTAGCCGAAACGAAACCTACTTCAACATACGTAGGCATGGAACCCCTACGTATACAGAAACAGATAGACAGCCGATTCCTTGCAAGTCTCACGGTACTTGCTTAAAGGACTTACAGTTGTTGAATCCATCATAGCAAACGATCAAAAGATCGGCAAGTCTAGTTTTCGAGAACCGCACCTGTGTTCGCCGACGTCACGAGCTTCTGATAACGCGCAAGCCAACCTCTCTTGACGAGTGGTTCCGGGCGCTGCCAGGAGATCATCCGCTCTTCAATCTCGGCATTCGTCAGCTTGGCCGCGATAAGGCGCTCATCCGTATCGATCACGATGATATCGCCATCACGAAGCGCGGCGATCGGACCGCCGGCAGCTGCCTCCGGCGAGATATGCCCGATGCAGATCCCACGCGTGGCGCCGGAGAAGCGGCCATCCGTAATCAGCGCAACGTCAGTGCCGAGGCCTCGACCTACGATCGCAGAAGTTGGCGCAAGCATCTCTGGCATACCAGGACCACCCTTCGGTCCTTCATAGCGGATGACTACGACATCACCTTTTTTGACGCGTCCACTGCGAATCCCTTCTGAGGCTTCGTCTTGCGAGTTGAAAATCACGCATGGCCCTTCAAAATGCGTCACGCTCGTCGCGCCACTTTTGATCACGGCGCCATCTGGCGCCAGGTTGCCCACAAGTACGCGCAGCCCACCCTCTTTTGAGTAGGCCTCTGCAACCGAGTGGATCACGCGCGCATCTTTTACGGTGCTGTCCGCGATATTTTCGCCTAATGTCTTACCCGTGACAGTAAGGCAGTCAGTATTGATCAGCCCAGGGACTTTTGTCAGTTCATGTAGGATAGCGGAAATGCCGCCGGCACGATCGATATCCTCCATGTGCCATTCTGAAGCCGGGCTAACTTTACAGATCTGCGGTACACGGCGAGAAATTTCATCGACACGCGATAACGGATACTCCACTTCGGCTTCATGCGCGATCGCGAGCGTATGCAAAACCGTGTTCGTCGATCCGCCCATAGCCATGTCGAGCGCAAATGCGTTATCAAGCGACTTTTCTGTGACGATGTCGCGCGGCTTGATGTCGTTTTCGATCAGGTGTTTGAGATGCTCGGCAACTTTTTTGACAAGCTCCTTGCGCAAAGGATTGGTCGCCAGAATCGTGCCATTCCCAGGTAATGCAATACCCAGCGCTTCCGCCAGGCAGTTCATCGAATTGGCCGTAAACATGCCAGAACAAGAACCACATGTTGGGCATCCGTGTTCTTCGATATCCTGCAGATCTTCTTTTGTGATGTTGCCCACTTCGTATGCCCCGACGCCTTCAAACACTGACATCAGGTCGACTTTTTGCCCTTTTGAAGTCACACCCGCTTGCATCGGACCACCGGACACAAAAACCGTCGGGATGTTGACCCTCATCGCGCCCATCATCATGCCGGGCGTAATCTTATCACAGTTCGGGATGCAAATCATACCATCGAACCAGTGCGCTTGCACCATCGTCTCAAGCGAATCCGCGATGATCTCGCGGCTTGGCAACGAATAACGCATGCCGATGTGACCCATGGAGATGCCATCATCAACGCCAATCGTGTTAAATTCAAACGGCACCATGCCCGCTTCGCGTACGGCCTCTTTCACAATCTGGCCAAACTCTTGCAAATGTACATGCCCTGGAACAATTTCCACAAATGAGTTGCAAATCGCGACAAACGGTTTGTCGAAGTCCGCTTGTTTAAGGCCCGTCGCTCGCAGTAAACTGCGATGTGGCGCGCGATCGATGCCTTTTTTAATCATATCACTGCGCATAGTACTCTCCCTCTCCAACAGACCGCAAGTCTTTTATCTCACTATTTTAGCTTGTCACAACCGCTAGCACAATGTCTAAACAATTTCATTTCATAGTCACGTGTTCCTGTAAAGTTACCCGCTCTGGCGCCTGACTTCTTCGATAACCTCTTCAAAGATCGCAGGCGGCTCCGCCTCAAACAGGAGTCTTTCCCCTGTTCGCGGGTGCGTAAAACCCAGTACTTTCGCGTGCAATGCCTGACCTGATAAACCCAGTGGATCCCTTCTTGCATATACGGGGTCGCCAGCCACAGGATGACCAATATACGCCATATGCACCCGAATCTGATGCGTTCTTCCAGTCTCTAGTGTCACACGGACAGATGAATAGTCAAGAAACCGCTCCAAAACATGAAAGTGCGTCACGGCCCGCCTTCCCAAGCCTTCCACGGTTACCGCCATTTGTTGACGCTTATGCGGATCGCGGCCGATCGGGGCGTCAATCGTTCCATCATCATGCGAGATCACACCATGAACCAGCGCCTCGTACACCCTGGTCACAGAGTGTTCACGCAACTGCTCCACGAGACTGTGATGAGCCAGATCAGATTTTGCCACGACTAAAAGCCCACTGGTGTCTTTGTCTATACGATGCACGATCCCTGGGCGTAACACGCCACCGATGCTAGACAGACGTGTAAGGTGATGTAAGAGTGCCCCGACCAAAGTACCCGTCTGATGTCCAGGCGCGGGATGTACCACCATGCCACGCGGTTTATTGACCACCACCAAATCGTCGTCTTCATAGACGATTTCAAGTGGGATCGGCTCTGGCTCCACCGCTAGCGGCTTCGGCTCTGGAACATCCACCGCAATGTTCATGCCGCTTACCACACGCTTACTGCCTTTTGCAGGAACCCCAGCAATCGTCACGCGCCTTTCGTCGATCAACTGCTGAACGAAAGCTCGCGACCACGGTCCCACGGTCGACACGTACCGATCAAGACGATCACCATTTCCGTCATGATCGACCACAAAAGAAAAATGCCCACCGGCCAACTCGTGGGTTTCAGAGTCATCGCTTTCAAAGTCGTCCTCAGCGCTAAAAAGTTCAGGATTGTCTGTGGTGCTAGACATGTTGAGATTCCTCCTTTTGTTCGCTGTGCGACTTTTGCGGGTCCTTGTCACGCATTCTCCATGCGCGAAAAATCAAATACAACACAGACAGAACGATAGAACTATCCGCCAAATTGAACACAGGATAGTGAATCGCCTCTATATAGACATAATCGATCACAAAACCGTGCACGATGCGATCCCAAAGGTTTCCTATGGCGCCTCCGAGGAGAAAGCCGAGCGCGAGTTGCAAAGAGCGCTTATGTCGTGCAAAGCGTCTGTTGACATACATAATGACCGCAATCACAATGAGCGCGACTACGGTCAAAAAGACCCGCTGATTGAGTAGGATGCTAAACGCAGCCCCGCGGTTCTGTACGTAAAGCAACTCTAATACACCTGGCAACAGGACCTTACCAGAATTTACAGCAAAATGTGTGGCCACTTCCCACTTGATCAATTGATCTAGCGCTGCCACAATCAGCGCGATGACATATACCAAATCTTGATGCCCCCTCACCTTGCCACATCGTATCACGAGAGGACGGGGTCGACAAGCAAATGCCTATGTTTGTACGTGAGCTAATCAGGCAATTGGCGCTCGTAATCGATATTCGATATCTGTTCAATCGGCTCGACATAGCCGCTATCTTCGTCGAACGCCTCGTCATCCATCGAAGGTTCCGGGGTTCTACGATTATTAAACATGGCTACGGCCTGCCAACTGTCCTCACCATCAAAACCTGTGTAATCTCGGCCATCCATGTTGGTGCGAGCAAATGGCGGCCAGAGCGCCTCCTCCTCGACTGGTCGGTCATTGACTGCGCGAGGGGTGTCAAGCTCCTCTTTACAACGAATACAAAAAGTCGCCGCAGGTTCTGCTTCAAGCCGCATCTGCTCGATCGCCTGTCCGCAACGCTCACAGATGCCATATTGTCCCTGGGCCATTTGTGCCAAGGCATTCTCGATCTGTTCGAGGCGTAACATGTCGTGTTCACGTAACGCCAAATCCTTCTCGCGTTCAAACATTTCCGAACCGAGGTCGGCAGGGTGTTGATCATACCCTGAAAGTTCACTTACGGAATCATTCATCGGTAAATTCTGTCCGAACCGTTCATTGTCTTGCAGTCGCTTTTGTATACTGTTTCGTTCATCGATCAGCGTCTGGCGATGCGCACTTACATCTGGCATAAGCGATTCCCCCATTTCATATGGTCGGCGTATGAAGTTGAGCCTGAACGATGCGCACGATATCTGCGATAAACTTCCCAACAACCGGCAAATTGAGCACGGACAGTTGCCCCAAGATCAGGACAATCAGGGCCGCAAGCACGGTAAATCCAAGTCCGATCCCGACGCCCCGGGCCAGCCCCCCGAGAAAATTCAGCCAGATGATCTGTTTTGGCCTTTGCAGCAACTGAACGTACGCGCCAAAATTGACGCGCTCGAAATAATTGCTTAGCTTTTCCAACACGCGAACTTTAGGGTCTACGTCGCCCATTTTTACGATCTCCCACCTTTTGCGCCTAGCGGTATTGTGTCCTAGCGCGACATGAAAATGCGCCGATATCAGCATCTATTCCGCTTCGCGGCGATAACCGAAGATTACATAGCTCCTCCGATAATTAGAGATGTCAAAGGATGTTCATCGGGCAAGCCGAAACACCCATTGTTTATCTCTGAACATGATGGGATAGTTGTTTTATATTTACGCTGATAGTTGAAAGGGGTTGTGGCGTACGCGACATTATATGTTCCGCTCTGCCGCGACGGCGATGATCTGGATTAGTGGGATTGAGATTGCAAGTAGTTTTGTCGTGAAGCAGCTATATGATTACGATCTCTCATTTACCCCGTACTTTTTTGCACTCGGGCTCGCAGGCGTATTGCTACTCGTTGTAGCTCGCTTTGTATAAGAGAGGCGCACTTTACCGCTACGGTATCGTGCGCCTCTCTTATTGATCGCATGGGCCTAGATCGCTTGCTGATTCAAAATATCCGCACACCTTTGGCATACATGTGGGTGTTTTGCATCGACGCCCACATCTTGTGTCGTGTGCCAACAGCGCTCGCACTTTTCACCGATTGCGACGGATACCTTGACGGCTCCTCCTTCGAATACCATGCTTTGCGCGGGTGCCGCATGCTCATGAAGACGAACCTCGGACACAATAAACAAATCCTTCAGTTGGTCTTTGTACTCGTGAAGCAATGCGTTATCAGGCACTTGATACAAATCCACCGCAGCCGCCAGGGACTGTCCGATCATCTTATCCTGGCGGGCAGTTTCTAAAGCTTGAAGAACGGCCTGCCTGACCTCTAACAGTTGCTCCCAGCGCTGTGCCAATTTTTCGTCCCGATACCGGTCTGGCAGGCGGGCCCACTCTGTCAGCTGAATGCTCGACTCGCTGGTATTGACTGTGTAAGACCATACTTCGTCAGCTGTAAAAGTAAGAATCGGAGCGATCAGACCAGTTAGGGTTCGTAGGCAAGTATCTAATACGGTCTGCACACTCTTACGGCTACTAGCATCGGCAAGTTCAACATACAGCGTGTCTTTTACGACGTCTAGATAAAAACTAGAGAGGTCGTTTGCACAAAAGTTTTGAATCGCATGGTAAACGACATGAAACTCATAGCGGTCATATGCTTCTATGCAGCGATCCTGTACCCGCGCCAGACGATCCAATAGATAACGGTCCAATTCCGGCATTTGTTCGTAAGGGATGCTGTCCTCAGGCCGATAATCATATAGATTACCGAGTAAAAAGCGGAATGTATTGCGGATTTTCCGGTAAACTTCGGAAACCTGCTTCAAGATTCCATTAGAAATACGCACATCGGACCGGTAATCCACCGACGACACCCATAAGCGTAAAATGTCCGCGCCCATCTGCTCGATAACCTTGAGAGGATCGATGCCATTGCCCAAGCTCTTCGACATCTTTCGCCCTTCTCCGTCCAAAGTGAACCCGTGCGATAAAACTTGCCGATACGGAGCTTGCCCTGTCACTGCAACCGCGGTTGAGAGGGATGAGTTAAACCAGCCGCGGTATTGATCCGATCCTTCAATGTAGAGGTCGGCCGGCCATGATAGTTCTGGGCGCTGCCTTAAAACTGCCATATGGCTTGAACCGGAGTCAAACCACACATCCATGATGTCGGTCTCTTTTCGAAAGTGAGTGCTACCGCAAGAGCATACTTCACCTTCTGGGACGAGATCATCCGCAGCACTTGTAAACCATACCTGTGACCCATGATGTGCAAAGAGCTCCGCAACATGTTCGATAGTACGGGAGTTCAAAAGCGCCTCTGCGCAGGAATCACAGTAGAACACCGGGATTGGGACGCCCCACGATCTCTGTCGGGAAATGCACCAATCCGTGCGGTCGGCCACCATGTTGTAAAGTCGCACTTTGCCCCATGCAATGGCCCAATCCACGCGATCGATCTCTTCTAACATCTTTTCCCGAAATGCCTCGATCGACGCAAACCACTGCTCTGTTGCACGATAAATAACAGGGTTCTTGCATCGCCAACAGTGCGGGTATTGGTGCTCGAACTCTTTCGCCCCGAGCAGCTTCCCGTGTTCCTGTAACATCTCCGTGATCACAGGGTTTGCTTTGCTGTAATGCATACCAGTAAAAGGTTGGGCTTCTTCCGTGAAGCGCGCCTTATGATCAAGTGGTGCAAATATGGGTAGATCATACTTTAAACCGACGAGGTAATCATCCATCCCGTGTCCCGGCGCCGTATGAACCGCGCCTGTGCCGGCCTCCAGCGTCACGTGATCACCTAAGATGACGAGGGAGGCACGATCATAAAATGGATGCTGTGCGACGATGCCTTCTAGTTCGCGTCCCTTAAAGCTGCCCAGGACCTCATAGGATCGGCTGCTCAACCCCACTTGCGAAAGTACACTGTCGATGAGATTTGTCGCCAAAACTAACTTTTGCTCGCCGATTTGGATGAATGAATAGTCAAAATCAGGTCCGAGCGCAATCGCCTCGTTGGCCGGAATGGTCCAAGGCGTTGTCGTCCAAATCACGATATGTGACCCTTGAGGCAATATTCCCTTGCCATCTTTCACTTCAAATAACACATAAATGGAGGGCGAGACCTTGTTCTCATACTCGATCTCCGCTTCTGCAAGCGCGGTCTCGCAAGTCGGGCACCAATACACCGGTTTTAAGCCTTTATAGATGTAACCTCGCTCAGCCATTACGCCAAACACGCGGATCTGTTCCGCCTCATATGACGGGTGCATCGTCACATAGGGGTGATCGAAATCACCTCTTACGCCAAAACGCTGAAACTGCCCTTTTTGCAGATCGATAAACGACTGCGCATACTCGGCGCAAGCCTCTCGAAATGCTGCCACATCCAGTGAGTGACGATCGAGCTTTTTAGCTTTGATGATGGCATTTTCGATTGGAAGCCCGTGGGTATCCCATCCCGGAACATAAGGGGCGTCATAGCCCTGCATCGTCTTGGCTTTTACGATAATATCCTTCAGGATCTTATTTAACGCATGGCCCAAGTGGGTGTCACCGTTTGCGTAAGGCGGTCCGTCATGTAAGATAAACTTCGGTTTTCCAGACTGTCTCTTGGACACCTGTTCATAAAGGTGCATATCTTGCCAGCGATTCAAGATCTCTGGCTCGCGTTGTGGAAGATTCCCTCGCATCGGAAAATCAGTCTTAGGCAAATTCAACGATTGATCATAATCCAACTGATAGCCCTCCTACCTTGAAACATTATAAAATAAAAACGCCCACATCCCCAAAGGGACGCAAGCGTTAGCCGCGTGGTACCACCCTAATTCGCAAGGATTCGATCGTACATCTGATCGTAGCCCTGCCTCCAAAAGACGCGATATCGAGCGTCAACCGGCTTTGCTAACACCATATCAGGAGGCTTCACATCGCATCTCAGAGGTGATCTTCGTAAGCGACGTCTACGAGTCGATTCTCAGCATCCCGCACAAAACGGAAATCGACCTCTCTGTACAAGACGGACCCACTACTTATCCTCATCACAGACTTCGTGTATGATACGTATACTATGCGAAAGAGACTCTATTCGGCCACATCCGTCGTGATCTGATCCCACTCCAAAGCATCCAACATCTCAGACTGCGCTTGCAGCAATGAGCGAAAACGCGCACGAAACACCGCAGCCTGCTTCTTTACCTCATCCAACTCTAACGCACTTTTTCTTGCCTTGTTCAGTGCATCTTGAACGATTCGATCAGCATTTTTTTCAGCTTCACGAATGACCAACTGCGCTTCCTTGCGCGCGTTTTGCTTCAGCTCTTCAGAGGTCTCTTGAGCTAACATGATCGATTTACCAAGTGAATCCTCCATCAGCTTATAGTGCTTCACTTGTTCTTCCATCTGCATCGAACGCTCTTCTAGTTCCTTGTTCTGGCGGATCAACGTCTCATAATCTTTGATGATGCGATCAAGAAAATCGTTAACCTCATCTTCATTGTACCCACGCAGCGAACGCTTAAACTCTTTGTTATGAATATCGAGCGGCGTTAACGGCATACTTAACCTCCTACTATTAAGGCAAACATACTCACAGAATAATCATAGTGATTCGACGCCAATCGACCAAATCCTGCATAATGTGCACGTTCACTCAGACATTTTTCATGAAACTATATGTAACGCCCGATGCGTACAAATATCCGCCCACTTCGTGAACTTCCCTCAACTGCTAAAATCCTTGCCCGACCTGATCCACGCAGTGAAACGATATCCCCTTCCTGAATCTCCTCGGAAGGATCTGCGCACACCACAAAATTAAGTTGCACTCGGCCCGCCTTAATCGGATCGATGGCCTTGCTTCGAGATATAGAAAATGCGTAGCCCACAAATGCATCCAGACGCAAACTCTGCATTGTGACGGTGCGCTCCTCCATACGCGAAGCAGGAAGATCAGGCATGCTATCCAAGCCGATGTCGGAGATCGAAACCGTGTGCCGTCCGACTTTGAGCCATTCGCGCCTTAGAAACGAAAGCATCGAATCCACGCAAAAAACATAAGCGTGCTCATCCACTAAGACAATATCCCCAAAGCGAGCTCGATCAAGGCCAAGCCCCATCAGCGATCCAAGAAAGTCGCCATGAGAAAGCCGCTCGGCATTCTTACCTAAATCCACTTTCACGCAAGCAATCCCAAACTCATCTTCAACCGGCTCAACCCATTGTCTGTCATAGAAAAGCCCCCGTTTGCGTTCTGCGTTCGGGTGCCCGCCGAATGTATGCCATGATACACGCGTGTGGTTAGCCATCATCAAACCAATCTGCAGCTCTCGCGGCGTGAGAAAGTCGGTCAGTACAGCATGATCACCATCAGCCGCCCGTTTTGAGAGCTCTCTCAGGCGCTTTACAACTTCGTGTTCTGACGGCCGAAAATGAATCAGTGACCGATCCTCAGCCATCACGAAAGCCCCGCAAGAGAAAGCAGCATCTGAAGCACTGCCAAGAGGCCCATCTTCACAAAGGCATAGACCAAGATCGCGACGAGTGCCGAAACATCCAGATACATGCTACCGATTGACAACGGCGGAATAAACCGACGAAACGGAGCCAAATAAGGTTCAGAGATGCGGATGATGGTACGTCCAACCCACATGTCCGCCACATCAGGAAACCAACTGATCAAAATGCGGGCCAAAATGACATACCAATATAATTCCAAGATCAAATTGACTGTCGAAAGCACGTTACTTAGCACTGTGTCACCTCAGATGGGCCCTGCTTTCACCAGCCAGATACTCGCTGATCGTTCCTTGAATATCTACATTGTCCGGTGCACACAGGAAAATATTATGGCCTAGTTTTTGCATGCTGCCCCCTAACGCATACACGCAACCACTAAGGAAATCCACGACCCGCAAAGCCTGGTCATATGGAGACTTGTGAAGGTTCACAATCACTGAGCGATGTGCCTTCAAGTGATCCGCGATCGCCTGCGCGTCCTCATACGAACCTGGTTCAGCCAATATCACGCGCACCTGTTTTTGCGTATGTAGATTCACCACAGTGCCACGCTTGTTGCCAGGAAGTGGATCAGTCTCAGGTTCTTCCGGAGCATCTTCCAATACCCCTTCTTCATACTCTTCCTCTTCATCCCCAAGTCCTAGAAAATGCATCACTCGTTGCAGCAATGAACCATCACTTCTTTCACTCATTCTTACTAATCGTTTCATTCATAAGATACACCATATTGATGCAATGTTCGAGGGTTTTCTACAACATCGTCGTCAGGCATCACCAAGTATCGACCAATTCGGACCATCGTCGCACCTTCTTCGATCGCCAACTCGAAGTCGTTCGACATGCCCATCGATAATTCAGGCAACTGCAGCCCCATCTCTTCTTGCATTCCGTCTCGCAATCTCCGCAGTGAGCGAAACTCAGCCCGTACACCTGACTCCGAGAGTCCATTTGTCGCGATACCCATCAGTCCCACGACAGAAAGGGCCGGCAACGATGAGATCTCATGAATCAGTTGGGGCAACTGTATCGCCGACACACCGGACTTTTGCGTTTCCCCGGAAATATTGACCTGCAGGAGGACGCGAAGTGTTCTTTCAAACTTTTGCGCTGCGCGTGATAGCGCCTGTGCCACTTCTACTCGATCCACACTGTGCACATAAGAAAAATGCTTTGCTACATACGACGCCTTGTTGGTCTGAAGCGGGCCGATGAAGTGCCACGTAGCAGGGAGGTCTGCTTCAACCTTCGGCTTTGCCACCTGCCATCGATTCTCTCCCAAGTCACTGACGCCAGCGCTGCAAATAAGCCTCGCATGCTCCGCATCCACATACTTCGTCACCGCGATCACTCGGACCTGTTTCTCACTTCGATCAGATCGTTTTAAAGCAGCTGCGATCCGCTCCTGGAGCAGCGCAAGGCGCCTCGCTACAAACACCTGATACAAATCCCCTTCTGTTTGCACTTCGATCACACCTCTGCCATATAGATAAAGCCCCCATGTCGTCCTGTGACACCATGATCTCGTCTGTAAGAGTAAAAACCCGGCATGCAGTTTGTACAAATCGAAACGTCTGTCATGAGCTTTGGATCGAGCCCAAAATTTTGTAATTCTTCGCGACATAAAGTCGGAATATCAAGCATCCCATAGCCTGCACCACGCACAGATGGCAAGACACACTGGCTCTGAATCTGCCTGCGAGAATCTGTTGCCTTGGTGACAGCTTGTAACACCGGCTCATCGACTTCGTAACAACAACCGCGAATCGCAGGGCCAAATGCCACATGAATTCTTTCCTTACGCGCTCCGAGTTGCATCATGGCGCGAACCGTTGCACTGACGACACCCCCGGTAGCGCCGCGCCAACCCGCATGCGCTGCCGCGACGACCCTTGCCTTAGGGTCTGCAAATAATACTGGCACGCAGTCCGCCGCCAAAATTGATAGCACAGCGCCTTGCAGCACGGTCGCAAGCCCGTCTGCATCAGCTGCAGCTGTATCATAAGCGCGTGAACCGCACCCAAGATCCTTTTCACGAATGATCGCAACCTTAGAACCATGCACCTGCTGTGCGTAACAAAATGACTCCACAGGTCGAGCCAATATCTTTGCGATTTTGCGTCGATTATCCAACACCGCACGAGCATCATCAGAGACGTGCAGGCCCAAGTTCATCGACGCATACGAAGAGCGGCTGACTCCGCCCTCGCGTGAAGAAAAGCCCGCCACAACACCGAACGAACGCCACTTTTCCAAAAATACAAACTCAGGCATACCCGCAACCTCCCTACAGCTATCCTACCACAAAAAGGGTACGCGGTTACCCGGTACCCTTCAATCACAAAAAAAGTTGCGCCAGCGCATCCTCGCCGACCACTAATAACCACCAGAGGACGACATCCTAGTTGACGGCGAAGGAAGATATCGTCGTTCGTCAACCTGGCGCAGATCCACCAGAACGACGTCGGACCCGATCTTTACGATCTGCGTCCACGAGATGATCAGTTCCTCACCGCTGGTGAACATGCCGAAAAAACGGCCCGAAGGCGGAATGATCATGGCTCTAATCAAACCGCTATCCAAATCGATTTCCAAATCGCCGATGGCCCCAAGCTTGCGACCATCGGCTACGTTCACCACATCTTTGGCTTGTAACTCCGAAGCCCTCATCGGACCTGCCTCCCCATGAGGCGGTAGTTCTGATTATCGGCGGTGGCGCGGCAACGCCATGTCACCGTCTATACTAAACATATGGTGACATGTCTCACATTATGGCAACCTCGACGATGGCATTTACTTGACGTACTTTTGCATATGCACGATAGCGGCTTTTTCAAGCCTGGAGACCTGAGCTTGCGATATCCCAATCTCATCCGCCACTTCCATCTGCGTCTTACCTTCAAAAAAGCGCATCGACAAGATCCGTTTCTCTCGATCAGACAGCCTGCGCATCGCCTCTTTGATGGCGATTTCCTCAACCCAAGATGTGTCAAGGTTTTTATCATCGCTGATCTGATCCATGACAAAGATAGGGTCTCCCCCATCATGATAAATGGGTTCAAACAACGACACTGGATCCTGGATGGCGTCGAGTGCAAAAACGACGTCCTCTTTCGGAACCTCCATCACCTGAGAAATCTCTAAAATCGTCGGCTCTCGGAGGTTCTCGTTGGTCAAACTGTCACGAACTTGCAAAGCTCTGTATGCGATGTCCCGAAGCGATCGACTCACGCGAATCGGATTATTATCACGCAGGTAGCGTCTGATTTCTCCTATAATCATGGGTACCGCATATGTGGAAAATTTAACATTTTGACTCAAGTCAAAATTATCGATGGCTTTCATGAGTCCGATACAACCTACTTGGAATAAGTCATCTACGTATTCCCCACGATTATTGAAACGTTGAATCACGGAAAGGACAAGCCGCAAATTGCCATTGACCAGTTTCTCCCGCGCAGCCGTCTCACCGCTTTGGAGCCGCGTAAACAAATCGCGCATCTCGGCGTTTGTTAGGACTGGGAGCTGAGAAGTGTTGACGCCGCAAATCTCGACTTTGTTGCGCTTCAAGTTGGTCCCTCCAGGCGAGTATCCCGGTTCGATTTTCGAATTCCAGTATGTCCTCGCGAGGGACTTTTATGCAGTTATACCATCTTGTTGAACTCTTTGCGCAGTCGTTTGATGATCTTCTTTTCTAGTCTAGAAATGTACGATTGCGAGATACCGAGCAAGTCTGCAACATCTTTTTGCGTCATCTCCTTTGCGCCCGATAGGCCAAAGCGAAGCTCCATAATGCGGCGTTCGCGCTCTGATAGTTTATCAAGCGCGCCATAGAGCAAGGTTCGATCCACTTCTTCTTCTATATCCCGATAGATCGTGTCGCCATCCGTTCCAAGTACGTCCGACAAAAGCAGCTCGTTGCCATCCCAATCCACGTTCAGCGGCTCATCAAATGACACCTCAACGCGAATCTTGTTGTTACGCCGCAAAAACATCAGGATTTCATTTTCGATGCAGCGAGAGGCATACGTGGCTAACTTAATCTTCTTGTCGGTATCAAATGTGTTTACAGCCTTAATGAGACCAATCGTTCCGATCGATACCAAATCCTCAATATGTATGCCCGTGTTTTCGAATTTGCGCGCGATATAAACGACCAAGCGCAGATTTCTCTCGATCAAAAGGGCGCGTACGGCCTCATCACCACTTGGCAAACGCCCAAGCAAATACTCTTCTTCTTCGCGCGATAATGGCGGTGGTAGGGCCTCACTACCGCCCACATAATAGATAGTTTCAGGGTATGCACCAATACTAAGCAGAATGCGTAGTACGAGAAGCCTCACCTGAAGGCGCATGCGAACGGGTATCAACAACAGACTCTCTCCCTTCTCCGAGCACAACTTCCGCTACACTCGCAGGCAAAATGCAATCGTAGTTGGACAACTTTGATAGTGATTCCTTTTGAAGCGCACAGAGTATGGGCATCACAGACACATGCCGATTTCCCTCTACAATCACGGCGTCATCCGGCCGAAATGCCAACAGATAGCCACCTTGACCACCCACGCCACGATACGGAACGACGCTGATGCGATGCGCCAGATGTTCTAAATCATCCCCGGCATCATACAGTGCCTTTAGTGGGTCTGCCCCGGACTCGACCGCCCTTTTGAGCATAGGAGGCAAGAGTTCCATCGTGGCACGGCTTTGTACAACTGCAACCGGAATTTTCGTGATCGGATCGATTAAACTGTTTCCAGTGTCAAGCAGTGCTCGCATCGTTACCGTTTTACTGCCCACTGACACGGTAAAAGGAAACACATACTGCTGATCTCTGCGCAGCCTCGTCGATAATGACCAAAATGTGCGTAAACTCATCATACCGATCGGAATAGCAAATACCGTAAATATCGTCGCAATGCTAGTCCACCATACAACCCTCCCATCTACGAGCGCTAACCCTGAAAATGCACTGCTGCCGGGCGCAAATAAGCTATGCAATCCATAGACAGCGCCTCCGGCTGCAAATGTGACGCCATAAAATGCGCCGACAAACTTGAATAAATGCAGCGACTCACGATAGACTTCCGTCCATTTTGTCCACCGCTTGGGCAGCCATCGCAATTTTCTGAACCAGTGCAACGAAAAAGTCAGGTCAACCATTACCACAGAGCAAAGCCATTTGACAAAAAAACCTCTGAAAAGCGCCGTGCCTGGAAAAAGCGTGATGACAGCATATATTGAACCTATGGCCGCAGCGGAAAATAAACGCTTAAGCGATGCCTTCTTGCGCAGCAAGGAGGACGTCATGAGCAGCAGGCAGGCATCGATGGCAAAGTTAAGCGCAAACGCGACATCGACATAAACGACCATATCGAGGCCTCCGATGGTTTTGCCTCGAGTATAGTACATGTATATTGCGAAGTTTGTCGTTTAGGCCTGTAGAATAAGAGGAAAATAAGGTCGAATTTTGCGCGTGCGAGCTCCACTACAGGCTTGCGCAAAACAAAAATGACCTGCAAAATAAATGCATCATGGCTTTTAAGGCGGGAATAGTTTGCTTGTCTATCGAAACGGCTGTGTGCAAGAGGAAGTTCTACGGTTACCGCAAGACGATGAGATCGTTTGGCTGCACCTCGACAACCAACCAGACGATGTGCTCAAGCATGCTTTGGAAAACGTATTTCGATGCCATCCGCTGGTTGTGGAAGATGCCCTACACTTCGGTCAGCGTCCAAAACTCGATCACTACCCAGGACCATACACAGATCATGCAGCGATGAGTTTTTATATCCTTCGCGCAGATTTTTCTGACGAAGAATTTTGCCTCGTCATGTCTGAACGCTTCGTCATCACGGTCACAAAGACAAACATCTACGAGATACAAAACATCTACGAAAACGCCAAAAAGTTCCCCGAGACAATGGACTCTCCAGGACGATTGGTGTACCACTTGCTCGATATCTGCGTGGATGAATATTTTACCGTGATCGATAAACTAGAAGAAAGCATCGATGAACTACAACAGCAAGTGTTTGATCACCCTGAGATGAATACCGGACAAGTGATCTTCGAATTAAAGCGCCACGTGCATAAGCTGCGCCGCCTGGCGTCAGACGGGCGTAACGTAGTTGGCATGCTGTCTCATGAGTCCTTCCCGTACACAAAAGAGCAGCACGAAATGTACTTTATCGATGTATACGACCATATTTCACGCGTAGTCGATGCACTCGATGCAGCGAGGGATGATTTAAGCGGGCTGCTCGATTTACAAACCGCGCAGCGCGGCAACCGGATGAATGAAGTCATGAAGACACTAACCATCATCAGCACCATTTTTCTGCCATTATCGTTTATCGTGGGGCTGTATGGGATGAACGTAAAAGGGATCCCAGAGTATACCTGGTCGTTTGGGTACGCCTATGTATGGTCGCTCATGATAGCAGTTACGGTCGCGTTTGTCATCTATTTTAAGAAGAAAAAGTGGCTCTGACACCCATATAGCAGCCGAATATATGGCGCCATATGGGTGTCAGAAAATTTGCAGAGCCTACCGGGCACGAAAGTGAACTTGGCGGGCGAGCTCCACGACCATCCGCGCACCAATGGCACTTTTTATAACATCGCCATGAACGGTTAAATTGTCGATGGTCACCCCGTTGACCATATGCTCGCTGTCATAGCCTTGAATGATCGAGACAGGAAAAGCACCACTTAGCACAGAGATATTGCGATAACGAATATTGCGGATCTGCCCTCTCTCTTCATCATGCGAATACTTCGAGCGCAGAATTTTTTGGTCGATCAGCTTTTCTTGGGCATCTTCGACGCGAATATCTTCATACAGCACATTGTGAATAATCGCCCGATCCCCATTATGAATCGTGAAGACGCCGCCAGACTGATAGCCTTCGAACTCACAATGCAGGATATCGCAGTTTTGCACGACGACATCGTGAATCTCATCGCACTGCGTTTCATAGCCAATCTCAATCGCGTTACCCCACTGCGCATTCCAAAGCACACAGTCTCGCACGCGAATGTGCTCGACATTGCGACACCCATCTGGATGATGATAGTCCACAGCCTTTAGCGCGATGCAGTCATCCTTCGAGCGAATGAAACAGTTTGTGATATCTACATTTTTGCATCCTACAACGTCAACGCCATCCCCAGTGCCATTTTCAGTGATGATGTTCAGATCGCGAATGCGTACGTTCGTTGAGGCAGTCGGAACCACATGCCAACTTGGCCCATCTACAACCGTGATGCCTTCGATGAGTACGCGGTGGCAGTTGATGAATTGAATCACGGGCTGCGACACCTCATCTGCACTGTCACGAGATGGGGGATTCAACCCTCCTTTTGCACCTAGTCGCCATCCACTCGCATCGAGAATCCCTCTACCACTGATACTAACGTGGTTCGATCGCTCTGAGAAAATTGTCCCTCTGACCACGGCGCCTTCTTCGATATAAACCGTTTCGCCCGAACGCAAAACCAGCTGCCCAACTTCGTGCACCCTACCCGCCGCAAAGTAATGCACGTGATGATCTTCAGGGTCCGGTTTTTCTGTCTCAGGCGGATTGATCAAGAGGAACAAGGGGTGGAGCAAATCACCATCAAATTCGAGAACAACCTTGCACGGCTGTGATAGCTCAAACGAAACGCTGCGCCCTTCTACTATAGGTTCTATGGAAAGGTGTAGGGGACGAATCTGCACGGAATGAAATGCGAACTTTGTCGTCACACGTACATGTTGCTCGCCTTCTGCAGACAGTACGGCGTAGCTTCCCACTGCAGTTGGATAGACAAAAACCTCCTGATCATTTACCGTCACGGCATAATCTTGGGAAGCGGTTACATAATTGGCGGGCATCATGGGAAAGATCGCAGTCATCTTGTGCTCATCCCTTTCGGTTTAATCTCCCACTCTTTAGAAAATTATACGCGATTTGTGCGTCTACGCCAATCACAAA
>JAKACY010000223.1 GCA_021821025.1 Bacillota bacterium | reverse complement strand
GCGATTGAACCGAAAATGGTAAGAGAATGACCGATGTGATCACGATCGTTATGGTGACGGACCACTGTACGATATTCATAGGCTGGACGTGTTGCTGCAACAGGAGGTTAGCAAAAAGAGCTGGCATCACGCCTGTTTGACGGTTGAGAGAGAGAAAAAAAACTTCCTTTCGTGACATGTGGCGGCTGACGATCGCCCTGACGACAAAGATAGACAGGGGCCTAGCCACGCTCAGCAGCACTAGCACGACGATCAAAGCGGGAACAAATCCAGATAATCCGATGCCATGAATCGATAAACCTAGTGTCAGAAACACGTACGAACGTGTAAAAAACATCAGGTGGTCCGCCCCATGGTTGATCGCATGGAACCTTTTTGGTCGACTATGTACAGGCTTTCTCTCCGTTAACGGTTGCGCGATGAATCCAGCTGTAAAAGCCGCGAGAAATGGGCTTGCTCCTACCAGGATCGAGACGACGAAAGCCACCGAGAAGGTTAAAACGAGTTTAAGAACCACGAACCCGGTGTAACGAGAGACCACTCGCATCAAAACCCCTGTCCCGATGCCGATAAATATCGCAATGATCGTTTCAACGGTGATGCGAAGAACAATTTGCCACAAGCTCTGGCCTGCATTTTGTAGCATACTCAGCATCACGCTGGCCAATAACGCTGATGTGGGATCGTTCAGCGCCGATTCTCCGATCAGCATTTCCCGCATTCGTTCCACTAGTCGAACCTGTGAGAGTACAGACACCAGCACAGCTGGGTCGGTTCCTGACAAGAGCGCGCCTAAAAGCATCGTGAAAACAAATGACCCGATACCAAATGCCCATGCGATGGTACCGACACATAACGTACTGACCAACACGCCGATCGTCGCTAAAGACAGCACAGGTTTCCAAATTGTAAAAAATATCGCCGGAGACAGTTCTGCCCCACCATAAGAGATAATGAGCGATGCGGCGGCCGTCAGCAACATGGAATTTTGCGCTGGGGCGATCCAAGGCGCTAGCGGCACGCGCAGCCAACCGGCGGTTGCGCCGACCAAGATCCCAATCAGCAGCAACACGGCGACATCAGGCACGGCGCGTCGCGCTCGTTCAAAGCCTTTTACGATGCTGCGGGCCACTGTCGCCATTGCTGCCAATAGCAAGATAGCCCCAACAGCATGCAAGTACGTCATCATACTACCCCCAATCATCATTCATTATAACGGATCCTCAGACCACATCCAGCGATTAGGGGCGTGATGGGTAAATGGCATCGGGGGTCCTTGTGCTGCTTTTTGTTCATGAATCGCGGGTGGCGTGTCATCAGTCACATGGCTCGGCCACCATCTGATGCTGATGCTCTTTTTCCCTGACTCATCTGCGCTGTTTCGCACCAACTCCCTTTCGCTAATCTCATGACCATCAAGAACAACAGTCGTGTGGTCAGGATCGGGCGTGTAAAAAGTGATGCCTCGCAAGTCGTCCATAGTCGGCTGAAAGACACCAGCTACAAGGTTTTCTGCATATAAGATGCGGATCATGATGCGGTGATTCGCCCCTTTGGATATGGCAAAGCGCAGAGACTGCTGTAGTTCGTTGTACCGAAGTAAACGGCTGGTTCGAGTTACTAGGATATTACCGCGCTGATACTCATGGGCCAGTAATGCTAGCGATGCAATCCCGTCCTTGGGAATGGGGATCTCTGCCTGGTTTCCCCCTAAGTGCTGCGCTACGATACTGTATAAATGATTTTTTTCGATCATGGCCAAGTGCTTGCGACTGAGTTGAGCAGACAATCTGCGTGGGTTCCAGTTCCAGGTTAAGGCCCCTTCTTTCGTATATCCATCATCTGTGTATCGGTAAAATCCCCACACTTTTCTCCCGTCGCGCAGGACGATCGGATAGAGTTCGTTTTGCAGTCCAAATTCACTATCTCTTCGAGACCATACATAGTGAACCCCCGTCGGTACGATCAGGTCTGTGACGTAAAAGTGGGATCGAATGAGATCGCCTTTTTGATAATGGGATTCTGGGTTCCCAAAGTTATCGACGTTGCTTTCGTTGCCATGGTTGATCCAAACTGAATAGCTAAGTTTGTTTTCTTTCAATGCTTGCACCGCGGCTTTGGCCATATATCTTTGAAATAACGTCACCCAGGGACTGGCCATTGTAAAGTCACCAAAGCTGTGAAGGGAATCGATCCAGCCCATGCGCGTGAATGACGCGATTGCAGCACCATCCTTTACATCAGTCGTCGAAAGCCGATCAAAATAGCTCATCTGATCCTGCCACTTTGTTCCATCATAATCGCACGCACCTTGGCGATCCGTCCCGACAAAGAAGAAAAAGGAATCTGCGATGTCGAGTTCAAGCCCCTTTCCCATGGGGGTTTTCTCTCTGGTGTTGAGAAAGCGGTGAATCAGCAAAAACTTGCGCAACGTCATACCATCACAATCTGATGCGATCGTGAGCATGGCCTGATAAGGGTAGGGAAATTTGTGCAGTGTCACAAGTTGCCCCTCCGTCTTTGTATGCGCAGTTATTGTCGTGGCAGCCATGACTGGCAGCGGTTTACAGACGGGCGATAACAAGTCAGCATGAAGCCATAGAACGCTCGTGAGGAGTAACCATGTTGTCTTCACGTTGACGATGCCTCACTTCACATTTGCATGTAAATACAGGTTGCACGCAGTGCTGTGCATTCATGCAAAACGGGCGTATGGCGCTGTCGACCGCCGTCTTCGGAAGTTAGATGGCCGCGCCGATCATCGGGGATTGTACAAACAGGCACAGTTTGTGATATAATTCAAGACGTCTTATCGTGTTGCCTTGGAGAGGTGGCCGAGCGGTTGAAGGCACCCGCCTTGAAAGCGGACGATGGTGAGAGCCATCCGTGGGTTCGAATCCCACCCTCTCCGCCATATTATCTTTCCCCTGTTTCCCCACAAGCCTCAGATAACCTCAAGGTACGGTGATGTTGTGCCTGGTAAAAAGTCTATTTCAGCGATTTTATTCGGATTTTTCATTATTTTTTTTCTTGGTTTTGTACTACCGCAAATTCAGCGATTGGCTCCTAGTATGTCGAGCCATCCAAAAGCGAAGCAAGTGGTAAACCCTTTAAAGGAACCTCACGTGCCGATTGCGTCTAGAGTGGAGCGGGTCATGACGATCGGGTCTTCTGCAGCAAGGGGCTGGATGGACACTGGATGGAGAGATTGGCGTAAGGGGTGGTTTGGCGGCTACCTTGTTTACGCGTTTCGTTCATTGTCAGGATCAGAACCCACGCGGTATGTGATAGACGACCGTACGATCGTCGGCGCTAATAGTACGCAGCTTGCCACTATGTATAAGGGGAAATACAGCTCGTGGTTAAGTACGGATCACCCGCAGATCGTGGTGCTTTCTTGGGGTCTGTTGAATGATGCCTTGCCACATGTTCCAATGCCCGCTTTTCGCAGCCATATCTATCACGAGATCGCATTAGCCCTCGAACACCATGCTGTCGTGTTTCTCGTGACTCCCCCTGTATCTCAAGCTTCCTATACGACTTATCGAGTGGCGCAAATGAAGTACGTGCAAAACGAGATGCAAGTGGCGAACGATTTTCATAGTAAGAATGTGCGTGTATTTGACGTCTTTGACCAGATGAAAGCTTATCTTTTGAAGCATCACCAAACGTATATACCCTACATGGGCAACAGTTGGCATCCGAATCACAAGGGCCATGTTCTCGCTGGAACGTTGCTGTATCAGGATATCAGAGCAGCGTACGGTGAGCATCCGATCGTCTTCCTATCCTAGTATTGTAGCGC
>JAKACY010000029.1 GCA_021821025.1 Bacillota bacterium | reverse complement strand
GGAGGTCGGGAGCTAGCCGCTCCCTCCTACCCGATTTTTTGAAAGACGATTGGTTGATTGTGAGATACAATAGAACCTGATAAACGTAGATGTTGGGAGAGGTATGATGAAGGTTAAATTTGCAATTGCCGCTGTTTTTATGGCCGCGATGCTGGGCTCTACAGCCATTGTGCCAGATGCATTCGCACAAGGTGCCAAGAAATCGACGTTAGTCGCCCTAGGAGATTCGATCAGCTTTGGTTATAACCTTGGCAACAACAAGGCGCCGTCTCCTGAGGCATTTCCGTTTTTAGTGGGTGCGGCTGATCATTTGGCGGTGAATGACTTGGGAGTTCCTGGCGCCACTACGGCGGACTTGCTAGAATCTCTCAAGACGTCTACATTTCAAAATGACTTGAAGTCGGCTAGTGTCATCACGCTTGGAATCGGCAGCAATGATATTTTGCATGCCGCAGGCCCACTTATCGCGGAAGCGGTCGCGCATCAGACCGTCAAGTTGACGCCGCAGGTGAAGGCTTCTTTGGAGGAAGCAGCACTAAACGCCATTCGTAACCTGCCGAAAATCATCGATGCGATCCGCAAGGACACTTCTGCCCCGATTTTGCTATTAAATCTTTATGACCCATTTGCCGACAGCAGTGCGCTACATACAGCGACTGAGCAGGTACTGCCGATGATCAATCAGGCGATGGAACTGATTGCCGTGCAAAACAAGTGTTTTCCAGTGGATACCTACAAAGTTTTTAACAATCGCCAACAGCAATTGATTCTTCCCAATGATGTTCATCCAAACAAACTCGGACAGCAGCTTTTGGCCGCAACAGTTGAGTCGGATATCGTCAAGATGATGACGATGGCGAAAGGCAGCTCTCAGGGAAGCACACAAGTCAACGCACAAGGTGGGGGTGCAGGCGCCAAGAGTTTCAGCCTGACGTTAAATGGGGTGCCAGTTCAAAACCCTGTCGATGAAGTGTTACTGGATGCTAAGCAGCCTACCATGTTGTCCTCGGTCAGCCAGTTCGCAACGGCATATGGTGTGACCTATCACTGGAACCCAGCAACAAAAGTATTGATCCTTGATGGCAAGCCCGTTGCAAAGACCTTCGGCGCGCCAGCTATCATACATGGGCAACTCGTAGCGCCAACGACTGCGATGGGGCGGGCCGTAGCACAGGCAATCGGCGGAGGCGTAGTCGTAGCAGGTATCGATCAATCTACGTTGACGGCGAACTTTACGATCTTGCCTCCTAGCGTAAAAAGAGTAGGCGTAAATGCGGCTGGTGTTGTGCAGTATGCGTTTGTCCCCGCAAAGAGTTCGTTTGGCCCGATTTATGGAGTTCAAAACGGAAGGCTGACATTTATCGAGTATGTGTTTAAGCCTTCTGATCTGCAGGCTTCTACAACAGGCGTCGCCTTCATAGATCGGCTGCCAACGCCCTCGGTGGATCACGTCGATTTTGTGTGGAACAGCGAGGCGAACCTCGGCTTACCCGCAGGGCATGTTGAAGAGTATCTGTATTTTACGCCGGCTTTGGCGGCGTTGGCATCTTCAGCGGCGTCAACTTCTAACTAGCACGTTGTGATGGCGCTGCTGCGCCGCAAAGGATGGTAAGATGATAGGGTGGATACGATCATCGTGAAAGGTGATGGTAATGGTGCTGGTAGTGACAACGGAAAATGTTTCGGGTTGCGTGGTTGAGAAGGTGCTGGGGCAGGTTTTTGGCGTGGTGGTTCGCAGTCGGGGGTTAGGGGGAAACTTGACTGCTGCGCTGAGGAGTTTGGGGGGCGGTGAGATCAAAGAATACACAGAGATGTTGGAAGATGCTCGCAAGTCTGCGATTGATCGTCTGGTGCAAAACGCGCATGCCATGGGTGCGAATGCGGTGGTCATGATGCGCTTTGACTCTAGCGAGATTGGACAGACCATGTCTGAGGTTGTGGCGTATGGCACAGCGGTCGTCTTGAAGGATGCCTGAGCATGCCAGCGGTGGGTTTTATGAAGTTATCCGGGAGGATCAGCGGTGAAGTTCGTCCTAGCTCCAGACTCATTTAAGGGTAGTTTGACTGCTGCTGAGGTTTGCGTTGCCATGGAAAGAGGTGTTCGCATGGCATGGCCGGACGCTGATATCCTGGCTATGCCCATGGCAGACGGTGGTGAGGGCACGGTAGATAGTATGATCTTGGCCACTGGCGGGGTAAAGCATCAAGTGCACGTGACAGGACCACTCGGAGACCCTGTCGAAGCCTATTTTGGCATATTAGGCGACGGTCAAACGGCCGTGATCGAGATGGCGCAGGCATCCGGCCTACCGCTCTTGCCTGAAGACCGTCGCAACCCGCTTGTCACCACCACATACGGCACAGGCGAATTGATCGCTTGCGCCTTGGATAAAGGGTGTCGCAACATCATGATCGCCATCGGCGGCAGCGCGACAAATGACGCTGGTGCGGGTATGGCAGAAGCACTTGGCGTGCGTTTCTCTGATCGCGGGGGCAGATCTATTCCCCGTGGGGGTGGTGGTCTCGCGCATTTGGCATCGATCGATGTCACGGGGCTGGATGATCGCTTGGCGGGTACAAACATCACTGTACTATGCGATGTGGACAATCCTTTGTGCGGGCCAGATGGTGCGAGTGTTGTATTTGGGCCACAAAAAGGCGCCACAGCAGACGTGGTTCGGGTGCTAGATCACAACCTGGAACATTTCGCTGAAGTGGTCAAGGATCAGCTAGGCGTCGACGTTAAGGATGAAGCGGGAGCCGGGGCTGCGGGAGGGTTAGGATACGCATGTGTGGCCATTTTGAATGCGAAGCTGAGGCGCGGCGCAGAATCAGTGATGGATGCGACGCGGTTTGATGATGCTCTGCACGGTGCAGACCTCGTCATCACGGGAGAGGGGCGATGTGATGCACAAACGCTGCGAGGCAAGACGCCTTTTGCGGTGGCTGCTCGCGCAAAAAGTTTGGGTATTCCAGTAATCTGTTTGGCTGGCTCGGTAGACATTCCGCCTTTTATTTTGCAGCAGCATGGCATATCAGCCGCATTTTCCATTGTCGATCGGCCGATGGAACTGTCCGAGGCGGTTGCTCGTGTCAGCGAGTTGATCGAGAGGTCTGCCATGGATGTGGTTTTAGCGGTGCGAGCTTTGCAACGATGCTAGTTTGAGGTACCACCAGATATTGTGAAAGGGGGAAGACCTTATGAAAGCGGTTGTGTTAGAAAAGGCTCGAAAAATTACGATAGACGAGCGCCCAGATCCAGGTCGTCCCGGCCCCTTTGAAGTACGAGTAAAGATTGGCTCTGTCGGCGTATGCGGCTCTGATGTGCACTACTATGCACATGGAAGGATTGGAGATTTCATTGTAGAGGCCCCCATGATTCTCGGCCACGAGGCGGCTGGTGTCATTGAGGAGATTGGTGACGGTGTAACGGGTCTAAGTATCGGAGACGTCGTGGCGCTTGAACCGGGTATTCCTTGCGGGACTTGCCATTATTGCAAAATAGGGCGCTACAACCTCTGTGAAGATGTACAATTTTTCGCCACGCCACCTGTGGATGGCGCATTGATCGAGTCCGTGGTGCACCCGGCGAGCTTCACCTACAAGGCGCCAAAGGGTATGACGGAAGATCTGGCATGTCTCGCAGAACCGATGTCGGTAGCGGTGTCTGCTATCAGACGCGCTAAGCTGACGATGGGTGAAGAAGTTTTAGTCGTTGGAGCGGGTCCGATTGGAGTCTTTACGGCACTAGTTGCCGAGATGTCGGGAGCCAATCCGACAGTCGTAGACGTGTCGCGTGAACGTCTCGATATCGCCCGACAGATGGGAATTTTGAGTGTGCACCATAGCGAGATTGATCGGCAGTTTGATGTGGTGATCGAATGCAGCGGCGCGGACAACATGGTTTTGCGGGCTTGTGAGCTTGTTCGCGCGGGTGGAACGGTAGTCTTGGTTGGCCTACATCGGACTGATCGAGTCGAAATCCCTGTCTTTAAGACGATCACGCGCGAGCTCAACATCGTCGGTGTCCATCGCTACGCGAACACGTATCCCGCCGCGTTATCGCTACTAAAGAGGGCAGAAGACAGGCTGCAACCGATGATGAGTTCGTTTGTGACGATAGACCAGGTGGCCGATCATTTTGAAAACGTCGTAGAAGGTCATGTAAGTTCCTTGAAGACCATTGTAAGAATGAGGTAATGTCGGCTGTGCCATCTCCAGTAGTAGGGCAAAATATAAAGAAAGTATTGAAGGGGAGATAGGCAGTGGCAGTTCATCTGAGCAAGACTGCATTTTTGGGTCAAGAAGCGATTGTAGCAGGCAATGATGATGTGCAGATGACAATCATACCGAGTTGGGGGAGCAACCTGATCTCTCTAGTCGCAAAATCACAGCGTGAATCGGATATTGAACTGCTTCGCGTGCCGACCACGCCAGAAGAGTTTCATGCGAAACCTGCGCTCTTCGGTGATCCGATCCTGTTTCCGCCAAACCGCATCGCGGATGGCAAGTTCATGTTTGAAGGTCGCACTTATCAGTTTAAGATCAGTGATCCAAAGCTTAACAACCATCAACATGGATTTGTGCAGGATCGCCCCTGGCGCTTAGTGCGCCACGAGACGATGGGGGGTAAAGTGCGGATCATTACGCAGTTTGATTCTGCAGAATTCGCAGAAGTCATGCAGCAGTTTGCGCACCACTTCACCATCGACATGGAGTACTTGCTTGATGGCAGTACCATAACCAAAACGGCTACGATTACCAATTTGAGCGATCAAGCATTTCCTTGGGGTCTCGGGTATCATACGACTTTTAGATTTCCAATCGCTGCTGGCGGTTCCTTGGATCATTGTACATTCGCCTTATCGGCAAAGAAACATTGGCAACTCAGTGAGCGCATGTTACCGACAGGGATACTCCAAGATTTAGATAATTTTCCTGATCTAGAGACGGGCATGAAACTGACTGGCATCATGCTTGATGACGCCTTTTTAGCGGATAAAGTAGATGGAGGCAATCGCGCGGTAATGTACGATGAGGACTTGGACTTGAAGATTACCTATTCGTGTGATGATCATTTTACACAATGGGTGATTTATAATGCTGATGGAACGAGAGGGTTTTTGTGTCCAGAGCCTTACACATGGATCACGAATGCGCCAAATCTAGATTTGCCTGCATCACTCACGGGTTTGAAAGTTTTGCAACCTGGTGAAAAATGCGCGGTGAAGACCATTTTACATATCGAAAGGGCAGGTGAATGAGTTGAAACTCGTCAGTTATGTATTAGATGGCCGGGAGACGCTGGGCGTTTGGCTAGACTCCGGTATCGTCGCCGCGTCTGAATTGTTACAAGGTAGGGACGGGTCGATTACTCTAGACACGGTGTTACAAGATGCAGAGGTTTTGCAGGCATTGCAAGTAGCCGTACAAAACGCGCCGCGGCAGCATGCGGTTGATGCCAGCCAAGTCGAGTTTTTGCCGTGTGTTCCGCGACCTGGCAAGGTGATCTGCATCGGGTTAAATTATCGCAAGCATGCCATCGAAACGAAGGCAGCGATCCCGACGACGCCGATCGTATTTAGCAAATTCTCGGATACTGTGGCAGCTCATGGGGAAGATGTCCCACTGCCCCAAGGATCCTCGCAGGTTGACTATGAAGCAGAGCTCGCGATCGTGATGGGGCGCAAAGCGCAGTATGTGAGCGAAGATGATGCGCTAGATTATGTGTTTGGGTACTGCAATGCCAATGATCTGTCTGCGCGCGACTTGCAGATGGTGACCAGCCAGTGGCTGCTCGGCAAAACCTGTCCCAAGTTTGCCCCCATCGGGCCATACATTGCAACCGCTGATGAGATCGAAGACCCGAATAACCTCGCCATCAAGACGTACGTCAACGGGACAGTCAGGCAGAATTCCAACACCGGTGACATGATATTTGCGTGCGGCGAATTGATTTCGTACCTTTCACAATACATGGTCTTAAATCCGGGCGACATAATCCTGACAGGAACACCAGAAGGCGTGATCTTAGGCCTGCCCAAAGCGGAGCGGGTGTGGCTGAAGTCTGGGGATACTGTCACGATCGAGATCGAAAAACTAGGTCAATTGACGAACAAGATGGTTTGAACACCAACAGGGGGAAACTTAATGGCCATCGCATTGTGGTCTGAAGACCAATTGGAAAAAGGGACTGGGGAGAACGCAGGGTGTCCATCCATCGTCCCCTTTACGATCAAATCGCATAAAGAGGCGGCAGCAGTGATCATCTTTCCGGGCGGGGGTTACCGAGTTCGGGCGGATCACGAAGGGGAGCCGATCGCCAAATGGCTCAATAGTATCGGAATATCCGCTTTTGTGGTGAACTATCGCGTGTTTCCGAATCGTCATCCGATCCCGCTTCACGATGCACAGCGTGCAATACGGTTCGTCCGACATCAGGCAAGAGAGTGGGGCGTGGATCCGAAGCGTATCGGCGTGTTGGGCTTCTCTGCAGGCGGTCACTTGGCCGCCACAGTCAGCACACACTTTGACATGGGCGATCCAGAGGCGAAAGATGCGATTGAGCGGGAAAGCTCGCGCCCCGATCTACAAGTGCTGTGCTACCCGGTCATCTCTTTTCAAGTCAATTCGGGCAGCCGCACGTCGTTACTGGGGGATGATCCAAGCGAAAACCTGCGACACGACTTATCTAATGACCAACAGGTCAGCGATCATACGCCGCCAGCTTTTTTGTGGCATACAGCGGATGACACTGCAGTTCCAGTCACGGATAGCCTTTCTTACTGCGCCGCACTGAGCCGTCATCATATATCTTTTGAGTTGCATGTGTATGAGCACGGGCGCCATGGTTTGGGGCTTGCACATGAGGACGAGTCGATTAAGAGTTGGACAGCACACTGCGAAACATGGTTACGGCGCCAGGGATTCTAGTTACGGATTTCGTACCGGGTCACGAGTTGAATGGTCGGGGTCGAAGTTTGCTTCGACCCCGACCATCGATGCCGTGCGCGTGATACTCGATGCCTCTGACTCGCGCAGCGAAGTTCGCCTTTTTTAGTAGGCGCCGCGAATGAATGGGTGTACTTTCTCATCGTAGAATGTGCGCAACTGTTTTAGTTCCTCCGCCGTGAAGGACGGCACATCGAGTGTTCCGAGGTTATCCATCACTTGCGCTTCTGACTTGAACCCTGGGATAACACAGGTTACGCCTGGTTGATCGAGGATCCAGCGCATGGAAGCGCGCGTCATGTTGCCTCGACCCTGCGCGATAAAGAGCAGTGCTTGTGCGAGTTCGACGCCTTTTTCAAATGGCAGCCCAGCGAACGTTTCACCCACGTTGAAGGCTTGTCCATCACGGTTAAAGTTGCGGTGGTCATCTTTTGGAAAGGTATCTTGTTTCGTGAACTTCCCAGTCAAGAGCCCGCTCGCCAGCGGCAGGCGCGCGAGGATGCCAACGCCTTGCGCTTTCGCTTTCACGAAAAGTTCATCAGATGGTTTTTGCCGAAAGAGGTTGAAGATAACCTGCAGCGCTTTGACGCCCGGATACGTGAGGGCGGTCAATCCTTGATCGATCGTTTCGACACTGACGCCGTAGTGTCGGATCTTGCCCTCTTGTTTCAGTTTGTCTAAAACCGAAAACACACTTCCATCTTCGATCACAAAGCTTGGTGGGCAGTGAATCTGATACAGATCGATCGTTTCGCGCTCCAATCTCTTTAAACTCGCCTCGCAAAACTCCCGCACGGCCGGTTCAGAATACGTCTTCGGATCGTGAATATCTGCGCTGCGGCAGAACTTTGTCGCGATATGAATCTGATCTTCTTTACCTTTTGTTGCTTTCGCTAGAAGCCCTTCCGCACGGCCATTGCCGTATACATCTGCTGTATCAAAGAAGTTGACGCCTTCATCGATCGCCTTAGCGAGTGCCGACAACGCGCTTTGTTCCTCTACATTGCCCCACGATCCGCCAATGGCCCACGTGCCAAAGCTGACCGCGCTCACTTTGATTCCCGTATCTCCAAGAGGCCTGTAGTCCATGTCCATCTCCCAATCTTATGTAAGGTTCCTTCAATATTTACAGCATATCAAATCGCGATGATCAGCAACAGTAGTGCCGACGATTACTTTGCGCCTGCCGCTCAAGTTCATCCGGGAAATCGTCTGGGTCATCCGGATCCGGGTCGATCATCGGTCGCCCGCGGGAGGCGTTAACATCGCCCGTACCTCCTTTGCTATCGGGGGCCCCTGGAATATGTGACTGATCTTCAAACGTCCCGAAGACGATTGGCTTACCATCTCGGACCATCTGCTGACCTTTGGCAAAAACATGCTGGATCTTAAACTGATCGTCTGTAATCAGCAGATCTGCATCGGCACCTCGTTTGATCGCGCCCTTTGTGCTGAGTTTCAGAACACGAGCCACGTTATTTGTCACGATCGATATGGCCGTTTCGATTGGAATGTGTTCGTTGACGATCGCGTCTCTCGTTTCCTCCCATAGAGTAGAGATCGAACCGATGCCCATCGCGACTAGTTTTCCATCATGATCGAAAATGGGAGAGCTGCCGTTGCTGTCTGAGCTCATCGTGATATGCGCCGATTTAACCCCTGCATCGACCATCATACGGATCGCTTTGGATGGCTTGATGGAGACGTGATCATGATCATCCGGGCGTATGCCGGACGTAACATCGACGAATCCCCCCTCTTTCCCATAAGCTATCCCAGCTTTAAGCAAATCGGGATTACGGTTTAAGTGGGTGGGGACAAAGACAGACTTCGGCAACTCTGTGGTTTTTAAGACCTCCCACAAGATGTCGAGCTTGCTCTGATCATCACCGACGTGCAGGTGCAACACGCCCGCTTTCCCAGCTAAGAGCCCGCCCACGTGTGCTTCGCTCGCGAGTTCTGCCAAATCTTTTGTGGTGGGGTGACTCGATCGAGAATCAGAGATTGCGATTTCACCGACACCGATCACTTTGTCGATCAAAACCAGGTCAGAACGGGGCATACCCGTGATCGTTCTAGTAGGTACTTGATAGGCGCCACAGTATATGTAAGTGGACACGCCTTCAAAATCTAGCGCCTGTGCCTTCGCGAGAAGCTCTCTCGTCGTTCTTGTGACGCCATCCGTTCCAAGCACACCTACTACCGTCGTTACACCACTCGTTGTAATATGACTCAGTGTGATTTCAGGGGTGCGATAATGAAACCCACCTTCACCGCCACCACCTGTGATGTGCACGTGTTGATCGATCAGGCCTGGAAATAGGTACATTCCGCCCACGTCGATTTCTTTGACTTTGAGACCAGATGCCTGGACATTCAACGACTCTCCGATCGCGAGAATCTGTTTGCCGCCGATGAGGATATCCTTTGTTCCTAGCGGTTTTGGCGCGTAAATATTTGCATTTTTTATAATAGTAATATTTGACATATCGTGCGCGACCGCCTCCTTATGCATTGCTTTTTCCAGTATGAACAAGATGCGTTTCGTTATTCCTGATCATGGTACAATGAGCATAGGAGTTCGATTTGATTGTAAAAGGGGAAAAACGATCGATCGTGAGTGGACAATTGCGCAAGGTCATCACGATTGCAGACGACTTGACGGGCGGAAACGCCACCGGAATTCTAATCGCGAAGATGGGTTTTTGTGTGCACATGGTACCCGATCATGATGCGAGCCTCGAACAGAGCATTCAATCAGCGGACGCGTTGATTTGGAATGCAGCTTCAAGAGCGCTCTTTGCGAGCGAAGCAAGACAGCGTGTTTTTATGATGGCGTCGCGCGCAGTTGTTGCGGCGACGTCGCGCAACTTTTCGGTGCTTGTCACAAAGCGCATTGACAGCACGCTTCGCGGATCTGTGGGGCAAGAGATTGATGGGGCACTAGATGCGCTCGGTGCTGAATATATCGCCGCAGTTGTCCCAGCTTTCCCGGCATCCGGACGGACAGTGATCGGTGGTCACCTGTATGTTCATGGAGTGCCTGTACATGACACTGAGGCCGGGAAGGACCCCGCAACGCCTGTATGGACTGCTGATGTGGCGGCGCTTCTCTCTACCCAGTCAAAGTATCCGATCGCAGTGATTTCACCGCTAGACGAGTCCGATCAAATTTTAGCTGGCCGCTTGAAAGGGCTTCTAGACAGTGGAGTCAGGATCGTCATTTGCGATGCTGAGACAGATGATGACATCAAGCGCTTGGCTGTATTGTTTGTACATAGCGACAAACATGTGCTGCCGGTGGACCCAGGCCCGTTTACAGCTTCTTATGTTGAGGCATCTCAAAAACGCCTTCGGCGGATCGCGATCATATCCGGAAGTTTAATGCCCACAGCCGCGCGCCAGATGAAGGCGGCACAGGAGGCCCTTGGTTTCAAGTCTATCACGTTGGATCTTGATCGCCTGTGCGGCGAAGATTCTAGCGCCTACGCGCATGAGGTTCTAACGCGTGCAGATTACGCGCTGAATACTTTGATCGATTATCCAGCCTTAGGGTTTTCTGATCAGGTTCGGATCGTTGGAATCACGACAAGCCGTGATTCATCGCCTTATAACCCGCCTGCGATCGCAGATAGGATTGGCGATCTTTGTGCGGCGCTTTTTGAGCGACATCATTTTGATGGCTTGTATTTGTCAGGGGGAGATATCGCGGCCGCGATCATGCGTCACTTAAAGGTGACGACGCTGCACCTGTTACACGAGGTTTTGCCCCTTTGTGTGGCGTCTAAAGTTGAGGGAGGGCCTCATGACGGGCTTCACATCGTGACAAAAGGTGGGGCTGTCGGCGGAGATGATGCGATCATCTTAAGCGTTCAGGCCTTGCTGCAGATGCCACAATGATCTTATTGATGTTCGTATTCAGAATCGGAGGTTTTATAAATGGATGCAAAGTCATCGCAAAAGACGAGTGATCGGCCCATCCTTGGCATTACGATGGGGGATCCCGCGGGGATTGGCCCAGAAATTAGCGTTGAGGCTGTCGTGAATTTTTGTTTGCACGAGGTGTGTCGACCATTTATTGTCGGCTCAGCTCAGGTATTGAAAAAGGCGCAAGGCTACCGCAAGATCACAGCGGACATTCACGTCATCGCCAATCCGTCGGATGGTCTGTATGCTGAGGGCACGATCGACGTATTGGATTTAGACAACATCGACGTCGATACGCTCGTACTTGGTCAAGTGCAAGGGCAGTGTGGTCAGGCCAGTTTCGAATATATCAAGAAGGCGGCAGAGCTGGCTTTGCATGAGGAAATTGCCGCCATCGTGACGGCTCCGATCAACAAAGAAGCGATTAAGGCTGCTGGCGTGCCTTACATTGGCCACACGGAAATGTTGGCGGCCCTTGGTGGGGCAGAGCGGGAAATGACCATGTTCTCTATTGAAGGCTTGAAGATTTTCTTTCTTACGCGCCATGTTCCGCTCATCGAGGCGTGCCGCAAGATCGCTGATCAAGAGTTCGTTTTAAAAGGGATCAAACAAGCGTATGAAGCGCTTGAGAAGCTCTTGGGGCATCATCCTACGCTGGCTGTCGCAGGCCTCAATCCGCACGCAGGGGAGGGCGGATTATTGGGCCGTGAGGAGATCGAATCCCTGCGCCCTGCAGTTGAGAAAGCGAACGCGCTCGGAATGGAAGTGTTCGGCCCAATCCCGGCTGATTCTGTGTTCCATCTCGCTCACCTGGGTCGGTACGATGCAGTTTTATCGCTGTACCACGATCAGGGGCATATCGCAGCGAAGATGCTTGATTTTGAAAAGACCGTGGCCGTGACACTCGGCTTGCCTTTTTTGCGCACGAGCGTGGATCACGGGACCGCTTTTGACATCGCAGGTAAAGGCACGGCATCAGCGGTGTCTCTAGTCGAAGCGATTAAAGAAGCGGCAAAATACGCTCATTTGCACTGACATTATAAGTTTAACGTCTGCTCATCTGTGGATAGGCGCCCGTGGGCTGATGCGTTCCTAGGATTGCCTAAGATTGCTAGCACTAGAAGACCTGTGACACTAAAGATCGATGCGGCAAACAGCACGAAGTGCATGGAGCTGCTCGCGTGCGCGAGACTGGTACCGATCAGTGGCCCGATCGTGCCGCGTACGCCAAATAGCATGAGGTGAAAGCCAAATGCTATCGCCTCGCGTCCAGGTGCGATCTTGAACACGTAAGAAAGGCATCCGATATCCCAGATGGCATCGCCGATCCCCTGAAAGCTGCTCGCTACGATCACCGCGCTGTACGTGCCAAAGAGGCCGTATAAAAGCGGTGCGATCGCATAGGCGGCAATTCCCGCTAAGAGGGCATGGCGCGGTGAAAAGCGATCAATAATCGAACCCATCGTCAGATATGCGAGTAAGAGAAATAAGAAGTAGGCAACCCTAACGTACCCGATCTGCAGGTTGTTCAGATTTAAGACATGAACCTGAATGATCTGATAGATCGGGCTTACGAGCATATTGCCAAACCCGGATAGTGTTGTGGCGAGCAGAAATACTGCCAACGCTGGATTTTCTCGAACCATATCCCACTGTTTGAAAAACTTGGTATTGGGCTGTGCGATCTGTGACCCAGGTGGTATGCATTCCTTAACGCGCGAAAATAATGCGATCGAGATCACACCCGCGATGGCTGCCCCGATGAGCGCCCCGGAATCTCCTGCTTTATCTGTCCACCAACCGATCAGATACGCCAGTGGAATCATGACGAAACCGAGTGCAACTCGCACGTATCCCATTAACCGTCCACGTATATGCGCTGGATACATCTTGGTCAGCAGAGCTGCGTATGCAGGAGACTGGATACCAGATAACAGATTGATGAACAATGATACGGAGACAAATACCCATGGCGTGGTAAACAGTGCAACGAATATGATTGATGCCCGTGCAATGAAGTTTGGCCATATGATAAACGGTTTGAGGCTGCGCGTCGCTACCATGGCCGCCCAGATGGGAGAAAATAGTAACCCGATCGCCGGAGCCGCCGTTAACAACCCTACTTCCAGATTTGTTGCACCGTGCCTTAAAGCCATAGGAATATAGAATTGTCCGAATACAGCGTTAAATAGACTAATAAACACTGCGGAGGAAAAATCCCATGTAAAGTTGCGCCATACGGGCTGGTCCATATGCAGCCCAAAGCGTGTGACAGTCTGGTTGTCGACGTCCATTGTCTATGCCTCACAAGAAAAGTATGTGAAAAATCATACACTAGAAAGCGTTTTATGTAAAAGCATATTTAGCCTATCTTGAGATTAAACTCGAACGCACCAGTAAAAATATACCACTATAAATAGTCCTTTTGGATCATGTAAAAGTTTTAAATGTAGGTTACGGTTTATACGCAATATACCACCGGGGGTATATTGGTGAGACGGTTGAGAGTAAGCGATGATTACGTGGAGGTTGAGACGAGATGAAATTTGTGATTATTGGTGGTGTGGCCGTCGGTGCCGGAGCGGCAGCGAGAGCCAGACGCTTGGATGAAAATGCAGAAATCGTACTGATTGAAAGAGGAGAGCACGTATCATTTGCCAACTGTGGCCTTCCGTACTATGTAGGTGGAGATATCAAGGATCGTAAAAAGTTATTGTTGCATACGCCGCAAAGTCTTTACGACCGATTTCGCATCGACGTCAGAACAAGACAAGAACTACGCGCTATAGATCGGGAACATAAACGTATCACCATTCATGACCTGGATCGCGATGAGTTGTACGAAGAATCATACGACAAACTGGTTTTGGCTCAAGGCGCGACGCCGGTTCGTCCACCGATTCCGGGAATTGATCTGAAGCATGTTTATCAGTTACGGTCAGTGCCTGATGCGGATGCTCTATTTGAACGGGTAAAGGCGGATGAAGTGAAACGTGCTGTAGTCATCGGGGCCGGATTTATTGGACTAGAAATGGTTGAGGCGTTTATCGAAAGAAACATCCAGGTTACTTTGATCGAAAAAGCGGATCAAATTCTGCCGCCGATGGATCCCGAGATGACGATTTTAGCTACCCGTGCACTGAGAGAAGCAGGTGCTGATGTCATTTTAGGCGATGGCATCAAAGAATTTCGTGGTGAAAATCAGGCGCAGTCCGTGCTCCTGGAGTCTGGGAAGCAAATTGAAGGAGATCTCTTTTTGATGGGCCTTGGCGTCCGCCCTGACGTGTCGATAGCTCTTGATGCCGGCCTGGTTCGCGGTGCGACAGGCGCACTAGCTGTTAATGAGCACCTGCAAACGAACGATCTAGACATATATGCGGCGGGAGACTTGGCAGAGACCACGCACTTGGTCACGGGCGCGACAGTCTGGATCCCATTGGCTGGACCTGCCAATAAGCAGGCCAGGGTCATTGCCACGCATGCTACGGGAGGCGATGCTAGGTTCTCCGGCGTGCTGGGTACGTCGATCGTTCGTTTTCAACATCATGTCTTGTCTGTTACTGGGCTAACTGAAAAGACTGCTCGCCGAGCTAACGTGAATTATCAAGTGTCGTATACCCTTTCAGGTGACCATGCGAGCTACTATCCCGGGGCAAAGGACATGCTGATCAAACTTTTATTTGCCTCTGATACAGGACGTGTTCTCGGCGCACAGATCATCGGTCAGCAAGGCGTAGACAAACGGATTGACGTGTTGGCCACAGCGATTCAAGCGGGAATGACCGTGCAAGATCTTACAGAGCTGGATCTTGCGTATGCACCTCCGTTTAGTTCCGCGAAAGACCCGGTCATCATCGCTGGCATGGCGGCGCAAAACATCCTGGATGGCGACATCAAGACCGTACAAGGAACAGCCTTTGACATGTTTGCCCCTGGCGTACAGATCGTCGATGTCAGAGAGCCGCATGAAGTGGAACAAGGAGCCGTGCCGGGCGCCGTCAATATTCCACTGAATACGGTGCGTGACAAGGTAAAGGATCTTGATACTTCAAGGCCCGTTGTCGTGTACTGCCGAGGTGGTCAGCGCAGTTACAATGCAGTTCGTATCCTGCAGGCTAATGGCTTTGACAAGGTATACAACTGGTCCGGCGGCTACTTCTTGTGGGATCTTCTGAGCGAGTATCGCAATTCAATAGAAGCACCTCTTGCAATGCAAAAATAGTATACGCCCGGGGGAATCTTAGGAAAGGCATGATAAAGCTCGGCGAGGTGAGCACGTATGCTCATTCTTGTGTCTTACCTGCACGGGGTATCGCAAACCACTTGACTTATACCCAACGGGGTATATAATGCTAGCATGCAGCGTTTGCTGTTGCGGTGATTACGAACCGCTATTTACAACTTGGGATGGTGATTTGAAAAGATGGCAGTGAAACAATGGACGTCTATCGATGTAAAAGAACGAGTAAAACAAAATCCTCATCTGCAGATTATAGATGTACGTGAACCGATGGAGTTTCGCTCAGGCCATATTCCTGGAGCTAAATCTATTCCGCTCGGACAACTGCAGACTCGCTATAACGAGATCGACGAAAACAAGGAAGCCGTGGTCGTGTGCCTGAGCGGCGGTCGTAGTAGTGCTGCATGCCAATTCTTGCAGCAGGTAGGCTTCAAAAACATCGCGAACCTGCTCGGCGGCATGTCGGGGTGGGATGGAGAAGTTGTCTGAGCCAAACCGCTTTAGAGGAAATATACGGCTGCGCCGATATTCTAGGGAGGGATTTGGATGCTGATCAATAAAAAGGATCAGGATGCGATTCGCTCGCATTTTGACAACCTGACAGGCAAGGTCCGTTTGGTAATGTTTGAGGCATCCCTGGATTGTTCATATTGTCCACAGACGAAGCAGCTGATTGAGGAACTTAGTGGTCTGTCAGACAAGCTGTCCGCGGAGTTCTACAATTTTCACACAGACGATGAGATGGTCAAGAAGTTCGGTATCGATAAGATTCCTGCGATCGTATTGCTCGATGATTCCGACAAAGATTATGGCATTCGTTTCTACGGAATCCCGTCAGGATATGAATTTGCTACGCTGATTGAAGATATCCTGATGGTCTCAACCGGTAAGACGTCCCTTAGCGCAAAGACTGTAGATGTGCTGCAGAATTTGCAAAAACCTGTACACCTTCAGGTTTTTGTCACACCTACCTGACCGTACTGTCCTTCAGCTGTGCGGTTCGCACACATGGCAGCTTTCGTAAGTGAAAAAGTGACGGGTGATATGGTAGAAGCATCTGAGTTCCAAGAGCTCTCCGGTAAGTATGAGGTATACGGCGTTCCGAAGACGATCGTCAACGAGATCGAGAGCGTCGAAGGGAGCGTACCCGAGTCACAATTCTTACAGACCATTTTGCAGGCTGTAGGTGAGTAGGATCGAGATAGGGAAGATTATCCCGCTGCGCGGATAATCGGAGGTGGTTTTAAAAGTGCATATCACGGAAAAAGCGTACGAGTACCTTGGCGGTGTATTGAAGGATCATGCGCTCGCCAAGCTTCGCATTTATCTATCCCCCGGCTGAGGGGGACCACAGTATGCGATGACTCTGGATGAGTCATTCTCAGAAACTGATGATGTGCTAGAGAAGATAAACAATTTGCCATTTATCTTTAGAAAATCACTTGCTCCGTACATGGATGGACTTGTGATTGATTATATTCACTCCTGGTTTGGCTGGCGGCTAGTGTTAGAGTCGGAGTACGGGGGTAATTGTTAGGTGGAGATATCTCTATGATATCTCCACTCTCACGCATGTTTCGCGCAAGGTTTAAGCAGATAGCGTAAAAATTCAAACTATATCTTCGCAGGAATCATCATCGTTGTGGCTCTCTATATGCTGTATGTTAATACTGAGGAAATGCATTTGTAAGAAATGTGCCATCACCTGGGAGGAATGGATATGTACATTGTACTTGTCATCGTAGTGGTTTTAATTGTAGCATGGTTTCTATTCATGCGCCCATCGGGTAAGGGTATCCGCAATATTTCCACCGATGATTTGGCGGAAATGTTGAAAGATAAAAATGGTCGGTCTTTTGTGGATGTGCGTGAGCCGCATGAGTATGCTGGTGGACACGTTGCAGGGATGAAAAATATTCCGTTGACTCGCTTGTCTTCACGTTTCTCTGAACTTCCCAAAGACAACGAAGTTGTCGTCATGTGCCGAAGTGGACATCGAAGTATGATGGCGGCTAAACAGCTCAAAAAAGCTGGATACCAAAACGTTGTAAACGTAGTGGGCGGCATGGGGGCGTGGCACGGCAAAGTCAGTAAATGATCTGGGGGTGGCGCTATGTCAGATATCGACTTAAACCACAGCATGGAGTATTCTGTTGAGGTAAAGAATCGTTTGCGTAGAGTTGAAGGGCAAATACGTGGTATTTTAAAGATGATGGATCAACAAAAGGGATGTCGTGACTTGGTTACGCAATTGACAGCCGTGCGGTCTGCCGTAGATCGAGTCATGATGTACATTGTCGCTAGCAATATGGAGCAGTGCATTCGCCATGAGCTTGAAAGCGGTGATCCGGCGGATGAGATCATCCGAGAAGCTATTGAGATGCTCATGAAGAGCCGATAATACTTAGGATTATGACTGCCAGCATGAAAAGTAAGGAGTGGTCCATACTATTATGGCACATCGTTTCAATCCTGAACATCGGGATCGGCTCATGTCGGATGATCGCAGAAAGATACTATCAGCGCAAGACGTTGTTCGGTTTTTAGGTGTAGATGGCTCCGTTTCTATAGCAGATGTCGGTGTGGGACCTGGTTATTTTGCTATCCCAGCGGCTAAAAGCACCACCGGCAGGGTTTATGGGGTCGATGTGTCTTCGCGGATGCTTGATGCTTTGCAAGAACACGCAAGCAACGAAGGTGTCGGTAATATCGAGGTTCTGGAAGGCGACGCGCAAGCTATTCCGCTGCACGATGGTGCTGTTGATCGTGCACTTTGCGCTTTTGTGCTGCATGAGGTCGATGACTTGCATCAGGCAGTTAGTGAATTGAAGCGCATCACAAAGCCAGGCGGAAAAATTGGCGTAATCGAATGGGAAAAGCGTGAGACGGAGCAAGGGCCGCCCGTATCTGATCGGCTGAGCAAGGACGACTTGCGCCAAGCCTTTGCGCAAGTCCATCTGCATGATGCCGAGGAGTTTCAGCTAAACCCGAACCACTATATGCTGACATTTGTAAACTGAAGCAGAAAAAGGGGTGTGAAATCGATGGTGAAGAAAGTCAACACGTCTGAATTTCAACAGCTCATTGCTGAGTCCAAGCCTGTAGTCGCATTTTTTAGCGCAGACTGGTGACCGTACTGTCGTCGACTGGGTCCAGTCGTTGATAAGATCGCATCAGACTCTGCAGAGGTCGAATTTGCCTATATCGATGCAGACGTTTACCCGGAATTGTCACAAAAATACGGTGTGATGGGTTTACCCACGCTACTCCTTTTTAAAGATGGCAAACCCGTCAATCAGTTGGTTGGATATCAACCAGAGGCTCAAGTTCGCCGCTTTGCAGGTGTTTAAAGGCTCGCTTGTGGCAATCTAAAACCGTGTCCGAATGGACCGGTTTTTTATTTTGGTGCGCCCGGCATGGGCGATAACTTGGCGGTGAAAGTCCGCTGCGGAGGTTGG
>JAKACY010000028.1 GCA_021821025.1 Bacillota bacterium | reverse complement strand
TGCCAAGATCCGCGAAGTCACGCTTGCGACTGGTGCGATCGCTCCTGCTGTCCCCGTCGGTATAGATGATGAGGATGACGATCCAGAATTCGATTTTGAATGATGGTGTAAGTCGGAGGCGCGCGCATGGAAGATGATGCTGGAGAGTCAATTGCTGCACTTCTTGAACGTGGCAAAAGTAGCTACATAGTGCGACTGACGGATGGACGATGTTATGGTCCGTTTAAAGAGAGTGTGCTTGTCGAGTGTTTGGTGAAAAGGGGTCGACTGTGGACTCAGGCGCTTGAACAAGAGTTGGCTTATGCACAGCAGCTGGCTACAGCGAAAGAGTCGGCTGTTTTCTATCTTTCGCACGCCTCACACACGGAAGCGGAAGTCAGGCGCTACCTCAAGGTGAAAAAGCGAATCGGTTCTAAAGAAATACACGAAACCGTTCAATGGTTGAGAGACAGTGGATGGCTGGATGATGAAGCACTAGGTGAACGCATCGTGCAACGATTTAGAGAGAATCCTGGAAGTGAGAGTGAGCGTTCGTTAAAGGCTCGTCTCATGCGAAGGGGCATAGATTCTAACACGGTGGCAAGTGTCTTGGCGGGTGAAACGTTAGACGAGTACCCGGGTGCTTTGAAACTTGGACGAAAGAGATTAGATCTGATTGATTACAAACTTTCCCGCTCGTTAGAGGGAGACTACGGCTCCCGAATTCCTCGTGACTCAGAGAGACGAAGACTCTTGATGGCGTATTTGGCGCGCAAAGGCTATGCGCAAGGCACTGTGATGCGAGTCATTCAGACGTTGCTTGATCATTGACAGGGATTGGTATGTGTCGTATAATTTTTATGCGTATATCTACTGTTTGCGTGCTGTGTTCCGCGAAAGCACGAAGCTACATCTGTGCATATGTTTCTTGACTGAATGTAATTCCCGTCCCGCCACTGCTTTTTGGCTGGGAGGCAGGAATGGATGATATCGACCATAGAGATCATCGTTGTGATCTGTCTTATCATTGCGATAGTGGCAGCTGGAGTGTTGATTTGGATAACGATGAGAGGCAAGGCTGTTCAAACTTCTTTATCTGCAGCTCGGGCGCAAGCGGAACAGATTGTCGAAGCTGCGCGTCGCGATGCTGAAAGTAAGATTAAGGAAGCGGTACTAGAAGCCAAGGAAGAAGCTCACCGCATTAGAAATGATGCGGAGCGGGATTTGCGTGAGAGACGTTTTGAGATTCAAAGGTTAGAGCGACGTATTTTGCAAAAAGAAGAGTCGCTAGACCGTAAGCACGAGGCGCTCGAGCGGCGGCTAGAGGCATTCTCTGACCAGGAAAAGGCCGTGGAACAACTGCGCGAGGATGCGCAGGAGGCAGTGTGTAAGAGAATAACTGAACTTGAGCGTATCTCAGCTATGACGCGAGAGGATGCTCGCGATTTGATACTGACGCAAGTGCGATCTGAGTGTCAACATGATGCAGCGATACTCATGAAGGAAATTGACCAACAAGCTAGAGAGGATGCTGAAAGGCGGGCAAAGGAGATTATTGCTACTGCTATTCAGCGTTGTGCAGCAGACCATGTAGCGGAGACGACGGTTTCCGTGGTCGCGTTGCCAAGCGATGAGATGAAAGGCCGTATCATAGGCCGCGAAGGTCGCAACATCCGAACTTTAGAAACGTTGACTGGGGTAGATTTGATTATCGATGATACGCCTGAGGCTGTGATTTTGTCTGGTTTCGATCCGATTCGACGTGAAATTGCACGGATTGCACTAGAGAAACTTGTTGCAGATGGACGGATTCATCCGGCGCGCATCGAGGAAATGGTGGAAAAGGCGCGCCGTGAAGTAGATGAACGTGTTCGTGAAGAAGGCGAACAGGCTGTGTTCGAAACGGGTATACATGGTGTACATCCTGATTTGATCAAGATCCTGGGTCGACTGAAGTATCGCACCAGCTATGGACAAAATGTACTGAAACACTCGATTGAAGTAGCCCATCTAGCGGGACTTATGGCCGCAGAGCTCGGGCTCGATGTGAATTTGGCGAAGCGTGGGGGGTTGCTCCATGATATCGGCAAGGCAATCACTCACGAAGTTGAAGGGTCTCATGTGGAAATTGGCGTGGATTTGGCGAGAAAATACAAAGAGCATCCAATTGTGATTAACGCGATTGGAGCACACCATGGTGATATTGAATACACGTCCCCTATATCCGTGTTGGTTGGCGCGGCAGATGCTCTGTCCGCCGCAAGACCTGGCGCTCGTAGGGAGTCACTTGATGTATATCTGAAGCGATTAGAGAGACTGGAAGAGATTGCTTGCTCGTTTGATGGCGTGGACAAGTCATACGCGATCCAAGCAGGTAGAGAGATACGGATTATTGTAAAACCAGAGCAAGTGGATGACGCGGAATCCATTCGGGTTGCGCGGGAGATTTCGAAGCGCATCGAAAGTGAGCTCGATTATCCCGGACAGATTAAAGTCACAGTCATTCGCGAAACGCGCGCAGTAGAATACGCAAAATAAGGCAGCCGACGGGCTGCCTTATTTTTAGGAGGATGTACCGTTGAAGCTGCTATTTATCGGCGATGTGACTGGCAAACCTGGGTTGTCTTATTTGGAAGAAATCCTACCTGAGTTGGTCGCGCGTGAGTGTCCCGACTTGGTCGTGGCAAACGGTGAAAATGTCGGCCCAAATGGGCGTGGTATCACCCCTGCTTTAGCCGAGACACTATACGACGCGGGTGTTGAGATCTTGACCCTAGGCAACCATGTGTGGGATCAGAGGGAAGTTACGACACTCCTCAATTGTGATGATCGTGTGGTTCGTCCCGCGAATTTTCATCCAAGCGTCCCAGGAAAAGGGTACACCATCTGCAAAGTGGGTAAACAAGATGTTGCGATCGTGAACTTGATCGGTCGCACATTCATGGGGCTGTATGACTGCCCATTTACCGCGGCGGATCGTATACTAAAGGAAATTAGTGAGGTCACTCCTTTTTGTTTTGTCGATTTTCATGCGGAGGCAACCTCTGAAAAGTTGGCAATGGGTTGGTATTTGGCCGGGCGAGTCTCAGCAGTGATCGGTACCCATACGCATGTACAGTCTTCGGATGAAAGAATCTTGCCTGGTGGGACTGCATACCTAACAGACGTGGGCATGACAGGTCCATATGATGGGATACTCGGAGTTAAAAAGGAACTCATCATTGGTCGCTTCCTAGATTCGCGACCAGTGCGGTTTGAACTTGCGGATGGCCCGTGTCAGTTTTCCGCGGTGGTCATAGACCTTGATGATCATGGCAAGGCGAAGTCCATCACTCGCATTCATGAAGTTCAACCTTCTTCTTAATTTCTCCATCTTAAATTCGTAATTTGGGGGTGGGTGCGTGTATCAAGGACAATTCGTTATCGATGGGCATGCAGACATCTTATATAGGATGGGCCATGAAAACCTTGATTTTTATGATGATGGGTCCACACTTCACCAAAGCTACAAAAATCTTCGCGCAAGCGGCGTCGACCTACAAGTGTTCGTGACTTTCGTCGAGCCAAAGAACGTACCTGCGCAGCAGTTGTATCACGTCTTGGCCTCTTTGCACCGTTTTCACATGCAGGTAGAGCGCGTCGGTTTTGTCACGCCTGTCTACACGTCGAGAGATCTAGAAGCGCTGGTGCAAGGCGAGCGACGTGCGATCGGTGCGCTCTTGTCTTTAGAAGGCGCGGATGCATTAAACGGGGAGATCAGTGTGCTCGAAGCTCTTTTCCAAATGGGGATTCGCTTGGTTGGCCTCACTTGGAATGGTGCCAATAGCCTGGCAGATGGCGTGGGTGAGTTACGAGGAGCTGGTCTGACTCACTTCGGTCGTACGGTCGTTACGCGTATGAACGAACTGGGCATGGTTGTAGACGTGTCGCACCTAGCGGCTCGTGGCGTGTCGGATGTACTCGAAATTTGCACGAAACCCATCATAGCATCTCACAGCAACGCGGCTGCTGTTTATGCACATCGGCGCAACCTGACGGACGAGCAGATTGTCGCGATCGCAAGAAGCGGTGGTGTTATCGGTCTTACTTTTGTGCCGTCATTTGTGGGTGATGCAGCTTCTTTGACGACTGACGATTTGATGCGTCACTTAGATCACCTTCTGGAGGTGGCGGGACCACAAGGCGTGTCCCTAGGGTCCGATTTTGATGGTATTGAACAGACGTTACAAGATTTACGCTGTGGGCAAGATTACCCTACATTTTTAGAAAAGATTGAGCGAAAGTACGGACTTGATGTCTTGCGCAAAGTCGCCGGTGAGAATCTTATTCGTGTTTTAAAAAACGTTTTGCCTAGGTAGGATCCTAATTATGCCCACTTGCAGTTGCGCCCAAAATGGGCGCTTTTTTCGTGTCGTAGGCTGATGTCTGTACATAAGATGTGTTGACCAGAAGGGTGGCGAGGGCAACTCACCAAATATGGGCCACTGGCATACAGTTGGTATTACAGAATCGGGCCCAAGGGCCTGTAATGCTGAACCAGCAAAAGAGGAGGTAACAGCGTGGTGCTCTCCAAAGATACCGAATGCCGTGAGATCATCACCAACGCCGTGTGCGGAAAGGGTAGCAAATACGTATCGTCTACGTATACCATCCGTCCGGAAAGCAGACCGACGACCATTGGCGGCTGCTGGGTGATGAACCATTCCTTCGAAGGAACGCTGATCGGCGATGTTGTGGAGATTCACGGTAGAGTCGACATCAATGTATGGTATTCGTACAACGGCAACAGTGAGACCGCAGTTGCGAAAGATACGGTGTCTTATGTGGAACATGTGCCATTACATGATGTTGACCCGAACTGTTTTCATGATGATCTCGAAGTAGCGATCAAAGCGATTCAACAACCGAATTGCTTAGATGCAACCATTGTGTCAGACGGTTCAGAAATTGCTGTGCGCGTGGAAATGAATCTTGGTGTCGAAGTGATCGGGCGGACGAAAATTTGGGTTGTCACGTGCTCTCCTGAAGACAAAAAAGATGAGTTTGACAGCAACAGTAACTATGAGGATGTCGAGTCTGATAATTAACGGACTTCGCCACAACTTTCCTTCAAAATGGGGCGCAATCGCGCCCCATTTTGCATCAAGCAAAGTCGTTAAGAGGGAGTGAAGTCACGTGGACGTTCGCGCGCGTAGAATCCACAATCGTGGTTTATTTCTGGCGATTTCAGATCTACCTTCACAACAGGATGTGCCGTCCGTCTACGCAGTGCAATATGGGATGCGCCAGATCGAGGTTCCTGTCAAACAGCGCAAAAACTCCCACAACATCCTCATATCTCTCAGTATGGCTAAGTACCTTCTCTTACCAAGCTTTATGGTTAATATCAAAGTGCAACATGGCCAGATCAAGTTGGGACCGGCAGTGGCTATCTATGCTCTAAAATTCCCAGGCGAGCGGATATTTGGGCCGCAAACAAGACTGTTCATCGATTTGACGAAGATTGCAAGGTCTCAGGGTGTCGATGTATTTGTCGTCACACCGGGCCAGTTCGACTATGACAATCAACGCGCTATCGGCTATCGATATGATATCGCTACGGCGCGTTGGCGTCGGCAGTATTGTCCATGGCCGGATGTGGTTATTCGCCGGGTCACATCCCGTCCTGCCCGCTATAGAACTGTGATGGAAGAGGATGACCGCATCTTGGCGGATTGGACCAATCAGGCGACACTTCCTCGGGAATTGAGCGACAAATGGTTATTGCACGAAGTGATGCAACATGATCCTATATTGTCTGGCTATATGCTTCCTACCTATTTGTTAAAGCGGCCAGAGGATATCATCCCTGTCGTGTCCAAACTGCACGATATTTATGTAAAACCGGTCAGGGGAACCCAGGGGCTTAAAATCGCACGGGTAATGGCGACAGATTATGGCTTAGAATTTCGCAAGCAGTCCCAAAGTGACAAGGGGGCACCGGTTATTTCGCCGCAAAATCTTGTTAAGCGCATGCGTGCATGGTTTGCAGGAGATCAAACGTTTATCGCGCAGCGAACAGTGCTGCTGATGAAGACGTTAGAGGGGCGACCGTTCGATGTTCGCTACCTGGTGCAAAGAGATGGTGACACGATCGCCTGCACTGCGCAAATCGCGCGCATCGGAGTATCTGATGCGCTGACAACTAACATCCATACAGGTGCGGTGGCGATGGACGCCGCTAGTCTTACGCCGTCATTGCGCGATAAGGATCAACAGGCTTATCAGCAGGGCATTGAAACGGGGAAGACGGCAGCCATGCGGGCGTTTTTCGCTTTGACAAAGTTGCATCCGATCTTGATGGAGTTAGGCGTCGATGTGGCGATTGACGAGGCTGGCCGAGCCTTCGTCTTGGAGGTGAATCCTTGCCCTGGGCGGCAGATGCTGCGCACCGTGAGTTCGTCTCTACGAATGTTATCACTTTTGCGAATGGTTGAATATGCTGTGTTCAGCACAGAATTTCGTATCTGACAGAAAGGCAGGGTGCGGCCGTGAAACAGGAGATCCCCATCGAGCAGACCGCGGTAGAGCGCCAAATCAAACGCCCGAACATCGGTGTAATGGCGAATGTTCGCGTGAAAGATGGTGCTTTTTTGGGGAAACAGGGGCCAGCCCTACTGAAGTATTTGCAGATGGCATCTGATCTAAAAACGTCAATGTGCGTATTTAGCCCAGCAGATGTCGATATCAGCAAGAGTGTTTTGTATGGGTATGTGCTGACACCAGGCGATACAGATGGATCCTATCGTTTGCGGCGCGTACTTCAACAGATCCCGCTGGTCATCTATGATCAAGTTTTGTCCCGGCGCTATGAACGCATCCCAAACGTGGCCGATACACTTCACTTTCTTAGACGAAAAGCGGTTATCTTCAATGACGGCTACTTTGACAAGTGGGAAGTGCAGTCATGGCTGCAAAGTAACCCGCTGCTGCGAAAGCACCTTCCGCATACCGCATTTTTAATGAATGCAAAAACGCTAGAGAGATTTGTATCACTCTATGAAGTCGTCTTCGTCAAACCCATTCACGGGAGCTTAGGCATAGGCATCTCCAAAATTACAAGGGTGCCTGATGGCTTTGAGGTCGTGACGCGGTTAAAAGTGGGTAGCTCACCTGTAGCAAAGTATGCGACGGCGGGCCAGCTTTACGCGGCATTTAAGAAAAATTGGCGCAGTAAGGCACGTGTGATTCAAGAGGGCATTGACCTGCTCCACTATGAGGGACGACCTCTTGACTTACGGGCAATCGTGCAAAAGGATGGCTCTGGAACTTGGAAACGTACTAAGGTATTCGGTCGAGTTGCGGGGGTAGGGGAATTTACTTCTAACCTTACAACAGGGGGAGAGGCGATGTCGCTATCGGCATTAGCAAATGATATGCCAAATCTACCTTGGTCAGACATCAGATTGCAGATTCAGAAACTTATCTCGGTCATTCCCACTGTGATCGAAGAAGGTTCAGGCAAGTTACTTGGGGAAATGGGAATCGATCTTGGGATGGATATATCCGGTCACGTACACATCATCGAGGTTAATGCAAAGCCGTGGAAGACGGCGGCAACGGAAAACGGATCAGCGAAGCTCGTCGATCTATCTTTTATGCGACCTATTCGCTTCGCTCTCCAACTTGCGAGGTCATTTGACGCGGGAGGGGAGAGATAACCGTGCGCTATTTTTTACTCCACAACAGTCAGTCGTCGGCGCAGCGTTTAGTTCGTAAGGTGTCGCGTCTGATTGGGATCACGGATCTATCAGAAGTTACGGATGAGGATGTCGTCATTCGATTTAATCACACAGACGGGCAAGACAAAGGGTATTGGACAATCAACCGTGCGCAAGCGCTGGCAGAAGCATCCTCGCGCCAGTATGTTCTCAATACTTTGCGGCGCTCCGGCATGTACTGTCCACGCAAGGTTGGTCAAGGCGAAGGTAAAGTACAACTGGTTCGTCACTATCGCATTCCAGTGTTCAATCTCAAAGCACTGAGCTGCTTTCGAACGGAGGAGAAGGCCGTATGGCTCGCTCGCCGCATACATTCAGTCGTAGACTCTTTTGACGAGGTTTCGCAGGAGATCGATGAACAAGCACGAAAGGCCTGCTTACTGGCTGTGCGCGCCGTTCATTCCCTCGGCCTGGAATTCGGGTTAGTTAGCATCGGTGTCAATCCTTATGGGCGCCTCATCGTCCTTGATATCTCCTCCGAGCCTGTCTTGAAGGGAAGGCTGCTCGATATCTATATCGACGCGATCAACGACTACATCAATGCACAAGAGCAGGCATTGCAGGTTTCTAGCAAGACCGTGCGGATTGGTGCAGACTTGGAATTTATGCTGCGTACGAGAGGAGACAAAATCGCGCTTGCATCCAAGTACTTTCCCACGGCAGGCGTAGTGGGGTGTGATGATCGCAGCCTCGGCGGAAATCGATCGCGCCGTCCTTTGGCTGAATTGCGACCCGAACCAGCGAGTAACCCTGAGCAGCTTCTCCAAAATATTGCTGTTGCCATGCGGCAAGCGACGCGCATGTTACCGAAAGCCTATCCACAGTGGGTCGCTGGCAGCGCACCATTTGAGCGTTTTGCAGTAGGTGGTCACATTCACTTTAGTGGCACCCCTTTTACAGGACGTCTCGTCAATCTGCTCGATGTCTATGTGGGACTGCCGCTGATGCTGATTGAAGATCCGAGAACCAGTGCTCGGAGAAGGCCCAAGTACGGATTTTTAGGAGATGTTCGACACAAGGGGTATGGGGGCTTCGAGTACAGGACTCCGGCCAGTTTTCTTGTCGATCCACAGTTAGCGCTCGGTGCGTTGGCACTCGCATATACCTGTGTGATTCATCAAGCATCTATGCCGTACTTGCCCCTTCATACGAAGTCGCTCAGCAAAGCATTTTACAGCAGCGATCACGACGCATTACTGCACCTCGCGAATCAGGTGCATGAAAATATCAGCGCAACTTCTACGTACCTGGTCTATCAAGAGGCGATTGACGCAATTTTTGAGATGATCAGAAATGATGAGGTATGGGATGAATCCGTGGATATTCGCGCCGCATGGGATATTCCGGTGGTGCCACATGCGGGCCGCAGGCAGGTCGCGGCAAAAGCAGCGCTTATGCGCAGCAATCGGTAAAAGAGGGAAGCGACATGACTCTACATGAGCAAATGGTGCTAGGCATTCTCGTTTCGCAGCAAAACCTCCGGTCACCTTATGTACGCTCAGTGCTTGAGACCGCAAAGCAAAATGGCCTTCAAGCGACCGCAGTAACGGCAACCATGCTGCTCGAAGCGAAACCTACTCGCTTGTGGCCCTTGCCAACTGTTGTCTATAATCGTTTACCGACACGTAGAGACGAGGCATCTGATGCAGTGAAACGGGCGAAAATATGGGCCCGGGAAAACAACATTCCGTATTTTAATGAGCGTTTTTTAAATAAACGTGAAATCGATGAGGTGCTGCGTGAGTCTGTGGATACAGCCTCCCTTCTACCTAACACCGTGCTGCGTCTGAATGAAAAGTCTGTCTCTGATATGCTAGCAGAGTACCAAGAAATCTTCATCAAACCGATCAGCGGTAGTTTTGGCGAAGGTATTTGCCGTATGGCGCAAGAAGGTCGGGCCTATCGGCTGCAGGTTAGAGAATACGACCGGATTAACACCTACCATTTTCAGCACATTAATGAATGTATCCGCTATTGTCAATCCCGCTTTGCGATCGGACCATTTATCGTTCAAGAAGCGGTATCACTGTTACAATACGACGACTGCAAGACGGATTTTCGCGTCCACGTCCATAGATTGGACTTATCGCATTGGCGTGTGGCAGGAATTGGCGCAAAGGTTGCTCAGCCAGATGGGATCACGACACATGTTCACAGCGGTGGAAGACTAGAGGACGCTGACGTGGTACTGCGTTCCTGGTTCGGCTCCGATGCACCACGTGTCCGGCATGCTTTGGAATCTGCGGCAAAGACGGTCTCTAGGCGATTAGCTGAACAGATGGACGGTTGGTATGCGGAATTCGGACTCGACATGGGCATCTCACAAAATGAGCGCATCGTATTATTTGAAGCCAACGCGAAGCCAGGCCGGATGATCTTCTCGCACCCCTCTTTGAAATCCGCCGGCGTAAAGTCGCGGGAATATGTGCTGTCGTTTGCATCCTTTCTGCATCCAGCAACACAGGACTTGATGGTAGACGCATATCAAACCGGGGATGGCCGAGACTCATGACGACGCGTTCAAAACCTGCCATCGGCATCCTCACCGCGAGTTTAAACCATGGTGTCGGAGGCAACACGCAAAATTTCGCACGCATCATTCGCGCAGCCAGCCGGCAGGACGTATTGTGTCATGTATTCAATATCAGCGCGCAAGGCGATGTCATGGCGTATGCGTATGATAAGCACAACCGTACCTTTTCATCCTGCACTTGTAGTCTGCCGCGAGTGCTCTATAATCGGATCCCAACCCGGCGCTTGGAGAGTCTGCCTGCTATCAAAAGCATGATGGACCAGTGGGCGGGTGATGGGTACCTAGTCACGAATCCGCGTTTTTTACGAAAGGATGACTTTATCTCCAAGTGGTTTCATGACCCAGTGCTTTCGGCGTACACACCAAAGACAGAAGTACTAGATTCTTTTGAAGCATTTGCGTCTTTTTTAAACGAGCATTACAGTGTGTATATAAAACCGATCGACGGTAAGGCGGGCGTTGGCATTTACAAGATCACGCGTGTGGGCCACCGCGTGCGCGTCGTCAAGCAGCGTGCGAAAGTGATTCAGCAACTCGGAGACATGCCGTTGCGAGAAGCCTTCGTCTTGGTCCAGAAAGGTCGACCACTACCGTCTTTTGTGATACAAGAAGAGGCGCAGACTGCCACGTATCAAGGGAGGAAATTCGACCTGAGGCTACTCATCCATCGGCTGCGAAACGATCGCTTCGATGTGACAGGTATGGGAGCAAGGGTAGCAGGACAGCACGGGGTCACGACGCATGTGCCAAATGGCGGCTTTTTGGCCTCGGCTAATGATGCGCTAGAAAGCATCTACGGTAAAGATCATGGAGCGAAGGTCAAGGCAAAAGTTACACAGGTGGCGCTAAAAGCAGCGGATCAAATCGCCACGATACCCGGGCTGTGGTCAGAACTTTCGATGGACATCGGCATCAGTCCAGCCGGTGAGCCGGTTTTGTTTGAAGCCAATGCCAAGCCAATGAAGTTTGACGAAAGAGACATCGAAATGACGGCCAAGGTACGTCTCGTTACGCTTTTGCAGTCTTGGGCGAGTAAATGAAGGCGTATATGGAGACAATGCTATGGAAGCGTTTTTTGTGTTACCAATGATTTGTCGTTGCAACCTTGCTGTGAGCCTGCTATTATAATCATCACCTGCAGTGTTCGTATCGGAACTTTGTTTTGAACCTTACGTGTTATTCGGGAGACGGATATCCGCTTCGTGCTGGCAAGCCCTCTTAACGAAGGGACGTCAAATAGTCGAAGTGCTAGTTTCCCACCTGCGAGAGCGGGTTCGAAAACACGCGTTCTCTACGGCACATGCGGGTGAGCCCGTTAACACTCAAATTGCAAGACCCCCGCTGTTTGCGAGGGCCTTTTTTGGCATTAGCGTATAAAAATTTGTACAATGGATACTTAGAGTCGCTTTTATTAGAGTTGCTTTTAAAAGGAGATTTTAATCATATGGATCCAATCAGTGTTCACAGGCCTACGATCGCCAGGCAAGATGCGCTCACACAGGCCGCTCCTATACGCGAAGAGTTGATCGGCGCGTATGCGGGCAAGCGATTTATGCTTCGCACGTATGGTTGTCAGATGAATGAGCATGACACAGAAATTATGGCAGGACTTTTGCGACAAATGGGATTCGTTGAGACGAGAGACGAAGAGGATGCCGATCTCATCTTATTTAACACGTGCGCAGTTCGGGAAAATGCTGAAAACAAGGTGTTTGGCGAAATCGGGCGCATTCGGCCGCTTAAAAACAAGAATCCCGAGCTGATGATCGGTTTGTGCGGATGTATGGCGCAGGAAAAAGTCGTGCAGGAAAAGGTGCGAAAAACCTACCCTTGGATCGATATCGTATTTGGAACGCATAACATTCACCGTCTACCAGAGCTTGTTGACACGGCTAAAGCTAGTCAGGAAACCGTCATGGAGGTATGGGACAAGGCGGAGTTTTTGGTAGACGATCTGCCCAAGATCCGTCAAGATGGCGTTCGGGCATGGGTCAATATTCAGTATGGCTGCAACAAGTTTTGCACCTATTGCATCGTACCTTATACGCGGGGCCGAGAGCGCAGCAGAGAACTTCGGAGCGTTGTAGAGGAGGTAAAGGCCCTCGCGCAGCAAGGCTATAAGGAAGTGACGTTGCTCGGTCAAAATGTCAATGACTACGGCATAGACCTTGGCGATCATGACTTTGCGGATTTACTGCGCGCCGTGGCCAAAGTTGACGGTGTGGATCGGGTTCGATTTACGACCTCTAATCCATGGAATTTTACTGATCGACTGATCGCGGCGATCGCCGAGAGCAATAAGGTATGTGATCATATTCATCTGCCGGTACAGTCTGGGAGCAATCAGGTATTAACAAAGATGAATCGAGGTTATACCAGAGATTATTACCTGCAGTTGGTTGAAAAGATTCGCCGTGCCGTGCCAAACGTTGCACTGACCACAGATCTCATCGTCGGATTCCCGACGGAAACAGAGCAGGATTTTCTCGACACGCTGGATTTAGTGAAGTTTGTGCAGTACGACACTGCTTATACGTTCATCTATTCGCCTCGAGCCGGGACTCCGGCGGCTCGCCTTGACGATCCTGTACCAGACGATGAGAAAAAGGATCGTTTGCAGCGCCTGATGAACGTGCAAGAGATCATTTCGCGCGCCTACAACGACGCGCTTGTCGGGTATACCTTGCCGGTCTTGATTGAAGGCCCGAGCCGTCGCAATGAAGCAGTTCTTTCCGGGCGAACCAGCACGAATAAGGTGGTATTGATCGAAGGCCCGACCGAATGGATTGGTCAAATCATCCCGGTGCAAATCGAGGCGGCGCACACGTGGACCCTCTACGGGCGAGTGAGCCAAGAGCGCGCGGTGATCTAGAGTCTCGTTTTGAACTAGAGGAAGATTATTCGGCTACACCGGTAATCTTAGTTATGGGAGTTGTGGGAATTTGGCGAAAAAGACGCCGATGATGGAGCAATATCTGAGCATCAAGGCGAGTTGCCAAGATGCGTTGCTGCTGTTTCGCTTGGGTGATTTTTATGAACTGTTTTTTGAGGATGCCAAAGTCGCCAGTCAGCTTCTGGATCTGACGCTGACTGGGCGCGGTAAGGACGATGCGCGCATGCCGATGTGCGGGGTACCTTATCATGCAGCGGATGGCTACATCAGCCGTTTGGTCGAAGCCGGGTATAAAGTCGCCATCTGCGAGCAGATGGAGGATCCGAAAGCTGTCAAAGGTTTGGTGCGGCGCGATGTAATTCGCATGATCACGCCTGGAACGGGCTTTGACTTTGTCCGCGATGACCATGGCCTGCTGGTGGCGACCGTGACGGCCTGCACGCGCCTTATCGGTAAATGGACTGGGGCCGTCATGGACCCGATGACCGGCGAATCGATGATTCAAGATGGCACCCTGCAAGATATCTCACAGTGGTTTGCGACCCTTCGCGTAAAAGAGTTGGTCTACACTGGGGAAACACCAGAGGTGCTTTACGACTGGATGGAAAAATACGTGGCCCAAGAGTCTACCACGTTATCGCGCTTGCCATCTACGCCGCAATTCAAGGAGACTGACGAGCCTGGGCATATCGTTTTGGTATCATACTTGGAATATACCGGTAAGAGGCCGATGCTTCACATCAAGGATCCAGAATTACTGGACACAAGTTCTCACTTATCTCTATCGTCGAGCGCTGTCAAGCACTTGGAACTCTTAAGTCCGCTGACGCTAGGTCGCAAAGGCGCGACACTGCTTGAAGTGCTCGATTTCACACGCAGCGCTATGGGTAAACGAAAACTGCGGCAGATGATCGAGCGACCCAATGCCACACTCGCACCGATTTTACAGCGCCAAGATGCAGTTGCGCAACTGGTCGATGACGGGCTGCTTCGTGATGAGTTGCAAAGTGCGTTAAAGGGCATTCATGACCTGGCTCGAATTTCTTCGCGTGTGTCCTTTGGCTCGGCTGTCCCTCGTGACCTCGCGCTCTTGGCGCAAGGGCTTTGCGTGGTTGCGGATATTCAAGCCAGGCTTAAGATCGTATCGCTACAAGGAGAACTCGCACAGGTTGCCCAAAACCTTGATGCTCTGCCGGAGCTTGCCGCAGAAATCATGCGCACGCTAGTCGACGATCCGTCTGGAGCGGGCAAAGATGGCGGCATCGTGAAGGCTGGCGCAGACGCGGATGTAGATCGCTTGCGCGAGATGGCGCATGGATCACGATCGCATTTGTCCGAGTTAGAGCGGGCGCAAAGAGCGCGAACGGGCATTCGGTCGCTGAAGGTGGCTTATAACCGCGTGTTTGGCTACTACATAGAAGTCACGGCGGCCAACTTGCATCTGGTACCGAGCGATTATGAACGAAAGCAGACCTTAGCAGGCGCGGAACGTTTTGTTACGGCAGAACTGCGCCAATATGAACAGGAGATCCTGCAAGCAGACGAACTACTCAAATCTTTGGAGTGGGATCATTTTGTGCGATTGCTTTCGTTAACACAGCAGCAGCTATTAAAAATCGAGCAGACGGCGGATGCTGTCGGTACACTGGACGCCCTGTTAAGCCTCGCCACCGCAGCGAGAATGTATGACTACCACCGCCCGATCGTAGACGAGTCCTTTGCGCTTGATATCAAAGACGGACGTCATCCGGTCGTCGAACGCTATGTGACTGGCAACTTTGTGCCCAATGATGCCGTTCTAGACGGAGAAGGTACGCGGATCGGGTTGATCACAGGGCCGAACATGGCCGGCAAAAGTACCTATATGCGCCAAGTTGCGCTGATCGTTTTATTGGCGCAGATGGGCAGTTTCGTTCCGGCTTCGTCGTGCCGTATTGGGCTTGTGGACAAGCTCTTTACGCGCATCGGCGCTTCGGACGATGTGGCGGCGGGCATGAGCACATTTATGGTGGAGATGTCAGAGGCGGCAGAGATCCTACAGGGTGCTACGCACCGAAGCCTGATCGTGCTTGATGAAATCGGTCGGGGTACATCCACTTACGATGGGCTTTCGATCGCGCAGGCAATGATCGAGCACTTGCATGATGTCATAAAAGCCCGTACGCTGTTTGCTACGCACTATCACGAGATGACGGTGCTGCCTGAGCGTTTCAAGGGGATTGTCAATCTATCCGTCGCGGTCTCTTTGCATAATGATCAATTGGTCTTTTTACATCAGATCGTCCATCGTCCTGCGGATCGTTCGTATGGCATTCATGTGGCGCAACGCGCAGGACTGCCCGAGTCTGTCACGAAACGCGCCAAAGATATCCTGCGAGCCTTAGAGCTGGCATCGAAAGCGGATGATCCGGCATTCGCCTGCGGTGATGGCGGATACGATGACCACGCTATGCAGGTTGCGGCGACATTGGAAGAATCGCCGCCTTTGTATGAGGTGCTTTTTGAAGAGCTGCACGCCCTAGATGTTGACGGGATGACGCCGAGAGCTGCACAGGAGTACCTATATGGTTTGGTGTCACGAGTGAAAATGATGCTTCACGAGTAGGGAAGAAGGGCCGAGAGTGGAGAAGATTCGGGTTTTAGATCAGTTGGTTGCTAATCAGATCGCCGCAGGTGAAGTCGTTGAGAGACCAGCATCTGCAGTCAAGGAATTGATCGAAAATGCCGTGGATGCGGGTGCGAAGCATGTGATCGTACGCGTCCAAGGCGGCGGCTTAAATTTGATCGAAGTGCAAGATGATGGTTCCGGAATCGCGCAAGATGAGTTGGAGCTTGCTTTTGTTAGGCACGCGACAAGCAAATTGCGTACGCTCGATGACCTGCGGCGATCGCGCATGCTTGGATTTCGCGGTGAAGCCCTGCCCTCCATCGCGTCAGTAAGTCGTTTGACGGCAAGAACGAGAACCGCGGATCAGGAGGCGGGCGTAGAGATCCAGTATGAGGCGGCTCATATGACGACAAGGCAGCCTGTTGGTTGCCCTGTAGGCACCCGCATCACAGTGAGAGACTTGTTTTACAACACGCCCGCGCGACTGAAGTTTGTTCGATCACTTCAAACAGAGGTGCGGCACATCCTGGAGGTCGTTTTGCGGACCGCCTTGGCCGTTCCTAGTGTGGCGTTTCGTGTTGAAGTTGATGGAAAAGAACAATTTCAGACCTTTGGCGATGGTCGTATCCAGACGGTGTACGGTGAGGTATACGGCAAAGAAGTGTTAAAAGGCGCGATCGCGGTCATCGGATCGACCCCAGACTACGAGGTCTCAGGGCTCGTCAGCGGGATCGCGCACACGCGCACATCGCGAAATGGGATGTGGTTCTCTATTAATGGCAGACCCGTACGCAGCATTGCACTTGCCAACGCAGTTCTGGATGGATATCACACGGCGCTGCCTAAAGGGCGATTTCCTCTGGTCATGCTGTCTCTCACCATGGATCCTAGCCTGGTTGACGTCAATGTGCACCCAAGTAAGCTAGAGGTGCGCTTTAGTGAGGAGAAGGATCTATGCAATCTCATCACCCATTCGGTGCAAGAAGCTCTGGTGGCGGGCATCGCGATTCCTGAAGCCAATATCGGATCCAGACAGCATGTAGCTCCGTCAGCGCAAGGAATGTCAGGTCGATCACAGCAGGAGCTGGACTTCTCTTTGCAAAGGGCAGTCTACTTGCAGGTGGACTCTTCCTCACAGGTGGCAGATCAAAAGATGGATGCAATGGCGTACCAAGCGTCCTTAACACGTTCATTGCGGGCGGAGGATAGCACGCCAAGTTACCTGCCGCCGCAAGGTTTTACGGTACCTGCTGCAGGTCGACGTAACGACCGAGTTCCTGAATCTCGGGATGATTTGGACAATGCGTTTATAATCCAACGGCCGCTCCAGGAATCTGATGTCACAAGCGGCGCCGTCGAGGGCGCGCAGCTTGGCGCCGGGGGTATCGCCCATGGGACCGGCGTAGGAGGCATCGGAGGCACGGCTGGCACGGCTGGCACGGCTGGCACGGCCTTCGAGCTTCAGGCGGGCGCCGAGGCCTCAAACAAGGTCAGCAAGCACGTGGAGCCAGGACAGCTTCGGGCCGTGGCGCAGGTGCTACAGATGTATATCATGGCAGAAGACAGCGATGCAGTTTACCTCATCGACCAACATGCGGCGCACGAGCGTGTGCTCTATGAGAAGTTTTGGGCGAAAGCGCGTGAGCAAGGGATCAGAAGTCTTCCCCTTCTGGTGCCATTTACGATCGAAGTGCAGTTACAAGAAGCGCACGTCCTCATCGCATCGATCGATCAGGCGAGAACGATCGGGTTAGAGTATGAGGGGTTTGGCGATCGGGCATTTATCGTTCGAGCCGTTCCTAGTGTGTGGGAAGGGTTAGATCTAGAAGGACTAACGCGAGACGTATTTACAGACCTTGTGGAGATGAAAGATGCCACCAGGTTTGCACAGATGGAGGAGCGCGTGATTCTGCGCGCGTGCAAGGCTGCCGTGAAGGCCAATCAGACGATGAGCCTGATGGAGATGGATGCGATTTTGCATGCCTTGTCAGGGCTGAACAATCCTTTTACATGTCCGCATGGCAGGCCGACTGCGATCCGCATTGATCGGGCGCGCTTGGAACGCGAATTTAAGCGTACGATGTAAGCTTTACATTGAATGCAGCTTGTGCGCTGATTGCGCAACTACGCATCGTGGATATTGAACTGTAATCGGGCTTCAAAGGTGGTTCGGATATTGTTGTTGGATGTACAGACAGTTCGGGTGAAGGATTACTGGAATAAGCCGGTTGTATTTTATGACACGGTGATCACGGCGAGCTCAAATGCCACGATGAGAGAATGCGCGCCTGCAATTGCGCTGGGGCAATATTTAAATATACCGTATGTGCCGCGGCGCGACCGATCGATTGAGAAGCTGTTTGCCGATGAAAGATGCAGCTATGTTATCGTGTATGGCCGAGATGACAAAGGGCTCGTGACCTACCGACGGCAGGTGAGCACAGCGATCGTCTATCATCCTGGCGTTTCGCTCATTCGCGTGAAGGCTTTGCGGGATGGACACGGCGATAAAGTGATTCGCATGGCAGGCATTGCACACGCGGATGAGGTGCTTGACTGCACGGCTGGAGCTGGGTCGGATACGGCCGTGTTTTCGTACCAGGTGGGGGCTGCGGGCCGATGTGTCGCGCTAGAGTCAAGCCCACACGTCGCGCTGATGCTGACGGTCGGGATGCCATATTATCGCTCGGATGTGCCTGCTTTTGATGAGGCGCTACGCAAAGTTGTTGTGCGCCATGGCAACTACAAAGAGGTTCTGCGCCGATTGCCCGATGACTCGTTTGATGTCGTGTATTTTGATCCTATGTTTGATCACGCGATTACAGAAGCA
>JAKACY010000222.1 GCA_021821025.1 Bacillota bacterium | reverse complement strand
GCCCGTCGCGCACTCGGGTAGGTTGCTTGAGCGGTGCGGTAACGCGTCGCCTAGATAGATGATTGCCGCCTCAATGGTGCGAGACGTACTAGAACGCGTGCGAACCTCGAGATCGCATGCGTGGGAATGCGCCGCTATTTAGCGCCGGAGGGACAGAACTCGGCTTACCGCTTGCTTGCTGTCCCCTCTGGGGATACATAAGACGATACTTTGTGTCACGTGAAAGCCGCACCACTACGGGGGGTCCTGTGGGGTGCGGCTTTATTTGCCGTTTAGGCTTCAGCCCTGCTGGACCTTCGCTTCTACCACTGCGATTTTCTCCGTCATGGAGTGGGCGGTGTCGCGGCGGTCGTCAATTTTCACGACAGTCGATAAGCGCTGCGCTCCCATTGCGATCAAGGCCTCGTGCATTTCCTCAACGGCCGCGAAAATCTCCGACAAATCCCCCTCAATATTCGTGAACATTGGGTCTAAACGGTACGTTAAATTAGGGTGACGCTCTAAAATTTCCTGCGTTTTTGCGACATATTCACTGACGCTGGTGCTACCTGTTCCAAGCGGTGCGATACTTACGGCTACAATAGCCATCTTCTGCGACTCCCTTCGTTCCTCGGTTGGGCGAGAGGCCCTAGCACTATGATTTTATTGTAGCACCATCAAACGCTTATTGACAAACGCATTCGAAGCTAATATACTTATGTAAGTAACAAGCGATTATATACTTATATACTAACCGTAAGAAAACGGAGGGTTAATCATGAGTAAAGTAAATTGGGCAGTAGACGCAGCACACAGCAGCATCGATTTTTCCGTAAGACATATGATGATTTCGACGGTGAAAGGCTCGTTTCATCAGTTTGACGCGATCATCGAAGCAGATCCGACGGATTTGACGACCGCAAACATCGTGTTCAATGTGGACCTCGCAAGCATTGATACGCGCAACAGCGACCGCGACGCACATCTTCGCTCAGCTGACTTCTTTGATGCCGAGAACAACCCGAAGTTGACGTATAAATCCACGAAGATTACTAAAACAGGTGACGGCGAGTACGATTTGACGGGAGACTTGACCATTCATGGAGTGACACGTCCTCAAACATTTCAAGTGATCTTTGAAGGGCAAGGCAAGGATCCGTGGGGTAATGAACGTGTCGGCTTTAGCGCAGAGGGCAAACTCAACCGTAGTGACTTTGGTCTGAGCTGGAATGCAGCGCTTGAAACAGGCGGCGTGTTGGTTGGCGACCAAGTGAAAATCTCGGTTCAACTCGAAGCTACCAAGGCGTAAGAAAGTGTCGCGGCTCGGCATCTGCGATCAATGAAAAACAGGGTGCTCACTATTGGGCACCCTGTTTTCCATTGATCGCAGAGGGCATAATCTGCACCGTCATGAGCAGACCACAGCCCAGGCACGTCGGCAGAGTTATGCGGGTAACCCCTACGCTTGAAACAGCCGCGCCAAAAGGCCGTGGCGACGGTGGCGCTGCCTGCGTGATTCCTGGATTTCTCCGAGAATTTCATTTTGAATCATGGAGACCGTATGCAGGCGTTGGTCGATGTACCCTTTTAACTCCTCCACCTGGCGATGAGACAAGTCTGCCAGGCGCTGTTCGAAAAAGTCTGCGAACTGCATTGCTGGACCGCCTGCACTTGAACCGCCTTTCCCTGCAGCCGATTCGCTAGCGGTGTAAAATGCGGCAAAAACCTCCCTGATCGACGCCAACGATAGGCCGGATTCGCGTAATTGCGCGACTTTTTGCAGCCGTGCGATGACTTCATCCGTATAGACCCGCACGCCGTTATCGTCCCGCTCGATCGAGATGTGCTCCGAAAGTTCTCTTTCCCAGTTCCGAAGGGTGTTTTGCGACACCCCAATACGCTCAGCAACTTCCGATACCGTATAGATCGTCTCAAACATATATGCAATACCTCCTGCATCCTCTGTGCAAATGGTATTCCACACCGTGTTCGTCGAATCCTTTGACGAAACGGGGGAGGTTTTGTCGAACCCATTTTTAATCGCGGGAGCGTGTATAATAACAATCAGGAGAGTGGCGGCGTGGAACGACGGTTGATGTCATATCTTTATTTCTTTAATGTGAAACGGGATTATTTTGAGTGTCACGAGTACGGCGAGTCCCTGTGGTTGGATACAGGACGGCCAGTCGTTTTAAAAGGGTTGATTCAGGCGGCCGTCAGCATTTATCACCTGCAAAATGGCAATGTTTTGGGTGCGTATGCCATGTGGCAGCGTGCGAAAACCTATTTGGCGCCATCGTTTCCACGATTTGAGGGGCTCGATCTTTTGCAATTGGCACACGATATGGATGAATTATTTTCGTATGTACCGAGCACGTTTTACGACCGCGTCGTCGCGCCAGATGTGATCGCAGAGCTTCATCTGCCCACGGTCACGATTCAAGTCGCAGATGCAGACATTCTGAACGAACTTGATGTTTTTGTACCCGAACCGCTCGACGAATAATCAATTTGCATAGCGATCCAAACTAATTTTCCAGTATAATAGTTTTTGCATCAACTCTAACGTGAGCGTCAGGTGTGGTTTGGGGGGATTGATGATCGATAGTCCGAATGATTTGCTGCGCCAATTTCTCTGGAGCAAGCGCTATGCATACGTGCTGTCAACCATATCCATTATCTTGTCCGAGACGGTTACGGTACAGTTTCCGAATGTTCTGCGCCAGTTTACCAATAAGCTCAGCAGCGGTCACTTGACGCAAGGCGATGTGGTGCACTATGCGCTGCTGCTCTTGTGGATCGGTGTCGGCTATGTGGTGCTCTACGGGTATGGCCAGTATCAAAATGGCCAGATCGGGCGGCAGTTTGAGTATCAATTGCGCGACCGTTTGTTTACACATTGGGAGACACTGTCTACACAGTATTTTCGCAACAAGAGTATCGGGGATTTACTCAATCATGCCATGAACGATGTGCGAGCCGTTCGCGAAGCGCTCTCTGGCGGCATGAATATCCTCACAAATGCCATCTTTCTTCTGATTGCCACGCTGTTCATGACATTCAAAACCATCAGCGTCAAGCTTACGCTTTTTAGCATGATTCCGATCCTGTTCGTACCGCTGTTTGTCGTGTGGTTCGGGCCGAGGATTCGCAACGCTTCACGAGCCGTGCAGGAGTCTTTATCCGACATGGCTGACATGACAGAAGAGAGCCTTTCCGCGATTCGCCTAATCAAGGCCACAGCCAACGAAGACGTGGAGGCAAGGAGGTTTTCCACTTCTGTCGATCACATCGTACACCAGCAGCTTTCCATGATCCGGCAAAGCGCGGTCTTTCAATCTTTTATCCCGCTGATGGGATCGCTCAGTTTTGCCATCGCGCTGTCTTATGGCGGTTACATGACGCTGCATCATGAGATCTCGCTTGGTTCATTTGTGGCTTTTACGTTGTATCTCGCGATGATTATCACGCCCTTGCAACAGATTGGATTTGTCATCAACAACTTTCAGCGCGCATCCGCGTCACTGATCCGGCTCGGCATCTTGCTTGGCGAAAAGCCGGACATTGCTGATCCAGTAAAGCCGCTTGCCATGACAAGTCTGCAAGGTGACATCGAGGTACACTTGGATTCGTTTTCCTACCCAGATAGCGATCGCCCGGCGTTGTCAGATATTTACTTTACGGTCACACGAGGGCAGACGGTGGGCATCGTGGGGCGAACGGGTTCCGGCAAGACGACGCTAGCGAACCTATTGCCGCGAATATTCGATCCACCGCCTGGCAGCGTCTTGATCGGCGGACATGACGTGAGGCAGTTTCGCCTGCAAGTGCTTCGCGAAGCCATCGCCTATGTCCCTCAAGACGGCTTCTTATTTTCTAC
>JAKACY010000221.1 GCA_021821025.1 Bacillota bacterium | reverse complement strand
GGGTGGTGCGCATGTGGTAAGCGCCAAAAGACGTCTGGTACAGGCCGGTGAAGATGGCGGCGCGGCTGGGCGCGCACACGCCGGCCGTGGAAAACGCATGCGTGAACCGGGTCCCGCCAGCGGCCAGACGGTCAATATTCGGCGTCCGCGCCAGCGCGTCCCCGTAGCAGCCGAAGCGGGGGCTGGTATCCTCCATGATGAACCACAGAATATTCGGCAACTCTATCGGCGTCTGCTGACTGGACAAAGACTCTCCTCCTCTTGGGTCGACCGACATCGTCACTGCTTTACAGCCCCGGCAATGCCCTCCACAAAGTAGCGCTGGAAGAATACGAAGAGCGCAACGATCGGTAAAAACGTAATCACCGCCCCAGCCGCCATGCCTGCAATGTTGCTCGCATAGTCGCTAGTGAACGACAGCATCCCCACACCGAGAGTCTGCAATTTCGGCTGGTTGATAGAGAAAATCAACGGAATGAAAAAACTGTTCCATGTACCGATGAACTGAAGAATACAGGTAGTCGCGACGATCGGCATACTTAAGGGAAACATGACGCTAAAGAAGACTCGAAAGAATCCGGCACCATCCAGACATGCTGCTTCTTCAAGATCTTTCGGTAGTCCGGCGAAATAGGCTGTGAACAGCAAAATGTACAGTACATGAGCGCCACCCACTTCCGCCAAGATCATGCCCCATAGTGAAGAATTTAGCCCCAAAGTCGTTATCAATTGCCATACCGGAACGATCGTGTATCCGTGCGGGATGAACATCGTGACAATAATCGCTCCAATGAACACCTTCTTGCCAGGGAATGAGTGCCGCCCGAGCGCATATCCCGTCAACACGCAGAGCAGAACCACGAACACGACCACGGTGATGCTGAAGATAACCGTATTAAGTGCGAACTGACCAAAGCTCGCAACATACCATGCGTTTGCGTAATTACCGAAGTGAAACACTTGTATGAGCTGCGCCCAATTTTGCGGCAACAGCATACTGAGACGAAAACCCTTCGGTAACAGGCTCAACGATCCATTGTACGCTTCCGAATTTGATTGAACCGAGACACCTAGCGTCCAGAGCAGCGGATACACCCAGGCGATGCAAAACGGGATAAAAAGGATGTAGAAAATTGTTAGTCCGATGCGACGCAGAATCATGCATGGTCCCCCTCACAAAGTGTTTCTCTGTCCAAATCGACGCGCGAGCAGACCAAGGCCAAGCGACACAAGCAGCGTGGCGATGCCAAAGACAATCCCGGCCGCACACGCATATCCCATGCGCGGAACGAGCGACCCGAAAGCGTTATTGTAAATGTAGAGCGGAACGACATCCGTACCGAAGAAGGGCCCTCCATTCGTGAATGTCCGAACTAAGTCAAACACGTGGAACGACTCGTTCGTCTGCAAGATGGTGATCACAATGAGAAAAGGAATTAGCATGGGAACGGTGATATGACGGAATCGCTGGATCACGTTGGCCCCATCCACGTGCGCCGCTTCATAGATCTCTGTCGAAACAGTCTGCAGTCCAGCAAGCCAGTAGATCACCTTGATACCAAAACCTTTCCACGAGCCGATCAGAATTAGAAGAACCATCGCAATGATTGCACTGTTCAGCCACTCTACAGGCTGATGCAAGAGCCCGATCCACATCAATAGCCTGTTAAAAAAACCGTTATAGCCGAACATATCCTGCATAACGAGACCGACGACAGCCATTGTTAGGACAACCGGTAGAAAAATCAGAGTGCGAAACACAATGACACCTTTCAACTTGCGATTATTAAGGATCAGTGCCATGATCAGCGCACCAGGTACGACAAGAATGACCGTCGCAATCGTATACAGGAAACTGTTTTGAAATGCCCCCCAAAAGAACGGATCTGAAATAACCCCTTGATAATTTTGAAACCCGATAAAATCTGTCGGCCAACCAACGCCATCCCAGTTAAAAAATGAATAGTAGTAACTCGCGAGAATCGGCCAAATCGTAAACGCCAAGTACATGACAGTCTGCGGCAGAAGAAAGAGATAACAAAAGAGATGAATACGTTTCTGCTGCCTTGACAACAATCTCTTGCCACCATGCTCGATTGCAGACTGACTCACAACTCCAATATCCATATAATTCCTCCATCATGATTTAATCATTCAGTTTCCATCCTAATCTATGGATGGCAAATGGGACGATGATCATTCGCTGTACCGTTGGCCCCGCAATTCTCAATGGGACGATCTACTGCGAACAGGCGAGGACTACTTGACGCTCACTTCCAAGACGATTGTGAGCGCTTTCTCCAAAGGTAGATAAACCAACAGATTCAGTCACAATCTCCGTTTCCGCTTTCATCAGAGATTTGTCCTTAAGTTGCTGTACCGGTTAAGTAAGACTAGTCACATTGTACGAAGACTCTTTCTTCTTGTCAACATAATTTTTGGTCATTTTAACGCCGTAGTGGGTACATCGCCAGCATCAGCTGATTATCGAATATGCGTTCGAGATTCAAGTCATACTGAGACAAAGGGAGAGCTGTATTGAATAAAATTTATATTATACATAATAATCGCAGATAAACTCACTCCGGCCAAACAAATAACTCATTTCAAAAATACACATCAATTTCAAATTTGGGTATGCTATACTCAAGCCGCAGCATTATAAATACGATGGGGTTTCGGCTACTGGTGCACCTGCCCGGTGATTCGGCGGTGTCTCGTCTTGCGTATTTGGCTCGGCATCCTAATTGACAGGACAAGATGTCATGACAACAATTTCAGACATTGCGAGACTTGCGGGCGTTTCAAAAACGGCTGTCTCAAAAGTCATTAATGGTCATGCAGATATCGGTGAGGCCACACGGCGCAAAATTATGAATATCATGGCAGAGCTGAATTATCGGCCCAGTGTTCTAGCCAGGGGATTGACTCTTGGTAAATCATGGTTAATTGCTGTGTGCTTGTTTCCTGACCAAGCACACATGAGTGGGAGAGCGCACAATCTAGAGAGTCGTTTCTATGGGCCAATCATCAATAGTTGCAACGACTATCTTAGTCAAAGAGACTATGATCTTCTGGTTCTCTCCTCCAATCCAACCACGAGAGAGAATGCTGGGGTGTGGTATCGGGACAAGTTGCAGGAGAGAAGAGTAGACGGCTATATTCTGATTAGTCACGTTTCTCAACTCGCAGCCCTTGCTACCCTGAACGAGGTTCAGATTCCGCGCATGTGCTTGGGTATCAAAATGCCAGGATTTCGCTCTGCTTACATCGAATCAAACAATTATCGCGGAGCGCATCAGGGAGTTCAGTACCTGCACACATTGGGCCACCGTAGAATCGCGTTGATAGGAGATACAAATTCTTCAATGTCGGGACGACACCGTATGCAGGGTGCGCTTCAGGCAGTACGAGAATATGGTCTCACAATTCCAGACGGCGCCATCACCTATGGTGATTTTTCCCGACATGCCGGTTCAGACGCCATGAAGAGTATGGCCGAGATCATCCGATCAGAGCGTGTAACGGTCGTGTTTGCATTTAATGATTACATGGCATTTGGCGCGATAGACGCTGCGCACGAACTTGGCATGAGTGTCCCTGGTGATATTTCCGTTATGGGATTCGATGACGTCGAACTTGCTGCGGATTTCCATCCCGCGCTTACGACGATTCGTCAGAATACGGCTGTCATGGGCGAGATAATCGGCGAATCGCTTATCAAGCTTATCGAGGACAGCCAATTTGAACCTCCTGAAGTGATGGTCGATACTACGCTCGTCATTCGTTCCTCTGTGTCCCCTGCTTAGAAGAGGTTGTTCAAAAAGGGGCCAGAACTCTCTGGCGCATTGCTGCGTCATCGCCAGAATGCTCCCTCAC
>JAKACY010000027.1 GCA_021821025.1 Bacillota bacterium | reverse complement strand
ATGGGACTGCCCGTGAATTTAAACGCAGATGAGAGTGAATATCGAGACCAACTTGAGAAGCTCTCGACTTATGCCAAGACTGCTGAACAGTTCGGTGTCACGCGCTGTGTTACGTGGTTGTGGCCCTTTATCGATGAAGAGCCTTTACCATATGCGTTTCATCAGCTAAAGCACATTCGTCATTGCGCTGATATTCTAGCCGCATCAGGTATCAGCCTTGGCCTGGAATTTGTAGGGCCGCACCACCTTCGCAATAAGCGGTATCCATTTATTTACACACTGACTCAACTTCTCGGGTATCTGGATGCAATCGATCGCGACAACGTCGGGGTGCTGCTCGATAGCTACCACTGGTACACGACTGGCGCAAGCCTTGAAGAGCTGCAGCGCTTGCCATTAGAGAGAATTACGCATGTGCACCTGAACGACGCTTCACTGCCTCCAGAGGATGCGCATGATCAGGATCGTTTGCTTCCTGGTGTTGGTCGCATTGATCTTGTTGGGTTCTTGCGCGTCTTAAACTCGACTGGCTATGATGGCCCGCTATCGATTGAGGTGCTGCGTAAAGTTGCGCCGCAAGAGGAACCGCTTACCGTTCTTAAGAAGGCATACGATCTAACTCAGTCTTTAATCACACGTATCTAAGGGGGCACTTTTTGTGAGTAAAAATATCGGTCTTCAGCTTTACACCGTTCGCGATCACCTCGCCCAAGACTTTGTAGGCACACTTGAAAAGGTCGCACAAATCGGATATAAGGGCTTAGAGTTTGCCGGGTACGGCGGGTTGACTGCGAAAGAACTACATGCAGTAGTCACCGACTTAGGCATGCAACCTGTTTCGAGCCATTTATCGATTGACCTTTTAAAAAACACGAGTGAAACCATTGAGTACGCGCTCGAGCTTGGATTATCATACGTCTCCTGCCCTTGGCTTCCTGAAGAACTCCGTAAGACGGCCGACGACTATCGTGCAGTAGGCGAAACTTTGGCTCAACTTGGGGAGGAGTATGCGTCACACGGCCTCACCTTGTGCTACCACAATCACGCCTTTGAATTTGAACAAAAATCAGCTAATGGCGAGTTCGGGTTGGACATCTTGTATAGCTCCACGCCGGCGCATGCCCTGCAAGCTGAACTTGACGTTTACTGGGTTGAACGCGCAGGTCAAAAAGCTACAGAGTACGTGGCCAAGTATGCTGGACGGTGCCCCCTGATTCATATCAAAGACATGGAGGACAGCGAGAGCCAGACATTTGCAGAAGTCGGCAGCGGGACGCTTCCTCTGCTTGACATCATCGAAGCGGGCTCGAAGAACGGTACGAAGTGGTTCTTCGTCGAACAGGATGTCTGCAAGAATGATTCCCTCGCGAGTATCACGACAAGCATGGCATATCTCAAAGGCGTTGGGATTGCTTAATTTCTGACGTCAAGGCGTCATTCACGGGCATGAAGCCAAACGCCTCGCAGCTACAATCCGCGAGGCGTTTGGCCCTGCCGGACGAACGGATGGGTCAATCTTGGCCCAAATATTCGGACCCGTTTTTTGGTGTCACATAGCTATGAAACCTTTAATCACTGCCTAGAGGACCTAAGGGCAGTGGCTTTGGACGGTCACAAGTACTAGTCATCTCATAGTGCGTGCCAGAACTCGATGCCACATGAAATCCTTCCATCGCCTCAAGGACGTGAAAGGCGAGATCCCCATTTGCACGATGCTTGCGATCGTTTATAATGCCATAGGCCATATCGGCAACCCCTATGCCCCGGCTGTTGTCAGCGTACCCGTAGACGAGTGGAATCTCATCGTATTTATCAGAGTTATACCGACGGATTTTCACAGGGCCACCAAACGTATTCGGATCCGGTACGCTAAGCGTTCCCTCAGTACCATAGATCTGCAGAAGGGGAAGCTGTGCATGCCAAACATCAAAACTCGTGATGATGGTGCCTACAGCACCTCCTTCAAAGTCGAGGATACCCGCCACATGCGTTGGCACTTCAACCTCGATTTTCTGACCGCGTTTCGGTTCGCTGGTGATGGTCCTTTCAGAAAAGCTGATCTGAGCTGAACCCGTAACCCTGCGAATAGGGCCAATCAAGTTCACCAATGCTGTCAAATAGTATGGCCCCATATCAAACATCGGGCCGCCACCCGGCTGATAAAAAAATGCTGGGTCTGGGTGCCACCCCTCATGCCCATGTCCCATCATGAAGGCGGTTGCGGCCACTGGCTTACCGATCCATCCCTCGTCGATCAACTTGCGCGTCGTCTGCAATCCTGCACCCAGGAAAGTATCCGGTGCAGCGCCTACGCGAAGGCCCTTTTGGGCCGCAAGTTCAATCACCCGTCTACCATCTGCGGTGTTGACCGCAAGCGGTTTTTCGGAGTGCACGTGTTTTCCTGCCTCCAACGCCGCAAGGCTAACCTCTGCGTGGACACCCGGTATCGTGAGATTAATCACGATCTCAATCTCGGGATCAGCTAACAGTTCCGCAACACTACAGGCCTTCGGGATCTCATACTCGGCCGCACGCATTTTAGCACGTTCCAGATCGATATCCGCGCATGCGGCGATCTCAAGAATATCGAATTTCTTCCCAGCCTGACAGTAAATTGCACTGATATTACCGCACCCGATGATGCCTACCTTTATCTTCTTCAAGTTTCTCCACCCCCAGACTCATGATGCAAAAGAACCAGTTACCTGGCTGCCCACACCATCCCACGTCGCATGATCGTCATGACCTGTGGCATTCGTACAATATTGGCCACATGACCGAGTGAACAATAAAAGACTCGTCCCGCGCCATATGTCTTTTTCCAAGCAACTGGCATAGCGACGTTCCCGAAGTTCGTCGTCGCTAGGACTTCATTTGCAGGGTCTACATGCATGTAGTACTGTTCAGATGTTACGGTAAAATCCTCGATTCCTTCCATAACCGGGTCATCTGGCTGATCGATATGAACCTGGTAGGTCACCCCGTCGTTACCTGGATGTGCCACCCATTGCCCGCCGACCATATACTGATATTCAGTGCTTTCCCTAAAAGCATCGCCCATGCCGCCGTGAAGACCCGCACAGCCTGTGCCATTTCGGATCGCTGCCAGCAGCGGACCCTCTTGATCGCGCTCAATTTTACCCATGGTCCATACTGGTACGATTAAATCTACAGTCTTAAGTGCTTCCTCATCCTTGAAACAGTCAAGCGTTTCAAAAATATGAACATCGAAATTTTCCTCTTTCAAAAGCCCGTCAAGAATTTCCGATACTTGCACGGGTTCGTGGCCTTCCCAGCCACCTCTCACGATCCAAGCCGCCTTTTTACTCAAGCCCACCAGATCTCCTTAATCCGCTCTTGTATCAAGAGATTTTGTAAAAATTTTACTGCTTTTTGGAAACCTTCTTCGACAGACATCAAGCTATCTTCGTGTTCGATGCTGATCGCACCTTCATATCCAACAAGTTGAAGTGTGCTGATGATTTTTTTCCAAGTTTCTTCGCCGTGGCCGTAGCCCACCGTGCGAAAGATCCAGGACCGATTAAGCTCATCGCGGTAACTCTTTGTATCAAGGACGCCGTTTGCAGCCATGTTTTGGGCATCAAATGCGGTATCCTTTGCATGAAAATGATATAGGGCACCCGCTTTAGCCAACTCTTTGATACCCACGATGGGGTCCATGTTTTGCCAGAATAGGTGACTTGGATCGAAGTTCACGCCGATATTGTCGCCGCACTCGTTGCGTAACCGAAGCATGGTTTCAGTGTTGTACACGACGAAACCAGGATGCGGCTCAATCGCTACACGAACGCCATGTTCTCTCAGAAATGTACTTTGGGCCTTCCAGTAAGGGATCACCCTTTCTTCCCATTGCCATTTCAGTACTTCCATGAAATCATCGGGCCAAGGGCATGTCACCCACACTGGATTTTTCGATGTTTCCGATTCGCCCGGGCTACCAGAAAACGTGATAACCGTTGATACACCTAGTTTTTCTGCGAGCAATACGGTGTCTTGAAAATGCTTATGATGCAGATCAGCGATTTCACGTTTTGGATGTAGTGGGTTGCCGTGACAGCTGAGGGCACTAATCTCAAGGCCACGCTTATCAATCGCTTCTTTGAATGACTTTAGCTTCGTTTCATCTGCGAGCAGTTCCGCCGGATTGCAATGAGCGTTACCAGGAAAAGCGCCCGTACCGATTTCGATCGCTTGCAGACCGCTTTGTGCTATGTAATCCAATGCTTCTTCAAATGGCTTTTGTTGGAACAAGACTGCAAATACACCAAGCTTCATTTCAATAACACTCCTTCAGATTAAATAAGTCCAACCGAAAACATCACACACGGTTGTCCACTTTCACCCACGCTCTAGTTTCGATCGATTGCTCAACGCTTTGCAAAATCGACTGACAGATGACGCCATCCTCGAAATTCGGAAGTGGCAGGCGATCTTCGTCGATTGCCTGTAAGAGCTCGACCACCTCGTGAATGAATGTCTGCTCATACCCGATCGTATGTCCTGGTGGCCACCAAATATCACTATAAGCATGTGCAGGATCAGTAGCAATCACGCGTCTAAATCCCTGAACATCCGATTCGTCTGACGTAAAATAAACCTCGAGTTCATTCATGCGCTCAAAGTCAAAGCGAACGCTGCCGAGGTTGCCATTAATCTCAAATGAATTAGTACAGCGATGACCCGGAGCAAACCGAGTAGCTTCAAAAGAACCAAGGGCGCCGTTTTCAAAGCGAGCCATAAACAATGTGGCATCATCGACCGTTACATCGACCATCTCAGATGTGTCGGACGATGCAGTTGCTGTAAGACCGGTCATAGAGGTCGGCTTCGGACGCCGTTTGACGAAGGTCTCGCTCATCGCGACCACTTCACTGATTTCCCCCACAAGAAACCGCGCAAGGTCGATCGAATGTGCACCCAAGTCCCCGAGCGATCCCGATCCTGCAACTTCTTTGTCAAGGCGCCACACGTGTGGAAATGAGGGATCGATGATCCAATCCTGAAGAAACAATCCACGGAAGTGATAGATCTTACCTAATCGTCCACTATCGATCAGAGACTTCGCGAGCTTTACAGCAGGCGCAAAACGATAATTGAAGCCCACCATGTGTTTCACTCCAGCTTCGCGCACAGCACCTAACATTTCCCGAGAATCGGCCAAAGTTAAAGCAAGCGGTTTCTCGCAAAACACGTGTTTACCGTTTTGCGCAGCAGCGATGACGATATCCTTATGTGCGTTGCTGGGTGCGTTTACATCAATAAGATCAACATCATCGCGCTCGACTAAACGTCGCCAGTCCGTCTCGGCATGATTCCAGCCAAACTGGGTTCTAGCACCCTGCAAACCATCTGGATCCCTACCGCAGATCACCTGCTTGATCGGCCGTACGACTTTCGGGAAGAATAGTGGTATATCGTGGTATGCATGGCTATGGGCTTTCCCCATAAACTTATAGCCCACCATGCCGACGCGAACCTCAGCCATGACTTATCCCTCCTTATTTAAACTTTTATTTCGCTAGGAGGGCTCAAATTCCTGCATGGGTTGAGAAATGTTTGTGCATCGTCGACAGACCTATGCGTCTGCTAGCGCCTCTTTGCCGTCCTGCGTATCGGGTGCCTTCTTGATACTTGGCAGCCAAAATACGACGATCGTACCGACCACAGCGATGACGGCTAGAATCAGAAAGACACTGTGCAGCCCACCAAGTAGTACTTTACGCAGATCGTCGACTGTACCTGCGCCAAGCTTTGCTGCCATTTGCGGGTTAAGTAATTTACCAATCGTTGCGCTGGTTGCATGCGCGGGCTCCCCTGATTGAACAGCGAGACTCGAATTGATTGACTGATTAAACCAAGTACCAAAGGCAGCTACGCCGACCGTTTGACCAAGCGTCCGGACAAATTGATTAGAAGCAGTAGCGGCGCCTCTCAAGTTCCACCCGACAGCGGATTGAACTAAAACTGTAAACGCTGTGGACGAAAAACCGAAACCGAAACCTTGAATCAGCATGATCAAGCCCATGGTCCATTGTGAGGTGTAAATATTGCTCACCGCAAGCCACAACGAACCTGCGATTAGCGCTGCCATGCCGATCAATGAGGTAGTACGCGAGCCGATTCTAAGTAGCAACATGCCCCCAAGCGTAGCGCCGATCGGCCACCCGATTGACATAGGAGCAAGCGTAAGCCCAGCACTTGTCGCGCTGTGCCCAAGGATGCCTTGCACCCACATTGGGAGGTACGCCGATAACCCGATTAGAATCGCACTGGTAAGAAAGCTTGCGATATTCGACGTGGCGATCACTCGGATCACAAACAGTTTTAAGGGCAACATCGGTTCCCTTGTTCGTCTCTCAATCGCTATAAATGCGGCTAAAAATACCACTGCAACAATGAACAGACTGATGATGACCCATGAGTTCCAAGCGTAGTTCTGACCACCCGTCATGAGCGCATAGAGCAGTGCTGTCATTCCGGTCGAAAACGTGAGGGCGCCCCAATAATCGATGTGTTTTTTCTGAGAATGAATATGTTCTTTTAAGAATATCCAGAGCAGAAGCATAGAAATAACCCCGATCGGAAGGTTAATGTAAAAAATCCAGCGCCACGTTAACCAATCTACAAAAAATCCGCCGATCAGTGGGCCGAGGATACCCGAAACACCCCAGACAGCACTGAATAATCCCTGAATCTTGGCCCGTTCCTCAAAGTTGTATATGTCCCCGATGATGGTTAGCGTAATCGGAAACACTGCACCAGCGCCGATTCCCTGAAACGCACGAAACCAGATCAGTTGCTCCATCGTCTGTGATGTGCCGGATAGTATGGAACCAAGCAAAAAGAGTGACGTTCCGATCATAAAGATCACTTTACGCCCGAATAAGTCAGATAGCTTTCCCCAGATTGGAGTGGTGACTGCCGTCGTCAAAAGGTAGACCGCAAACACCCAACTCATCAGCTTAATGCCGCCTAAGTCGCTGATGATCGTCGGCATCGCCGTACTGACGACCGTACTATCCATGGCCGTCAAAAAGGTGGCCACCATCACAGCGATTGTGACATTAAGTCTGTTTGTTTCATGCTTCATAATCTGCACGCTCCTACGGATTTTTCACTTGATAAGGCTGAAGGACAATCTCAAGGTGTTCATTACCATACACAATCACTTGCGATATAAACCGTTTTAAGATCGACTTTGCCTCTTGAGGCGGCAGCATCTGCATGGCCTGTCGAAAATCAATCTGCATCGCTTCAAGTCGAGAGACTAGTCGCAACATCCTATCCCGGTCATTTGCACCGCACCCCGCATCCATCCCCTGGGCCTTCGTTAAAAGTCCTTCCAAATAATCCTTCTCTTTAGTTAAATCAGGCAAACTGATCAATCCCGCCGCATATGCCTCTATTTGCCTAGCATAACGCGCCTTCGCTGCCCGCACACGATCGCCAATACTAGCTTGGCCTATAGCAAGCTGCAGACCCACTTCATATGACGAAGCATCAAGCAGAGTAAGTTCTTGCAGCGCGTCGATAAAAAAGGATTCAAGCAGGTCCGCTTTATACGGAACACTCCTGCACACGCCTTTATTTTTATATGTAGAACACCGGTATACTCGCTCTCTTTTGGACCATCCAGAGAATCCGATACTCAAGGTTCCACCGCAATCCCCACAACGAAGCATGCCACTAAGCAGATGTGAACTACCTGCGGCTCTCGGGGCTATCGATGTCTTTGTCCTCGCCTGCGCTTGAACTTCCTCCCATAGCCCATCTTCGATGATGACCGGATGCGCATGGCTGACTTCAATTAAGTTGGTCTTCTGTCGGCTATCTGCGGAATTGCCATCATCATCGGACCGCTTCCACACCGAGCTTCCTTTATATGCAGGGTTAGTGAGCAAGAGCTTTATTGTTCGGACGGACCACTGCTTTCCTTGCGGTGACACAATCCCGTCCCTATTGAGTCTCTTCGCAATCGCAAAGTATCCAGAGCCACTACGAAACATCTGGTAGACATCTTTAACAATTCTCGCCTGTACTTCGTCTACCACCAATACTTTGTCAACAAGCCTGTACCCGTACGGGGCCCGAGATAACCACTTTCCGGATTTTGCGGCATGAGTCATATTCTCCACTACGCGTTCACGAATGCGCTCACGTTCAAATTCTGCCACAGCGCCAAGTACCTGCAGTGTCAATCTGCCAGAGGGCGTATCCGTATCGAAAGCTTCACTGGTTGACACAAGCGATACGTCATGACGCTCCAGAAGCTCAATCATCGTTAACAAGTCTAATAACCGACGGCTCAAGCGATCCAGTTTTGTTACCAATAACTTAGAAATTTGCTTTGACTCGATCAACTTCAAAACTTCAATCATAGCCGGACGCTTCAGGTTTTTAGCCGAAAATCCATCATCAACAAACTCCCGTATCGGCATTTGCCACCCCATCGCATGGCAATAGGCCCGCAGACGGGAACGCTGTTCATCGAGCGAAAGCCCCTCTCTCGCCTGCTCGTCTGTCGACACTCTACAGTAGAGAGCAATCACCTGATCCGGCGCACAAGTCATAGGGTCATCGCCTCCACGCATACAGTTGCATTATGTATATGCGCGACAAGGTGACCATCAGCCAGCCGGGAGGTGTCATCATGCCAATTCGATTTTCAGTCGGTCTCAATTCGAAAACAGTTACGTTCGAGAAACTCGGAGATTTAACATCCGCGAAGGATCAACAGGAACTAGCGACACGGGTCAGGGATATGAGCCAGAGTATTAGAGAAGGCGCACTAAGGCATACCATCGCATCTGAGATAGACGAGCAAACAGCCTTGAACGCAAACATCACTTTTCGTGAGAAGGAAGACTGACCGTGATCGGACCATTATAAACTCCCAGACTTGCCCCGATCAGTTCAAAATCCGACCGATCATGAATATAGTGTTTAAACTTTTCCAGCGTTGGAAAAACCCGATGATTGACAATAAAAATGGGTTGCTTCATACGACTTGTCTCTGCGACGCCAAAGTAATATAGCTGGCCGTTAGGAGTTTGAAAGCTGGTACAATACTCGCCATCTTTCGAGGCCCGATACCGATCTGCCACTTTGTCTATAAACACATACTCTTGTGCAACGCTCCACTTCGCACCAGGCGCACGAAGGTTATCGTACAAAGTGTTTGGTGTCTGATTCGCTGGCAAGTCTTCCCCAAAGGCAACTGACGAAGGAAAACTGAGGGTCACAACCATAAACGCTGTGAAAAACAATGCCATCCATGTCCGTTTAAACACCGCAGCCACCTCGTCAAATCGAATGTCTTTGAGGATATTATGTGTCTAAACTGGCAACTTGGCAATAATGCTTGGTAGAAAATTTATTCCCGCACCAAATAATATTGGGAGGCAGAAAGTTCTGCCTCCCAATATTATTAAGATGAACTACTTCACAGGGTGCAAGTGCATCAGTACGATTTCTTGCGCATAGTTCTGCCATGGAGCTGGATTGATCCACGGGTTTTGCGCAGTGGGGAATCCAGTAAAGTTTGCAGTTCTGTACTCAAACCACACTGGCCCATAGAAGAGCGGAATGCTTGGCAGTTGCGTAGCCATATACTGCTGCAGTTTGAAAATATCCTGTTTTTCTTGATTGAGGTTACTGGTCGAAGCAAAATTTGATAACCAGGAATCTACAGCCGGGCTATTTAACTGCTCCACATTGTAATTGCCTGATTTATCCAGCATGTTATAATACAGGAAGTACGGCGTCGGTCCCGTATTAGTCCACGAAATCGCGAGGTCATAGTGTTTTTGGGCTTGACCGATGTTGGAATTGTATGCACCGAGTTGGTCCTCATGCACATTCACAGCGATGCCGATTTGCTTCAGATTTTGCTCGATGAGTTGAGCATCAGCATCCCAGTCCGTCCAACCTGCGACCACTTCTAGGGAGAACGATAAAGGCTTACCGCCTTTTTCAAAAATCCCTTGACCATTTTTCTTAAACCCGGCCTTTTGCAGGATCTGAATCGCCTTCGTCGGATTGAACTGCGGCGTGTTCAAAGATCTCGGGAGCTTTGGATCAAGCCAAGCGGAGTTATTCGGCAATACCAGCCCTGTGAGGCTAGCTGGTTTCGTATAACCGTACTCACCTTCATTAGCAAGCGCATTGCGGTTAATCGCAAGTGACATGGCCTCGCGCACCGGCAGTTGCCTTAATAGCGGGTTTTGCAAGTTGGTGTACATCATGACCACATTGCCAGGCGGATAGAAATAGTGATTATGCCGCGGATCGTGATTGACAAAAATACGTTGAATGGACGGGATGAACATACCGCTCCAGTCGATTTCACCTTTTGCGAGCGCGAGGTCTCCACTGTCGTTGCCTGAATAGGCTGGGAAGTCAACCACTTTTACGGGAGGATTGCCACCCCAGTAGTGCGGATTCGCATCCATTTTATAATCTTGCGTGGAGAACGAGGCAAGCGTATACGCACCTGTGCCTATCGGTTTAGTGATCGTAGCCTTCATCGGGTTGCTAATCTTGTTCCAAATATGCTGCGGAACGATAAACTGACCCAATACATAAGCTGCAAAAGGAACATTGGCAGACTTGAAGTTAAACTGAACGGCATACTTACCTTCAGCCTTAACTGACGACAGAGTTCCCCATACGCCTTCCATGTCCGCAGCTGGAAAGCGTTTCAATATATTAAATGTAAATACACCGTCTCAGGCGGTAACCGCCTTACCATCTGTCCAAGTCGCGTTTTTGCGAAGCTGCACAGTCAGCGTGCGATTGTGGTTACCCCAGGTATAGCTTGTGCCTAAAAGCGGAAACGTGCGACCGCTTACATTATCGAAATAAAACAGCGGCTCATAAATCATACCAAGTGTTCCGTAGTTCCCACCGTTGTTGTTCGCGGTGAATGGATTAAAAGTGTCTTGGAAGTTTCCATTTGGCGAAGGCAAATCAACCAACGCCGGCTGTGATGCACTACTATGACGAGCGATCTGCTGTGCGGCAGATGGCATTGCTCCAAACGATGTCATAGCAATCGTCGCAAGCGCTGTCATCGCGACCGTACTCAGCTTATGTTTGTTGGTCACGTGTATGTCCCCCTCTTTTTATGTATCTTACTTGAACATCATATTTGAACACTAGAGTTATTGCAATATATCTTTCGTAACTTTCTTTAATAAATATCCATGCATCTTTACTGACAGAAGGCCAGCCTTCATTCATGATCTTAGTTTCGATCTGTGGCCAAAAATACAGCATCTCTTCGCGAATCACACTCACGATGTCGCGTTGCCAGTCGGTGAGAGTCTTGCTGTTCATGACAAGAAAAAGCAGAAGGTCTTTCTCCAGTTCGCCTTGTCGCACCGCAGACTGCCGCGCACCCGCTGGCGGAGAACCTTGACCGCCCATCAAACGATCTAAATCAAACAGGTCATCGTATTTACCTCTGACCTTTTGCTCCGAATCAGGCCTTTCGCTTCTTCCCAGTCTGCGCCTAACCGCATCTTCCTTTTGTGGGTCCACATGCTCCTGAAGCGCGAGAACAGAATCCAAGAAATTTTCTACAACTTCCTTTCCGTACTGCGTTTCATAGGATCGAAAGCGTTCCGCGCTCGCCGCCATACTATCTACGATGTTGCGAGATGTTCGCCGAAACGTAGCGTTATTTTTAAAGAAGTCACTATGCCCGAGCACGTGGGCCGACACCAGTTTATTTTGCACGAGTGAATTGCTGTCAAGCAAAAATGCGTACGACGGATCCGAGTTGATCACGAGTTCGTAGATCCGGCTGAGTCCCAGATCATAGTCCAGCTTCATGCGATGGTATGCCTTACCGAAGGACCAGTGTGAAAACCGCGTTGGCATCCCTTATAAGCGCCAAACGTATAAAGGACGTCCGCGGGGACGAGTTCAAACCGCATATCGAAAAAATCAAGCCCAAATCCCCGCGCAATGACCATCATTTCCTCGATCGACTTCTCTAACTTCGAATACTCATCTGAATTCATCCGGCTTTTCCTCCCATAGTCGGGACGATAGGTGCGAAAAATGTTCGCAAGGCTTTGTATACCTCAGCCTTTTCGCGTATAATCGCGTGGCGAAAAAGTGGTGAGTGGATGTTCCGGTAGGCGCTCATCAGCGTACTCGACCGGTTATACTGATTGACTTCTCCGTAACCGAAGATATTACTGACTTCCATCATCTCGTTTACAAGCTTGACGCATTTCTCGTTATCCGACGTCAGGTTGTCACCGTCAGAAAAGTGAAATGGGTAAATGTTGTATTTCTGCGCCGGATAGTTGTGGTCGATCAGATCTAGCGCCAATTCATACGCAGACGAACAGATCGTTCCACCACTCTCGCCTTTGGTGAAAAACTCATTTTCGCTCACCACTTTCGCTTCGGTGTGATGGGCGATGAACTGAATATCTACCTTTTCATACTTTGTGCGTAAAAAGCGGACCATCCAGAAGAAAAATGTGCGTGCGATGTATTTCTCAAACGTCCCCATCGATCCAGACGTATCCATCATCGCGATGACAACCGCCTGTGAGTGCGGATGGACGACATCCTCCCACGTCTTGTAGCGCAGATCTTCAGGTGTTATGTGGTGCAGACCTGGCTTGTTAGACAAGGCGTTGCGCTTTAATGTTTCTAGAATCGTGCGCTTCTTGTCGATGTTACTTTGCAATCCTCTTTTTCTCACATCACGAAATTCAACATCAGTCACCGTGAGATTCTCCGGATCTTTCTGTTTCAGATTGGGCAGTTCAAGATCAGAAAATAGGATCTGTGCAATCTCGTCTACTGAAACCTCCGCCTCGTAGTAGTCTACGCCAGGCTGGTCCCCTGCTCCTTCACCTTTGCCTGGAGCATTGGCCGCACCTGGATTGCCGTCCCTTGCGATCACATCACCGACCGAAGAGTTGCCATCGCCTTGACCACTTTGTTGGCTTTTGTTGAAATTGAATCGAAAATGATACTCGTCAAGTGAGCGAATTGGAACTTTCACAACCTGACGTCCATCTGTCATGATGATGCTTTCCTCACTAATGAGATCCGGCAGGTTTTGTCTGATGGCCTCCCGTACCTTTTCCTGATGTCGCGACTGATCCTGCTGTCCCTTGCGGTGCAATGACCAGTCGTCCTGACTGAGCGTAAAACGACTCAGCGTCATGTCATCCACCCCTTTTTTGCACTTCACTTGAAAGGACAACAACAGGGCGTGGGTCAAGCGGCTGAACGAAATCCGAGCAGCGCCAAGATCGACCTACACCCTTGGTAATCATTGAATATTCGATCAAATGCAATGGCTCGCGTTTATCTATTTAACAAGCTGCCCGTGTACTGCAAAAGTTCATTGGCGCAACTTGCGCAATATCCGTACTCGTCAATCAGTCTCTTACTAACTTCGTTCACCTTTTTCAGTTGATTGCTGTCTGGCGTCTTCGTAGATGTCGTGATTTTTACGACGTCCTTCAAGTCCGCGAACAGTTTTTTCTCGATCGCCTCCCGCAGACGCTCATGCGAGTGGTATTCAAACCGCTTGCCGCGCCGCGCGTAGGTGGAGATGCGAATCAAAATCTCTTCGCGAAAAGCCTTTTTGGCATTCTCCGAGATCCCGATCTGCTCTTCAATCGACCGCATCAGCTTTTCATCTGGATCCATCTCTTCACCCGTGATCGGATCCTTGATCTTCTGCCAATTGCAGTAGGCCTCCACGTTATCGAGGTAGTTATCTAACAGCGTCTTGGCCGACTCCTCATAAGAGTAGACGAATGCCTTTTGAACCTCTTTTTTGGCGAGTTCATCATACTCTTTGCGCGCGATCGCCACGAAATTCAGCAACCGCTCTTTATCTTCTTTGCTGATCGACGCGTGCTGATCGAGCCCATCCTTGATCGCTCGCAGAACATCTAACGCGTTGATGCACGATGTGTCGCGGCGAATCAGGGCGCTTGAAATTCGGTTGATCACGTAACGGGGATCAACGCCGCTCATCCCTTCTTCCGGAACTTCCGCGCGCAGTTCCTGCACGTCTTTGTCTTTGAATCCCTCGACCACACGACCATCGTAAAGTGAGAGTTTTTTCATGAGATCCATGCCTTGCTTCTTCGACTCTTTAAGGCGCGTCAGTACGGAAAATATCGACGCAGTCCACAACGCATGCGGCGCGATGTGCACATCCTTGATGTCGCTTTGCTGCACGAGCTTATGATAGATTTTGACCTCTTCAGAGACTTTGAGGTTGTAGGGGATCGGCATCACGATCATCCGCGACTGTAGTGCTTCATTTCTCCGATTGCCCACAAAATTGCGATATTCGGCCTCATTTGTATGAGCGATGATCATTTCATAGGTGGTGAACGCACACACCCAAGGTATGAAATCCCCCGTTATAGGGCTCGATTACGATTTTTGAAAAGAGTGCCTTTAAGAGTACGTTTTTGTGTTCGCGGCTCTTTAATGCGAGATAAAATGCGCCAAGGTTTTGAAAATCAAATGTCGGCCGGGTTTCGGACTCTGTATCATCAGGCTCAATCTGTGACTCCGGTGCGCCCTTTAAGACCTGTCGGCTCTCTAAGCTCACTAGCGCCTTTTGAATCACACCCTTACGCTCGTAGAACTCCTCCTTTGTGTAAACGCCAGATTCGAACTTGGCATAAATGAACTCCAGCCGCTCTTGCAGATCCTTCTTCCTTCGCTCGACCGCTCGCCGAGCGCTGCCATCCTTATGTTGATTCTGCGATGCTGCAGCTTGACTTAGCTCACTGTAGCGCTGCCTGATACTTTGTGCGGGTGGCGCAGCCCATCGCGATAAAATATCGATCAGTGCAGCCTCCACATCGCGGTATCGCACATACGTGCAGGAACGGGTCGGACACGATAAAAACTCTTTATGATAGATGCTCACGGTTCCATCTTTTTTTCGGTACTGCTGAACACCGGTCTGACGAACGAGACGCTTCCCGCATTTTGCACACCATAAAAGACCTGCCAATTCACTCGAACCGTTGCTAAATGCGCTAGACGTATGATGACTTTGCGCGACTTGTCGTTGTGTGCGGTCGAAGGTTGTCGAATCGATGATGGCCTCGTGCGCATGATCGACGACGATCCACTCCTTCTTTGGCCGGGGCACTTTCTTGCCATCCCGATTTTCCGTACTGCGAAATTGCACCTGCCCTGTATACACGCCCTTTTTCAACATCCTCGAGATCACCTGCGGATGCCACTTGGCATGCCCGCCAGGAGATGGGATTCCAAGGCGGCTGAGATATGTCGCGATTGCTCGCGCGCCCATCACGTCACCCGTGATATCGCCCACCGCCAATTGATAGATAAGACGCACCACGTCCGCCTCATCCTCCTCGATCACCAGCCGCTGCGATGATTCATCAAAGCGGTAGCCATATGGGACAGAACCCGCCATCCATTTTCCCTGCATCGCATAGTTGTAGCGGGCGCCCATAAGCCTTTCGCGGGTGGTTTCAAACTCCTCTCGCGATAAAAACAGCTCAAACCGGATCTGCCTGGCATCGCTGGCGTTGGTCGGATCGTAAATGCGCCACGGCGTAATGATATAGATTCGTCTTGTCTGCAACAAATCATAGATCTGCCCCATGTCCGCATACGATCCACGCCCCAGCCGCGATAGCTCTTTGACCGCGATAGCGTCGTATACCCCCTCGCTTAACTCTCGTAAAATTTGCATGAACACCGGCCGCGTCGATATCTTGTCGCCTGACCCGATTTCCATTTTTTGTATAAATGGCACGCCAAAGTTAGACAGGACCCGATCCATCAACGCCTTTTGCTCTGCGAGCGTATCTTCGCCCGTTCGTCGCTCGCGCTCGATGTCTTGCCGTGAACGCCGCACATAATTGACAATATGTGAAAATGCGTATGACTCGTACATCCGCATGCGCCTTTCCCCCTTGGACCGTAAACCTCCGCCTAGATCATCTATATGTGCAAGGCAGGCATGCGGATGATCGCCCAAGTTTCACAAAACCTGCTATCATACGAAGTGGAGGTGGCATCGTGAAGATTACGGAGAGCCGGTTAAACGCGGAAATCTGTGGGAGGCACTCTTATAGAGGTGAAAGATAAGAAGCGCGAGCGAATTTTTGAGACGGACCTATACCCTCCGATCGCGGACTACCTGCAAAAGCGCGGATATTCAGTGCGGTCCGAGGTGAGAGATTGCGACGTGACGGCCGTTCACGACGACGAACTGGTGATCGTCGAACTGAAGCGGAATTTTAACACAGAACTCCTCATCCAAGCTACCAAAAGACAGCGCATGACGCCCTTGGTATACGTTGCCGTGCCTCGGCCGCCTGGGAGACTGACTGCGAAGCAAAAAGGGATGCTGCAGCTGTTGCGGCGCTTGGAGCTAGGACTATTTTTCGTGCGATTTAGTGGCGGTGGCAAACTCCATGACCATGAAAAGCCCATGAAGGCGACGGCAGAGCTTGTGTTTCATCCGGAGCCATTTCAAGTGCGTAAAGATGCGCGAGCGAGGGCCCTTTTATTGAAGGAAAACGCACTACGAACAGGGGACTACAACCTGGGAGGCGCCAACAGGCGCAAGATTATCACGGCGTATCGCGAACAGGCGATTCACATTGCTTGTTGCCTAGATGCATTTGGTCCGACGTCGCCCCAGAAACTGCGCCAGATGGGGACGGGAGCGCAGACGGCCTCAATTCTACAAAGGAACGTCTACGGATGGTTTGAACGCGTAGAGCGCGGGGTCTATCGCTTGCGACCGATTGCAAAAGAACAGATACTGTCATTTCCCGAGGTTGTGCGCCATTATGACAGCCTTATCCACGCCGCGATCTCAACCGATTCAGGATAGCTGCAGCCACTTCATGTGAGTCATAGATTCGTAATTCGCTTCCGTGCGAAGACAGCGGTCATATATTCCCTCTCTGGCCCTTTGCACGCTCTTTTTGTCCGACATTGCGATGAGCCTCTTCAAGACAGAGCAAGCGTGCCATAAGATCGATCACATCATATTGGTCATCAAGTGCCGTCGAGTGGGAGATTTCGAGCGTCACTCTGCCGTAAGGCCCTTTCCAGTCTCTCATCACGCGATCCTGTTCGTCCAAGACAACTCCCCCTTTGGCGCCATCAATCTACCATCTCATCGGCTTACGCATATTTTCGCCAGAATCCATGCACCGCTCTCATGTGTCTCACGCATTCCCACAACCAACTGCACATTCAGGTGGGGGGGTGTGCCACCTACTCATCGGCAGAGATCAGTGCAAAACGGCCTGCCTTGAAGTTGCCCTCCTGCGTAAGAGACAACAAGTTCCATAAAAATTTCTCATCGCACTTCAACATCTCCTGAAATTCCATCAGGCCCCTATTAGCTTTGTTGAGCTCGCCGTCAAAGCGGTACGCGCGCGGATCGCTTTCCGACCCGAACTCGGAGATGGTGGAGAAGTCAATGCTCCCCGTAAGGTCTGCGATATCCTGCGACTTCGGATCAGACGGGCTAAACGTTCCGATCCCGACACGTTCATCTTCCGACAAGACCACGCGCTCGACCAACACAGTGTCGATTCGCCCATCATACTCCGATTGAAGGCGCATACGACAGGACGGGCACAGATTGCCTTCGATGCGAATGCCGAGTTCTGCCTCCACATCAGCTCTAAGTTCTGATGGTATCAAATGCAGCGGCTCTTCATGCATGGGGCACCCTTTAATCCCATACAGCGCACCCTCTGGCGTTCGCGTGTACCGTTCGAGTCCCTTTTTAAGCAATGTGACAATGGTCGACTTGCCTCCGCTGACAGGGCCCATAAGAAGCAAAATCCGCTTGCGCACATCCAGCCTCCTGGCGGCTGAGTGAAAATATTCTTCGACCAAGCGATCGAGCGAATCATTTAAACCAAACAACTCACGTGAAAAAAAGCGATAGGTTTTGTGACCTGCTTCATCTTCGTCGATTCCAGCTGCAGAGATCATGTGATAAATGCGGGAATGCGCGGTCTCCGCAACACTCGGCTGTTTGCGAACAAGCTGCAAATATTCGCCAAACGTGCCCTCCCAAACTAAGCCTTGTTCCTCTGCCCGGTAGGTCGCTAAGCGATCCAGGATGTCCACGCTCTCTCCCCCTCATTTAACTTCACCCTAAAGGGGTGTGGTATTATGCTTATGCGAAGTTTGTCGAGTGGTTGCCGATTGATTGAAAGCAATCGTAAATTGTGATAGCGTAGCCCTTGAATGTACGACAGTGATGCGGCTTCGCCGATAGTCAGAGGAAAGGTGACAGATATGAGTTCGAGGAAAATGCGGCTGATCTTTCAGGCCGCAATTGACGCTTTTTCCGAGCGCGGTTTTGAACGTGCCACCATGGACGAAATCGCTGCGAAGGCCAACGTCGCTAAAGGGACTATTTACTACCATTTTAAAAGCAAAGAAGACCTGTTCGTGTTTCTTGTTGAAGAAGGAACAGAGCTTTTGCGTGAAACCGTACTGTCTAAAGTTCAGAGTCAGACGACAGCCACGGCAAAATTGACGACGGTGATCCATGAGCAGTTGCAGTTCTTTCAGGATTACAAGGACTTTTGTATTATCATTTTGCGAGAGGCCTTTGGCGAGGAAAAGCGTCAACAGGATTTTCGGCGGATGCTGGTACAGTATGTGACTTCTATTCAGCACATCATCGAAGAGGGTGTGGAGACTGGGGAGTTTCATACCGATCAGGCTGAGCCAGTTGCATGGTCCGTTTTCGGAGCGATCAGCATTACAGCACTACACCACCTATTTGCAAATGATCATTTCAACCTGGTAAGTTTGTCTCCACACCTCGAAAAGGTGTTGATCACAGGTCTTCATACTCCCTAAGA